>NC_017096.1:0-311620 GCF_000284335.1 Caldisericum exile AZM16c01
ATGAATACCTGGGAAAAAGTTTTGGAGCAATTAAAAGAAATCCTAAGTGTGCCTGCTTTTGAAACATTTATAAGGCCTGTTGAGTTTGTTTCAGAGAGTGATTCAGAAATTATTTTGAAGGCTCCATCAACATTTGTAAAAGAGATGCTTGAAACAAAGTATGCAAGCTTGGTAAATGCAACTCTTCAAGAGGTAAGTGGAAAAAGTATTTTACTAAATATAATCGTTGAAGAAAAAAAACCAAAAACTCCCCCTGTTATCATCGTAAACAACATCACTTTAAATAAGGACTTTACATTTGAAGAATTCGTAGTTGGAAGTGGTAATAGGCTTTCCTATGCTGCAGCGAAAGCAGTTGCATCAAACCCCGGCAAGGTGTATAATCCACTTTACATTTACGGGAAAGTTGGTTTGGGGAAAACACACCTTTTGCATGCAATAGGGCACGAACTTATAAGAAACTTTAAAGACATAAAAATCATTTATACCACGGCCGAAAAGTTTACAAATGAAGTTATCTTTGCAATACAGAACGCACAGAGCAATAGTGATCTCATTGATAGATTCCACAAGAAGTACAGAACAACTGATGTGCTTCTCATTGATGATATTCAATTTCTTGTGGGAAAAGAACGAACGCAAGAAGAGTTTTTCCACACATTCAATGCACTTCATGAAACAGGTAAACAAATTGTAATTACTTCTGATGTACCACCTAAGGAACTTGCAACACTTGAAGAGCGTTTACGTTCTCGCTTTGAATGGGGACTTATAACCGATATTCAACCTCCTGATTACGAGACAAGGATAGCCATTTTAAAGAAAAAGGCTCAAAAGGAAAATATTACTATTTCAGATGAAGTATTAGCCTACATTGCAAACAACATATTCTCAAATATAAGAGAACTTGAAGGCGCCCTTATAAGACTCGTTGCAAAGGCATCGTTATTGAATGAAAATATAACTGTTGAGTTTGCTAAAAATGCACTTTCTGATATCATAAAACAGACTTCTGAACCAATAACCGTTGATCGCATAAAGAAGGTTGTTGCTAATTATTTTAATGTTGATGTGGAAAGTTTGTCTGATAAAAGAAGAACACAAAACATTGTCCTTCCAAGACAGATTGCAATGTATCTTACAAGAGAATTCACAGATCTTTCTCTTCCACAAATTGGCGATGCATTCGGCGGAAGAGACCACACAACTGTAATGCACGCATATGCAAAAATAAAAGAAGAAGTAAAGAAAACCGAAACAATGCGTGCACTTGTTGATGAAATTATAAACAGGTTAAAAGAATAGTTGTGGATATATGTGCAAAATGTGGATAAGTTTGTGGATAAATGTGGATAGTTTGTGGAAATTAGAATGGGTTGTGGAAAAGTGGAAAAGAAAACAAAGTTATTAACAAGTTTTTACACAAGGAAAACTTACAAAATAATTGCTTTTATTAAATCTTTCCACGCTATTCACATGTATTATGAAGGTTATTATGATTCTTTCAATATTTATTAAAATAATTAATAATAAAAAAGGGGTGGATTATGAGGATAAAAGCAAAAACAAGCGAACTTACAAAGGCAGTAAATAATGTTGGAAAAGTAATTTCAGGTAAATCGGTAGATCTAATTTTGGAAAATATCTTATTAAAAGTAAACGACAAATTAACTCTAACTACGACAAATCTTGAACAGGCAATGGAATATGCACTTGAAGTTGAAATTTTAGAGAATGGATTAGAGACAAGCACTATTCTTCCTTATGATATTCTAAGGGATATTACGCCAAAGTTTAAAGGTGAATACATCGAGTTGGAAATAAAAGAAAAGAAGGCAGTAATAAAAGAAGACAGCGGAGAGTTTACACTTCATACATTTAATCCTGAGGCATTTGCAATTATCCCAGAGGTAAGTTCAGAACTAAAATTTTCACTTTCATTTGGAACACTTAAGGAACTTATTGAGAATACTATCTTTGCTGCATCTAAAAAGGAAGAAAGTAGACGGGAATTTAAAGGAGTCTATTTTGATATAAAAGATGATTATGTAAATTTGGTTGCAACAGATAGCACTGCACTTGCTTTAAATAAAATCAAAGAGGCTGGACTTCCAAAAACAAGTTTTATTGTACCCTGGAAAGCACTTGATATCTTAACACACTTATCATATGAAGATAATACACCCGTTCAAATTGAGGTTACAGAATCTAATATTAAATTTTCTCTCCCAAATTTATCTCTTATAAGCCTTTTAATTAATGGACAGTTTCCACAGTATGAAAGCGTAATTCCAGGGGAAGCTGAGTTTTACGGAAAAGTTGCAAAGAATGTCCTTATGGATGCACTTGATATTATTGAAGTATTTGCTAAGAAAGGAACAGGAAGGATTATATTTACATTCTCACATGGGAATCTCATTATTGAGTCAAGTTCTTCTGAGATTGGGCAAGGCAAAAAGGTAATTCCTTGCGAAACGAACGCTGAAGTATCGCTACAGTTTTATGCTGAAAAAATTATTGATGGAATTGAACATGTTAAAGACCAGACTGTTTTCTTTGGGATTCAGGGTCCGATACATCCTGTTTTAGTAAAAGGCACTGATTCTGAAGATTATCTTTATGTAATAATGCCTCAGAAGCCGATTGAATGATAATTGAAAGTTTACTTTTGCAGAATTTTAGAAGGTTTAAGGAGGAAAGATTTAACTTTGATAGTGGTTTTAACATTATTATTGGAAAAAATGGAAGCGGTAAAACAACTTTACTTGAAGCAATATATTTACTTTCGACAGGAAAAAGTTTTGTAACGAATGCTGTGCAAAATTGCGTAAACGTAAATGATGATTATTTTTTTATTGAAGGAATTTTTAATAAAGTTTCAGGAGCAGACGCAAATCCAAATACTCTTTCAATCCTCTTTAGTAGGGATAAAAAAATTGTTCATCTAAACAAAAGAAAGGTTAAAGCACTTTCTGAAATTATCGGAAAATTTCCCGTAATTGTAACAGACTATGCTCTTGTTGAACTTGTTAAAGATGGACCATCAAAGAGAAGGGATTTTATAAACCACGTATTAACATTTACTGATGAGGATTACTACAAGAATGTTTTAAGATATTACTCTTTTCTTGAGAGAAGAAATGAATATCTTAAAAATGGTAATTTCACAATGGATTTACTTATATTTTTATCCCAGGAGATCTATGATTATGGGAGAAAAATTAGGGAAAAGAGAGAAAAGATAATAAATGACTTTAATGAAAGAATTAGAAATATATTTTACACCATATTTGAAAAGGAATCTAATTTAACGATAATTTATCGTCCCTCAAAACTTGAAAAACTCCTTGATACAGATTCACTGACCGATGAGGTAAATAAAAAAAGAACACTCTATGGTATTCATCTTGATGAGATAGAAATTTTTGATGGAGAAATAAATTTAAGAGAATTTGCCTCATTAGGAGAGGCATACAGTATAGGTTTTATTTTGAAACTCATCGAAAGTGAATTAATTGAGCGTTATAAAGGCACTGCACCCATACTTCTTCTCGATGACTTTTTTTCTCATCTTGATGAAGTGAAAAGGGATAAAATATTAAACTATATAAAGAATAATCAGGTTATACTTACATCCGTTAGCATTGACGATGTTTCAAAAAAGATTCTTGATAGTGCAAATATCATAACACTTGAGAATGGTTCAAATGGAAACAATTAAAAGAGGTATTGACGATTTTTTTGAGAGGAGAGGACTTCTAAAAAAGATTAAAGGATTTTATCCTGTAGTGAAATGGGGCGAAATTGTTGGAGAACAACTTGCAAGATACACTCGCCCCTTAAAATATCAGGATGAGACTATTTTTATTGGCGTAAGTTCACCGCTTTTTAAGAGAGAACTTGAAAGAATGAAAGACGATTTGATAAGGATGATAAAGGAAAAAAGTGGTGAAGATACACCTGTTAAGTATTTAAATTTTAGGCTCATTCCGTTTGGAGAAGAAAAAATAAAGGCAAAAAAGAAGTTAAAGAACATTGTTGAAAATGTCGAAGTTGAGTTGGATAAGACTGATTATGATTGGATAGATTCGCTTTTATTGTGTTTTAAAGGTGATGATAAGTTGAAAGAATCTTTTAGAAATGTCCTTATCGCATATAGAATTGCCGAGAAAAAAATGGAGAAACTTGGCTATAAAAGGTGCGCTAAATGTGGTGCTCTTTTTAAAGGTCGTGGAAAACTCTGTCCCGTATGTGAAATTGAAGATAAAAAAAGGTAAAAATTTGTCTCTTCCGATTTCCGTTTTTCGTCATTCCGAAGCCGAAGGCGATGAATACCTAATTTGGAGGGGGGCTTGCAATTCTTCCCCTCTAACTCCCCCTGAAAGGCGTAGATCCCTAATATTTGTTCGGGATGACTTCAATTAGAAAGGGGCACATCCCCTTTCTAACTTACCCCTAAGGATAAAAAGATTTTTAATGTTTATGGGGGAGTACTGAGGGGGTATCTTTCCCCCTCAGATTTTTTATATTCTTTTTATTGCTTTTGCAAAACCAAAAGAGGCAAAAATTTTAAGAATATCGCCAATAATGAATGGGAAGAATCCAACAGATAAAATATGGAATAAACTAACACTTCCACTTCTTGATAAAATCACATAGAGCCACAAAAGTCCTGGAACATAAATCGAAAGATCAGCAAGAATAAGCCCTAAGATAAGCATTTTTGAGCTAACAAATTTTCTTGTAAAAACTCCAGCAAGGTATGAAGCAGGTATAAACCCAACAATGTATCCAAAAGTTGCCGAGAACACATAGCTTAATCCACCACCATTAGTAAATACTCCTACACCAAGAATTCCAAGTGTCAAATAGAGAACTTGTGAAATTACTCCTTCTTCCTTTAAAACAATTCCCGAAAGAATTACGGCGAATGTTTGCATTGTTATTGGGACAGGTGAGAATGGAAGAAAGATTTTGACTTGAGATGAAATTGCCGTTAAAACTACAAAGGTTAGTGTTAACGCAACCTTACCCACGATACCAAGGCTTAAAATTTTCTTTTCAAGCCGTGAAAGAGCGAAAGTCTCCATCTACTACCTCCCATAGATTTTTTAAAAAATACGCATAAATTATACCACAATGGGTATAAATAAGTCAATACATTTTACAAAGAATTTTTAAGATACTTTAAAAGATGGAGTTATACTTACTATTTATTCCTTAATACCCCTCAGCTTCTACGAATTCAAGCCATCCAAATGGGTCTTTTCCTTCATGCACGATTTCTCTAAATTTTTCTATAAGCATTCTTGTAATTTTACCAACACTACCATCTCCTACAGGGATTCTATCGACAGAAACAATTGGTGTTATTTCTGCAGCAGTGCCACAAAAGAACACTTCATCTGCTGCATAAAGCATCTCTCTTGGAAGATTTTGCTCAAATACAGGGATATTTAGAAGACCTGCAATCTTTATAATCGAGTCCCGAGTAATTCCTTTTAATATCGAATTCGTCAATGACGGCGTGTATAGTGCACCATCTTTTACAAGGAAAATATTTTCTCCTGGTCCTTCAGAAATGTATCCATAAACATCAAGCATAACTGCTTCGTCAAAGCCATTTAATTCTGCTTCCATCATCGCAAGTTGTGAGTTTAGATAGTTTCCTGTCGCTTTTGCAACTGCAGGGATTGTATCAGGTGCAAATCTTCTATATGATGAAACGCATACATTTATTCCCTTTTCAACTTTCTCGTTAAATAAATTTGGCATTTCAAATGCGGCAATTGCTGTTTCAATTGGTGCATGTAATGGATTTGGTGAAATTGGCCCGAATCCTCTGTATACCACAGGTCTAATATATGCACTTTTAAGTCCATTTTTTATGAGAAGTTCCTTTGTGATATTTATGTAGTCTTCTATTGTTTCACTTGTCTCCATTCGGTACATTTTCATTGATTCTTTAAGTCTTTTGTAGTGGTCATATGCCCTAAAAATTGCAGTGCCCAATTTTGTTTCATATGCTCTAATTCCTTCAAAAACTCCTGAGCCATATTGTATTACATGTGACAAAATGTGGATCTTTGCTTTGTCCCATTCGACGAAATGCCCATTAAAGTAAATAAATTTTCCTTCAACCATAATTACCTGGTTCTCAAAAGTGTATAACACTTACACTTTTGGTAGGCTTATTTGTAGTCCGCCAATTCAGGTTAGCCATATAGCCTACAGGCGGAATTTGGCTAACCATAGTCCCTGCACCAAGCACAGGAACTAACTTTTCTATTAGTCTGTTGTATGCAAATCTCATACATGATGAGAATTTTCTCATAAGTTTTAAGAGTAATTCTTTATCTGTTTTAGAGAGTTCTAACTCACATTGCAAGGTTATCATGAAAGCTTCCTCTTTTTCTTTCCAAACTTAAAATAGTCCCTCTACTTATTTCATAAATTTCTTTTAAGTTTTGTGTAGTTAATAGCTTCCTATTTTCCATATTTAACAATATACAGTTTTTGTCAACCGTTTTCAACCTCCTATCACGAAAATTTTACTATTATATTCATTTTTCTTGAAATGCAAAATCGTTTATAATGAACTTGAAAGGATATAAAATTCAAAAAATTAAAAAGGAGTGCTTATGTGGAAGTAAATCCTTATGCAGTGTTTGTATTTAAGCGAAAAGTAAAAACAATGAGAGGATTGCTAAAAGGTGAATTAAAGGAGGAAAAAAACTTTTTTAAAACGCTATCCTTAAAGAAAGTTAAAACACTAAACGATCTTGCCAAACAAAATAATTTAATATTGCGCGGATTAAAGGCATTTTCCATTTTAAACGGTAAAGTGCAATATCCTTTCAACATTAACAACAATGAATATATTTTTGAAATTACAGAATATTCATATAAGCCTTATTCTATTATTCTAAGACTTGTATCACAAGACATTATCACGATTTTTAGGGAAATGAATTATGATTTGCCTATTGCAACAGTTTTGCTTAACAACAATTCAAAAATTATTGATGTAAATCCACAATTTGAAAACCTTTTTGGATTCAAAGGAAATGAAATTATAGGAAAGGACCTCAACGAATTAATTGTCCCAAAAAATGAATTAAAAGATGGATATTCACTTGATAATATTGCAAAGGATACGGGTTATGTGAGAGTTGAGCGGAAAAGACTTACTAAAAATGGGAGAGAAATTCCTGTGCTTGTGTCAGGATCACCTTTAAAAATTGGTGAAAAAACCATTGGGATTATAGGGGTTTATGAAGATATAAGAGATATAAAAAAGGTCCAGGAGGCTTTATATTATCAGGCAACGCATGATGTTTTAACAGGATTGCCAAACAGATACCTTCTTGAGGACCGTTTCAATATTGAGAAAGCGCGTGCAGATAGACTTGGCTCAAAGGTAGCATTATTTTTTGTTGACATAAATAGATTTAAGGACATAAACGATACATATGGGCATGATATTGGAGATAGGGTAATAAAATATGTCGCTCACAAACTTTTAAGTAGTGTAAGATCGACCGATTCTGTTGTGCGTTTTGGAGGAGATGAATTTGTAATCGTTTTTGACGAAGTAAAGGAAATTGAAGATATCGTTTCAATTGCAATGAAAGTAGTGGATGCATTTTCTCTTCCTTTTAAATTTGATGAATACACAATTGATGTTGGAATAAATGTAGGTATTGCGATTTATCCTGATGATAGTGCAACGCTTGAGGAACTTTTAAGAAAAGGTGATATTGCAATGTATGAGGCAAAGGTCATGGGTACAAATAATTTCGTATTTTATTCAAAAGAAATCGAAGAAGAGAGATTGAAAACACTGTCTGACCTTAAGGCAAGGGATATCATGTTTAGGCTTGTCTTCGAAAAATCGCCACTTCCTCAGATTATCATTGACGACGAGTTCAGAGTGCTTCGTGTAAATGAAAGTTTTAAAAAGGTATTCAAAATCGATTTGAGGAAAATCTATGGGAAAAAGTTAGTAGAAGTTGAAGGATTTGAAAAACTTTTAGAATTTCTTCAAAAGGATATGACCTCGAAAGAAATAGAAATTAGTAGTGTAAAGTTTTGTAAAGGTATGTATAATTTAAAATATAGCATAAGTTGTTTAAAAAGTCTTGGTAGGACTTATTATTTAATTGTGTTTAAGGAGGTGTGGGAGAGTGGATCAGAATAAATTTACAGAGAAAGTGCAGGAAGCATTACTTGATGCAAAGAATATCGCAGTAAACTACGGAAACGAAGCGGTTGATGTTGAGCATGTCCTTGTTGCGCTTATCAATCAAAAAGATGGTTTTGTTCCAATGATTCTTGAGAATATTGGAGCACCAAAAAATGAAATCCTTAAGGAACTCTATTTCAAAATAGAGCGTTTTCCAAAGGCTCATGTTACGGAAGAATCCCAATTTTACATTACAAATAGACTTAACTCCCTTTTTGTAAGGGCTGAATCTGAAGCAAAGGCTTTGCAAGATGAGTTCATTTCAACAGAACACCTGTTTTTAGCATCTCTAACAGATTATGAGATGGGACAAATTTATGCAAAATATGGTATAAATAGGCAGAGTGTTCTACAAGCAATACAGAACATTAGAGGAGGTAAAAAAGTGGCGGATAGAAATCCTGAAGAGAAAGTTAAAGTGCTTGAAAAATATGGAAGAGATCTTGTAAAACTTGCAAAAGAAGGAAAACTTGATCCAGTTATTGGGCGCGATGAAGAAATAAGGCGCACGATTCAAATTCTTTCAAGGCGCACTAAAAACAACCCTATCCTTATAGGAGAGGCAGGCGTTGGTAAAACTGCAATTGTCGAAGGTATTGCACAGCGTATTGTTTCAGGAGATGTCCCTGAGACTCTTAAAGACAAAACGATTTTCCAACTTGATATGGGCGCTCTCATTGCAGGCACAAAATTTAGAGGAGAATTTGAAGATAGGTTGAAGGCCGTGCTTGATGAACTGAAAAACTCCGAAGGTCAAATAATTCTTTTCATTGATGAAATTCATACGATTGTTGGGGCTGGTGCAACGGGTGAAGGCGGAATGGATGCTTCAAATATGCTAAAGCCTGCCCTCGCAAGGGGAGAGATAAGGACAATTGGTGCAACGACAATTGATGAATACAGAAAATACATTGAAAATGACGCAGCGCTGCAACGAAGATTTCAGCCTGTCCTTGTTAAAGAGCCGTCGGTTGAAGAAACCATTGCAATTTTAAGGGGTCTTAAGGAACGTTATGAGGTGCATCATGGTGTTAGAATTAAGGATTCTGCACTTGTTGCAGCAGCAAAACTTTCGTACCGCTACATTACTGATAGATTCCTTCCTGATAAGGCAATTGACCTTATAGATGAGGCAGCATCGCTTTTAAGGATGCAAATTGACAGTATGCCAGTTGAACTTGATGAACTGACACGAAAGTTAAAACTCCTTGAGATGGAAAAAAGAGCCCTCGAAAAAGAAACAGAGGAAGAATCAAAGGCAAGGCTTCAAGATATTGAAAAGGAGATTGCAAATCTTAAAGAGTCAGTCGATGCACTAACTTTGAAGTGGAAAAAAGAAAAATCAATTATTGAAGAGATAAGAAAAATTAAAGCGCAGATTGAAGAACTTAAAACAAAGGCAAACATCGCACAAAGCCAAGGTGATCTTGATACAGCAGCAAAAATTCTCTACGGCGATATTCCAACTCTTAATAAGCAACTTGAGGGAAAATACGAAGAGTTAAAACAGGTACAGGGAGATAATCCACTTCTTAAAGAGGAAGTTGGTGAAGAAGAAGTTGCACAGGTTGTTTCAAAGTGGACAGGAATCCCTGTTTCAAAAATGCTTAGAACTGAAAAGGAAAAACTCGTCAACCTTGAGGAAACTCTTAAAAAGCGTGTTGTAGGTCAGGACCAGGCAGTTGAAGCAGTCTCCAATGCAATAAGACGTGCAAGGGCAGGGCTTTCAGATCCAAATAGACCTATTGGCTCATTCATCTTCCTTGGGCCAACAGGTGTTGGAAAAACAGAACTTGCGAAGGCTCTTGCAGAAGCACTTTTCGATACAGAAAAAGCATTAATTAGAATTGATATGTCTGAGTATATGGAGAAATTTGCCGTTTCACGATTGATTGGCGCACCTCCAGGATATGTTGGCTATGAAGAAGGAGGGCAACTAACTGAAGCAGTGAGAAGACAACCTTACTCTGTTATTCTTCTCGATGAAATTGAAAAGGCACATCCAGATGTATTTAATATCCTTCTTCAGGTGCTTGATGACGGAAGATTAACAGACTCGAAAGGACGAACCGTTGACTTTAAAAATACAATCATCATCATGACTTCGAATATTGGAAGTAAATATATAACCGAAATTAATGCAATTCCAGGTACGGCAGAATATAGAGAGCAGTATGAAAGGGTTGTTGAAAGAGTTTACGAAGAAATGAGACATATCTTCCGTCCAGAATTTTTAAATAGAATTGACGAAATCGTTGTTTTCAATCCTCTTACTATTAGAGAACTCAAGGCAATCGTTGATTTACTCCTCTCAAAAACCAATGAAAAACTCAAAGAAAAGGGTATCATAGTTGAGTTTGAAGAGGACGTCAAGACATTTATCATAAACAAGGGATACGATCCTGTTTATGGTGCAAGACCTTTAAGGCGTGCAATACAGAAATATGTCGAGAACCCACTTGCAGAATTTATCCTACGTGAAGATATTGAAAAAGGCGAAATTGTTGCCTTTATGGAAAAAGGAGAGGTTAAGTTTAAACTTAAGTGAGCGAATTTACGGAAAAATTAAGGGAGGCTTTGCTAAGTGCCTCCCTTCCATTTGATGAATCAGTATTGACCTATTTTGAGGTTTACAAGAATCTTCTTTTGGATTGGAATACACACATGAACCTTACAGCAGTCCGAGACGAAGAAGGGATTATTTATAAACATTTCGTTGATTCGCTTATGATTTTGAAGGTTGTGGATAACTTTTCAAGTTTGCTTGATGTGGGGAGTGGTGCAGGATTTCCAGGTGTGCCTGTAAAAATAGTTAAGCGTGATGTTTCATTGTCTCTCATTGAGTCTCAGAAGAAAAAGGCAACATTTCTTGAAATTCTTCTTGAGCGTCTTACATTTACTGATGCGAAGGTGTATAACACACGAGCAGAGGAACTTGGGAAAGAACATTTGAGAGAAAGTTTCGATGTTGTGTGTGAGCGTGAATTTGGAAAAATTCCGATAAATCTTGAGATTGGCCTTCCGTTTGTGAAGTTGGGGGGACGTCTTTTACTTTATAAAGGCGCAAAGGACATTGAAAAGATGGATATTTTTAAGATTTTTATTGAAGAATTAGGCGGCTCAATAGAGAAAATAATTCCATATAAACTAAACGACCCAATTGAGCGATATATTGTCTCAATCAAAAAAGAATGGTACACGCCAAAACGCTATCCGAGAAGTTATAGTTCAATGTTAAGAGATCTCAAAAAATGGGGAGAGTTTGCATAAATAAGGCCTTAAAGCGATTTTTCATTTTCGCCTTAGTCATTCTTATGGGTTTTTCATTCCAATTAAATGCATTTTCAAAAGTTGGTTCGTATAAAAATGTTTTATGTGATTCGTCAAATCTTGAAAATTTCATTATCTTAACTAAAAAAGATTTCATAGATGCTTTGAAACCGATTGAAGAATTTTTTCCACAATATAACTACTTTTATATTCCAGTCGAAAGCATTGGCCTACAAGACCCTATGAGCGTAAGGAAATACATTTTTGAACATTTTAATTCAGGATACTTGCTTATTGCTTTAAACGAGCATGTTTTGGAGCAAGGAACCTTGACGATAGATCAATCGGGTTCATTTTCTCCAAAGACAGTGAAATCGGATATGTTTTATGGGCTTGAGGATATCGATTTTGATAACGATGGAAATTATGGAGAATTTTATGATGATATTTTAAAAAGTGGTTTAAAGTTTAGATTTATTGTTGCGAGGCTTCCTTTTGATAGCATAAAGGACTTTCAAAAATATTTTGAAAGTTTGAAGGCATTTCGGGATAAATTGCCTTTGGTTTTACTTGCAGCATCGTTTATCGCGTTCCCAAATGAAACGTATGATGGTGGAAAAATTCTTACAGGCGATGGTGCACGCCTTACGGAATTATTAAAGGAGAGGTTTTTTAATGACGCTATAACACTTTACGAAAAAGGCGGGGATTTTCCATCAATTTACGATTGCACCATGCCTTTGAACAGGGAAAATTTCATAAGCGCTTCAAAGAACGCAACACTAATTTTGTGGGATGCACACGGCTCTCAAACAGGAGCATACAGTGAAACGTGGACTGATAAAAACGGCAATGGAATTCCTGAAAATGGCGAATTTACTTTTATGCCTTTTATTTCTTCTTCAGATACATTTTCAACAAATGCGATAGTATTCTCAGGAAGTTGCCTGAATCTTCAAGGGTATAATAACCTTGGGAATGCATTTCTTAAAAATGGATCTGTTGCGTTTGTTGGCTCAAGAGAAGTATCGTATGCCCCGTCGTATTTTCATGAGCCTTCGGATGGTGGTTCTTCGAGCATTATGTATTATTTTGCTGAAAATCTTTACAAGGGGAAAACCATAGGCAAGGCCCTTTATGATTCTTTTAAGTATTTTTACGATAACCTCCTATATTCCGATTTAGAGGATCCTGTTGAAAGTGGTCTTCTTAACATTTATGACTTTAATATCTATGGCCTTCCTTCGATAACTTTAAATTATGTAAAAAGTGAGAGAAAAAGTATCGGAGGCCTCAACCAAAAGGATTTATCTTTTGAGTTCAATTACGATGATAACAAAAAGGAATTTATAATCAAGGTTTTAAGCGATACGCCTTATTTTGTAATTCTACCTAAAGGGCTTTTTGTAAAAAGAGTTTATTATGAAAACTCTAAAAATGCTCCTATCTTTGACTGGTATTTTAACATCGTGAGAGCAAATTTTCATTCTCCACTTGTAATAATTGGGGTTGTGAGGGGAGAGGTTCAAGGGAATGTTATTGTTAAAGGTGACGATTTTGAAAATCATTATCCCGTTTCGTTTTCTGGTTTTGACATAAAAGACTTCAATTTTGACTTCATTGTTGATGAAACGGATTTTGAGATGCTTAAACAATCATTTGGTAAAACTTATATGAACGATGGTTTTTTATCTCAATGTGATCTTGACTCAAACCTAAAAATAGACGGCACTGATGCCCTTATGTTCTTTCACAAATAAATTGGGGAATAAGAATCTCTTAAACTGTTTGTATGGGAAGGGTTGAATCTCCCTTTTCTTACCTTTTATTTTGCTGTGATATTTTCCCTCTAAACCCCTAAAAGGTAAAGATAATTTTTATGGTGGAGTATTGAGAGGGGATTTCGTCCCCTCAGATTTAAAGGCGGAGACTCCTCGTCATTTCATTCCTCGGAGTGACAATTAAAGGTCATTCCGAAGGCTTTAGCCTGAGGAATCTCCTCCTTTAATAGAGGGGGACTTGCGATTCTCCCCCTCTAACTCCCCCTGAAAGGCTAAGAAAATTTTTTATTTTTAGGGTGGAGTTGGAGGAGGGTATCCCTCCTCCAATAAGAGGAGATCCCTCACATTCGTTCGATGACCGTCGTTTGTCATTCCGAAGGAGCAAAGCGACTGAGGAATCTCCTCAGTTTATATTAGAGAGGAATCAATAAAACTCCCCCTCTAACTCCTTCTGAAAGGAGGAGTTTTGCGCCTCAAAATGTTGGGTATATCTTTATCCCTATTTTTACTGTTTCTTCGGCAATGGGATTTTGCTTTTTAAGAAGTCTTTGAAATTCTTCTTCAGTGTATGCTTTTGGCTCAATTAGTGGAGGAATATTTTCGTATAATAATTTCATTCTCTCAATAGGGTGCTTTGGCAATTTTTTTGCAATGATTACCACATCTATATCGGAAGCATCATTAAAGTCTCCCCTTGAAACTGATCCAATTACAAAGGCTTCAATTATGTCAATCCTTTTTGAAAGGTTTATGATATAAACCTTTGCCTTTTCAATGTATTCCTTTTGCCTTTGGATTTTGTCTTTCACTATCTTATACATTGTTGTTTTTAAATGACTCAACGAATTCTATAATTTTTTTTGAGGCGTTTTCGGAAAGTGAAGTGGTATTTTCATCAAAAAATTCATGTGGAGAACCTTCGGGATATGCATCAGGATAGCGAGTTGCAATGTAGTTCATATCAAGAATTCTTGCAGATGATTTTAAATCTTCTGAGACCTCAATTCCCAAATTTTCTATTTCTTCAAGAAGTTTAAGTAGAGAATGTCCTAAAGCGCTTTTCCCAAAAGCCTTCAAAAGTGCTTTAAGTGCATATTCACCTGCTTGCTGAAATTTAAAGCAAGCCCAGTTATAAAATTTGAGATCTTTATCGTGTGTGGCAGATTCAAATGTATAAAGGCTTTCCTTGAACCATCTTTCAAATTCTTCGGTATCAAAATAGTTTTCCATCGTGAATATTATACAATCAATATTGATTTTAAAAAATGCAAAATAGGAATACCTAATTTAGAGGAGGGCTTGCAATTCTTCCCCTGAAACAGAATGCTTTTATTTTGTTAGTCATTCCGAAGGAGCAAAGTGACTGAGGAATCTCCTTCTTTAATAGAGGGGGATTAGCAAGACTCCCCCTCTAACTCCCCCTGAAAGGCGGAGATCCCTCGCATTCGTTCGGGATGACTTTTTTTGGGGGGAGTACTGAGGGGGGTATTTTGCCCCCTCAGATTTAACTAAGGAGATCCCTCACATTCGTTCGGGATAACCATCGTTTGTCATTCCGAAGTGGCGAAGCCACGAGGAATCTCCTCCTTTAAATCGAAGGGGACTTACAATTTTCCCCATCTAACTCCTTCAGAAGGTTGTAAAAATAGGGTTTTAGGGAGGTAGTGTTGTGTGCTTACAGATTTATAGGAGAAAAATTTTGTTTTTTTCCTGTGTGTATAATAGACACATTGACAAAGTCAATATTGAGCGTATAATACATAGAGTAGAATTTTTATTGGAGGTGAAAAATGAAAGGATGTCCAGTTCCTAATGAAGGAAACGTTGATAGAATTATAAGAATTATCATAGGAGTTGTGTTAATTCTTCTTTCTGTATTTGCGCAGATAAATCCAACTTTGAAGGTTATCTTTATTATCATTGGTGTAATTGCACTTATTACAGGACTTACAGGCTTTTGCCTTGCTTACAAACTCCTCGGAATTTCAACGAGAAAGTAAAATTTTAGTTCTTTTTATATGTTTTTGGGGGTGTTAAAACCCTCTTTTTATTTTTTTAAAAAGTGATTTTCATATACAATTTGGTGGCATGATAAGAAAGGGGTGGAAAAATGCATCCATTAATTTCTAAAAAAGGTGGAGAGAAACTATTTTTGCTTGGAAACGAGGCTGTCGTAAGAGGTGCAATTGAGGGTGGCGTTGCAGTTTCTGCAACATACCCTGGTACACCTTCCTCTGAAATTGGTGATACATTTTATGAAATCTACAAGGAATTAGGCATATATTTTGAATTCTCCGTAAACGAAAAAGTTGCTCTTGAGGTTGCAGCATCGGGTTCTGTATCGGGACTAAGGAGTTTTGTATGGTTCAAACATGTTGGGCTTAACGTTGCATCTGACTCGTTTATGTCGCTTGCTTATACGGATATTAGAGGTGGGCTTGTTGTATTGTCGGCTGATGATCCTTCGATGTTTTCATCACAAAACGAACAGGATAACAGGCACTACGCAAGACTTGGTAACGCAGTCCTTATTGAGCCTTCAACTCCGCAAGAAATGAAAGATTTAATGCCTTATGCCTTTATGGTTTCAGAAAAGGTGAGGCTTCCAGTTTTATTTAGGACTACAACTCGCGTTGCTCACATGCGAGGCATAGTTGAACTGGGTGAAATATTCACAAATATTCCCAAAGGCGAGTTTGTAAGGGATCCATCTAAACTTGTGCCTGTGCCTGCAAATGCCTATAGGTCGAAGGGAGAAATCATTGAAAAACTCAAAAAGGCAAAATACGTTGCAAATGAAAGTGTATTTAATAAATTAATTGAAGTTGAGGGGAAAATTGATACAGGACTTCTTATTATCGTATCTGGAGTTTCTTTTAATTATGTTATGGATTCACTTTACGAAAGGAACCTCAAGGCAACGGTACTTAAACTTGCACTTACTTATCCATTCCCAGAGGAACTTGTTGTTAGTGCATTGAAAGAAAAAGATAAAATTCTTGTTGTTGAAGAAGTTGACCCGATAATGGAAAAAGAAATCTTTTACATTCTTGGAAGGCATGGGCTTAATAAGAAAGTCTATGGAAAACTTGACGGAACTTTGCCGTATGCTTACGAATACAATCAGGAGATAATTGAACGTGCCTTTGAACAAATTTTGGGAGTGAATTTTGAAAGACCAAGACCGTTGAAAACAGACCTCCCTCTTGCTGCACGCCCTCCCGTTTTTTGCCCAGGGTGTCCACATAGAGGAATGTATGATGCTGTAAAAAGAGCAGTTAACGAGTTAGGGATTGATGCAATTTATCCAAACGATATTGGTTGCTACACGCTTTCTATAAATGCACCGTTTAATATGGCAGATTACCTTCTTTCGATGGGTTCAAGTGTTGGCACTGCATCTGGTTTGTCAAAATTTTCGGGTAAGAAAGTCATTGCCTTCATTGGTGATTCAACTTTCTTCCATGCAGGGCTTCCTGCACTTGTAAATGCAGTACATAATAAAGACAATTTTACGCTTGTTATTCTTGATAATAGAACTACTGCAATGACAGGTGCACAGCCAAACCCTGGCCTTGACGAAGAGGATAAAAAGGAAATTGATATCGAGAATGTTGTAAAAGGGCTTGGTGTTGATTTTGTAAAAACGGTTGATCCATACAACCTTAAAATGTCAACGGATGCTGTAAAAGAAGCACTCAACACAGAAGGTGTAAGTGTTGTAATCTCAAAGAGGGAATGTGCACTCATTGTCCCCAAGAAAAAATACACATTTGTTGTTGACCTTGATAAGTGCACCGGTTGTATGAACTGCATAAATGAGATTGCATGTCCTGCAATGTATGTAACGGAAAACCACAAAGTTCAAATTGATGAAATTCTGTGTGATGGCTGTGCTGTGTGCGTGCAAACTTGCCCTGAAAAAGCCATAAAGGTAAGGAAGAGTTAAATTGGATCAAAGTGCACAGTTATGTTGTATGCCTCTCTCTTTTGGACGGCCTCTTCAACTGAACTTGCAATATTATGGGCTTCTTCGACACTTAGGTTGTCTTTTACTTCCACATGCAATGAAATGATTGTGTTTGTGACATAATCATGCACATAAATCTCATGGATGTTTAGAACCCCTGGAACTTACAAAGTAGCATCAGTATCTTATTAGTTAGATCTGAATCTGATGCTTTGCCAATAGCATTGGTTGAACTATATAAAAGTCCAACTGCAACCCATCCAATGAGTCCTGCAACAC
The DNA here is from genome assembly GCF_000284335.1 of Caldisericum exile AZM16c01. NCBI lineage: Bacteria > Pseudomonadati > Caldisericota > Caldisericia > Caldisericales > Caldisericaceae > Caldisericum > Caldisericum exile. The sequence goes on from NC_017096.1 coordinate 17,546, forward strand.
CAAGCGCAAGAATTCCATCAACTCTATAAATTCCAAATTTTGAGAATATTAGGCCAAAAGCAACAAAGAGCGTTGCAATCGCATCAGATCTGTTATACTATGCATCTTACAATATATTATGCTAACTTGTTTAAAAAAATCAAATTAATTAATCTCTTTTACCATTCTGTAGAAGTGGAAAACTTTTCCAAGATTGAGTGTTTTTTTCTCTGTGATTTTGTACCCCAATTTCTTATAAAGATTTACTGCCGTTTCATTTTTGCATTCAACATCAAGCGACAGATATTTTAAATTTCTTTTGGATGCAGTTTGCTCTGCATGAAGCATGGGTTTTGTGCCAAGCCCACTTCCTCTAAACTCTGGGTATATAGCAACATTTGATATGTAATATTCATCCCTTAGCGCCTTTCCTATTTTTGTGTATGCCTTAAAGAGGTTTTTGAGGATTGCAAATCTATTTCCTTTTGTAACATGAATAATGTTAAAGAATGTGCTAATCGATTCTAATTTTGATTCTCGAAAGTCATACCCCACAAGGAGTCCTGCAATTTTCCCATTTACTTCTATAAATATTGTGTGTTTGAAACTATAGAGATTTTTCTCGTTTTTGTAAAGCGCTTTTAAAACATCTTTCGTGAGCCCTTGAAATATAGAATCAAGGACATTACCCGAAGCAAAATATACAAGATTATAAAAATCTTGAAAATCAGAATTTTGTGCTTTTCTTATGAAGATTTCATACATCTTTCCACCCACAAACATTATAGTGGAAAACAAAAAATCTTTCTATAAAAATTTTACTTGTTTTCGATTATTTCTAAAAGTTAGAACTTAAAAAGTCCGCTTAGGGCTTGCTTAACTTCCTCAAAGTTTTTGTTAAACTGAAATACTATCTTTTGTCCGTTTACGGTCATGGTAAGTTCGTGGGGAGTTTCAAGATCTTCTACTTCGTTTGAGCCAACATTTATCTTAACATTTATACGAGAAGTTTTGCCTCCTCTAACTGTCCCTTTTCTTAATCTGATATCCGTTACATCCTTTGAGTAGATTGAGAAGTTATCAGGGTGTTCGTGACCAATTTCTTCTGGTTGCATTTGGTAATACTTGTCGTAGTATGAGAAACTTGCAGATAGTTGCGATAAAAACTGTTTTAGTTTTCCTTCACCCTCTTCCTTTGTTTGCTCTTTTCGTTTTTGTGCCTCTTTGTTAAATAATTCTTGTGTCCATTTTGCAAAGATGAGCCTTTCATTCGTAATTATCATTGCCCATGGTTCACTCTTAAAAAGACTTTTCCTCCATGTAACAGGTACTACTTCAATAATGATTTCATCCATTTTTCCCTCCTTTTTGTTTTATTGTAACCAAACTTGTGAAAATTGCAAGTATAATTTCTTTTGTGTTATCGCACTAATGTTTTTAATCTTTTGAAACTTTTTACAAATATGTTTTATGAAATATTTACTTTGCTTATCTAAATTCAATCTTTAATAGTTGCTTATATAAATTTGCCTACATTATTAGAATCAATACCTTTTTATACACGAAGGTAATCTCTTTCCTTTTTAATGTTCTAAATGTCTTTATTTTACCTTTACTTACATTTTTGAAAGGCTTTTATATAAGGAAGGCTCAATTTCATGTGGAATTTTAACGGGAAAATTTGCCCCTTGATTTTTTTAAATTCTTTTTCTAAAATGGAACATAGGAGGTTTCCACTCTCTAAATCAAACAAAAGGAGGTTGTTTATGAAAACAATTGCTGTTACCGTAGTTTTAGTAATCCTTGGCTCTTTTTTTTATTTCCCCTTGAATGTTACAACTGCAAAAAATCTATCACTCTTTGAGTCGGATGTGCAAATCTCGTCAATGCCTGTAAAATTGGGAGAGAAGGTCATAAATTATTCCGACCTTATATTGACTTCGCAATCTTCTTCGAATACGCCTGGTTTTATAAGAACATTAGGAAGTTCACAAGGAGGCGAATATGGAACATCGATCATACTTGATTCTGATGATGATATGATTGTTGCAGGAGCCTACGGGGGCCCGAATTCGATTGGCACTAATGATATTGACATTTTTGTTGCAAGAGTTGGCTTAGATAAGAGGGTAAAGTGGGGGGCTGTCTTTGGTGGAACTGAATACGAGAAAAGCGTTAAGATTATAAAAGCATCAGATGGAAACTACATTTTGTTAGGTAATACAAGATCTTTTGGGAAAGGATTAACTGACATTTTAGTTATGAAAATCTCTTCATCAGGTTATATTATGTGGGCAAAAGCATTTGGAACTAATTCTGACGATACGGCATCTTCAATAGCAGAAACTTCTGATGGTGGTTTTGTTATTGCTGGGACTTACGGAGAGGGTAGTGCAAAATTATTCTTAGTTATAAAACTTACATCGAATGGTAGTCTTTCTTGGGCAAAAACTTATAAGAATTCAAATATTAATATATCACATTCAATAAAACAAACCTCAGATGGAGGATACATAGTTTTAGGAAAGCAGTATTCAACGACTCTTGATGAGGGAACATTACTCATAAAGATAAACTCATCAGGCACTTTAACATGGGCGAAAGTATACTTCCAAGGAAACAAACTAATTGGTAAGTCATTAGACATAACTTCAGACGGAGGTTTTATCATTGCAGGGGAATCCCGTTCAACAGTAAACGATTCCATGTCTTCGCTTTTATTCAAAGTTAAAAGTGATGGCTCACTTCTATGGGCTGAAAAACTGCTGAGTTCTTATGGAAACGGAATAAATTCAATATCTAAAAACGTAGACGGGAGTTTTATTACGGCGGGATATACAGATGTAAATAATGGTGATTGTTTGGTTATAAAATTTTCGTCAAATGGTATCATTGAATGGTCAAAAAGAATTGGTGGTAGAGTTTTCGACAGTGCATATGACGTTAAACGAACAGATAGTGGAGAATTTGTGATGGTTGGAGAAACAAACTCTTTTGGCTTTGATATCACAGATATATTATTAGCACGTTTTATGTATGATGGGATAATTTATCACAACATTGGCGGTGGCAGTATAGTTTTCCCTGAACCCTATTTTAGCAATTATTCTGCTTCTTTATCCCGTCTTTCTGTAAGTGTTTCCGATGTCACACCAAATACAGAAACAAAATCTCTTTCAATAACTGTTACAACTCCTGAACTTAAAAAGAACTTCACAAACTTAGCAATTGCTCCTGCGCTCGTTAATATATTCTTCTACGATAATGTTAATACTTCGCCATATAAAACGCGTTACATTCTCTTTAACCATAGTTTCGACTCCGATATGCCACAAAATCCAACACGTGAGGGATATACTTTTACAGGTTGGAATACAAAAAGTGATGGAAGTGGAGCATCTTTTACGGATAGCACAGTTGTAATTTCGGAAGATCTTAAAGTTTATGCACAATGGAAAATGAATACATATACTATTACTGCCTCTGCATCAAGTGGTGGTTCTATAACTCCCTCAGGAAGTGTTGTAGTAAATCATGGAGATTCAAAGACATTCACAATTCAACCCAATTTAGGATTTAAGATAAAGGAAGTAAAAGTTGATGGATCTTCTGTTGGAGCAGTTTCAACATATACATTCACGAACATAACAGGTAATCACACAATAGAGGCAGTATTTGAGGCGATAGCATTCACTATAACGGCATCTTCAGGCACTGGTGGTTCTATAACTCCCTCAGGAAGTGTTGTAGTAAATCATGGAGATTCAAAGACATTCACAATTCAACCCAATTTAGGATTTAAGATAAAGGAAGTAAAAGTTGATGGGTCCTCTGTTGGAGCAGTTTCAACATATACATTCACGAACATAACAGGTAATCATACAATAGAGGCAGTATTTGAGAAGGTAGAGGATAAGATAGTTATGATTCTTCAGATTGGAAATGCACGCTTTACTGTTAATGGTGTAGCGAAAACTCTTGACTCACCGCCTATCATTAAAAATTCAAGGACTTTACTTCCCATAAGAGCAGTAGTTGAATCCTTAGGTGGAACAATTGATTGGAATGGAACAGAAAGGAAAGTAACAATTTCTTTCAAAGGAAAAAATATTGAACTGTGGATTGGAAAGGCAATTGCTATGGTAGACGGAGTATCTACTCAGATTGATCCTGATAATAAAAACGTTGTGCCTGAGATAATCAATTCAAGGACAATGCTTCCTCTAAGGTTTGTTGCTGAATCCCTTGGCTGTGTTGTGCAGTGGGACGGCACAACAAAGACAATTACAATAACTTACCCAAAGCCGTAAGGATAAGTTACAATGGATAGAATAAGGAAAGACAAAATCTTCCCTACAAGTTCTGTGTGGAATAATTTTTAGGATTAAGAAATAATGGTTGCGATAACAAGATATTACGGACTTTTTATAGTGCAGTTATTAGGGTTGACATTCAAAAGAAATTTTATTATACTTAATTATACAAACTAAAAGGAGGGAGTAATTATGAGAAAGTTTGCGGTTTTTTAATTATTTTGTTAGTATTGTTTGCCTTCGGGTGTAGCGGAGGGACAACTTCGCAAAATCAAACAAAGACATATAGTCTCACTGTGCAGGTAGTGGATGCAGGCGATAACTCACCAATTGAAGGTGTAAAAGTCTCGATAGATGGACAAAGTGGCACTACTGATAATTCTGGTAAAGTTGAGATTAAAAATCTATCAAGTGGAACTTACACCATAAAAGCGTCCAAAGAGGGCTATTCTGATAATTCACTGGAAGTTTCAATTACTGACTCATCAAAAACTGTTTCTATAAGTTTAAGTAAACAAACTCTTACGAAACTAACGGATCTATCAAAGGCAAAGAGTTATTACTATACATTAAAGGTGAAGGAAGTAAGCGGCAAATTACAAACTAACATTGAAATTTACGTAGATGACTTTGGTAATAAGGAAAAATTGATTTCATACAATCCTGATGGTAAAGTAGATATGGAAATTTATGTTGTAGGTGATAAAGGCTTGATAAAGATGGGAGGTGGCAATAATATGAGCGTTGATAAGGATACGGCAAAGGGATACATTGAGAATATCGCAAGTATTGGACAGAGTTTTGTTTCATCATTTAAAGATGAATATGACAACTTTGTTATAACTCCAAGTGGCACATTGACCGTGAAGGTTTCAAAGGGAACTCAAAATGGATATTCTACAGATTCGGTTGAGTATACAGTTAACATAAGTGGCGCTCAATATACCTTTGCTGGATGGGTTATAAATAGCGGTGAATACAAAGGATTTCTCACACGACTTCTTATTGAAAATAAAACGCCAAATTTAAAAAGTGATGAGATAAAAACGATAGAAATAAACGTAAAAGATTTCGGAAAATCGTTTGATATAACACTTTAATAGACTCTTTAAAAGTTTTTAGTATCAATCTCCCCCACTTCAAAAGGTGGGGGATTTTTTCATATTCTCTTCACATTGTTTTTCTATACTTGGGTAGTAGTAAAAAATAAAAATTTAATTTAGGAGGTAAAGATGAAAAAATTTACATGGCTTTTAGTAGGAATTTTAGGAGTAGCGGTTTTGTTTGGAAGTATTGCAGTGGTAAGTGCTGCAACAGGAAATGGAACGGCAAGTAGAGCTGGATTTGGTAAAGGTCAGGGTGTTGCAATTGGTCAAAGGTTTGAAAACTTTGAAAGTGACATCGCAACTTACCTTGGAATTTCAGTTGAAACCCTTCAGTCGGAAAGAATTTCTGGTAAATCATTAGCAACGATTGCAGTAGAGCATGGAAAAACAGAAGAAGAACTTATTCAGTTTATCGTTTCAAAAAAGACAACCTATTTGAATGACTTACTTTCACAGGGCAAGATCACACAAACCCAGTATGATAACGCAGTAAAAACCCTTACCGAAAGGACAAAAACAATGGTTGAGAGAACCTCTACAGGCAGGCTTTCTGATAGAGGCGCAAACGGAAGTAATCAAGGTAGATTCGGTATTGGTAATAGTGAAGCAAAAAGAGGCCAGGGAAACGGCACTTGCATTAAAACACAAACAAATCCATAACTCTTTAAAAATTGGAAATATGAGGCAGGCTAAGATGCCTGCCTTTTTTGATTTAAATAAAAGTGTTATGACACTTCGATTATGTAAGGCGAAATTGGAAAAAGAATCCCATTTGTTTGCAAATAGATGCGGTATTTACCTGTTTGAGCCTCCTCGTCAATTTGGATTGGTCCAAGATTTATTTCGGGGTGTTCCTCAGGAAATTTTGAATTTTCACTTTTTATTAGGGCAAAATGCCTCATTTTAATTGTTGAAACATCATCACCCGAATAAAATACCGTTTCATAATTATAAGGGTATTTTGGTGTAGATGGCTCTGGATACAATATAAAACTCACTTCTCCAATGTTTCCAAGAGCCTTTGGTGGGTTTAAGTCAAACACAATTTCGACTTCATCGCCACTTTTCACCTTATTTGGTATTGCACTTTTTATATTCGTGAATAGTTCTGGATTTGTTTCAACATAATTTGCAATAAGAGAATCGGTTTCAAAAGATTTTGAGAGTTTATAGCCATCGCTTCTTTTAATGAGGTAAAAGATCATAAACGTATCTTTCTCTGTCGGAAAATACATTCCATATTGTCCGCCTTTGTTTGTAGGTTTTAGATGCATTTGTGTTACAATTTCAACCTCGTCGGGGCTATTACCAAGATTAACGGGATTGCTTATGTGCTCTAAATTTATTTCTACGTATTTGTCTTTTACCTTTGAATTTGTAAGTTCTTCAAGGATTCCTATTCCTGGCCAAACAATTGCAGATTTTGAGAGAGCAAGTGCAAAACTCTTATCATAGTTTGCATCGTTTATGTATTTTATGTATGCTTCAACAACACTCTTTGCGTTAAACCTGTCAAAATTAAATTCACTTGGCTTTTTAGCACACGAGGGAATGATAATTGCAATAAGCAATATCAAAACCACTGTAAACTTTTTCATAGTTTCACCTCCTCAAAATAATTTTATGAGCAAAAATTATTTACAGAAAATTTTTCAAAAATGCTTTGTTAATGTATAATTGATTGCTATTTAAACATTGAGGCGAAAGAGTGGACGAACGAACTCATACAGGGTTGCGTGCTGTAAAGATTGCAATGGCAGTAAATACATTCCTTGCAGTATTAAAGGTTCTTTTAGGTTTTATTGCAAATTCTATTGCGCTTATAGGCGATGGTCTTGATACAACTATTGATGTTGTAAAAAATGTTATTGTGTATAAGGGCACGCAAATTGCTTCACGTCCTCCAGATTTTGACCACCCTTATGGCCATGGAAGAGCGGAAACCATTTCATCAAGTATAATCGGTGTTTCTGTTGCTCTTGCAGGCGCATTTGTTATGTATGAAGCAATTATAAGATTTGGTAAAACTGAGGCACTTGATACCCTTATGATGATTGGTGCTTCAATCAGTATTGCAGGAAAAATATTTTTGTCTGCATATATGAACATTGTTGGAAAAAGAATTTCCAACCAAGCACTTATTGCGAATGCAAAAGATTACTTTGGTGATATTCTTTCATCTATTTCGGTTCTCCTTGGTGCAATTCTTATAAGATTTACAGGAAAGAGTTATTTTGATAGCATTGCATCATTTTTTGTTGCGATAATCATCATTTATATGGGGTTTGATATTTTAAAACCTGCTATTTCTGAAATAATGGAAGAAACCGACGAAAGCGTTGCAAAAGAAGTTGAAAACATTATTTCAAGCTTTGAAAGTGTCTGTAATCCACATCAAATAAGAGTAAGAAAACTTGGGTCATATTATGTTGTTGATCTTCACCTTGAATTTCCAGAAGATATGTGCGTAGGCGAAGCGCATTCAATTGCAACTGAAATTGAAGATACTATTAAAAAGAGTATAAAAGGTATAACTGAAGTAATCATTCATATTGAACCATGTAATAAAAATTGAAAAATTCTTACAAAAATAGTAAGTTTACCTCTTGACAAAAGTTAAAAATCGTTAATAATAACATAAAAGGCTTCGACCTTGTGTGTCCCTTTGGGATAGCAAGGCGATAGGGTTTGAAGAGCAATCTTCAAGCCTGCCTTCTTGCAAAGAAGCCCTAAAATAAGGGCTTCTTATTTTTTTAAAAAAATTTATAAGGAGGTGCATGATGTTAGGTGGCTACATGGGGAAGATTGCAAGAGTAAACCTCTCAACAGGAGTTGTAGAGATCGAGCCTATTAACGAGGAACTTGCAAAAAAATTTATCGGTGCAAGGGGTTATGCTGCAAAAATCATCTTTGATGAAGTTCCGAGGCATGCTGATCCACTTGGTCCTGAAAATAAACTGATTTTTGCAACAGGTCCACTTACACTTACCACAGCGCCAACGGGTGGGCGTTATGATGTTGTTACAAAATCACCATTGAATAATGTTATTGCTGCATCAAACTCTGGCGGATTTTTTGGTCCTGAGTTAAAGAAGGCTGGCTTTGATATGCTTATTGTGGAAGGAAAGTCTAACAAGCCTGTGTATCTTTGGGTTCATGATGGAAATGTGGAAATTAGAGATGCATCACACCTCTGGGGTAAGGATACCTATGAGACAACCGATATGCTTCTTGAAGAGGTTGGTGATAAAACGGCAAAGGTTGCTTGCATTGGGCCTGCAGGCGAAAAACTTTCAATGCAAGCATGTGTTATTAACGATAAGGCAAGGGCTGCAGGTAGGACTGGCGTTGGAGCAGTAATGGGTTCAAAAATGTTAAAGGCAGTTGTTGCAAAAGGAAATCTTAGGGCTCCAATTGCAGATAATGAAGCGTTCAAAGAAGCGTTGCGTGTTGCAATGGACAAGATAAAGACAAATGGTGTAACTTCACAGGGGCTTCCGACATATGGAACAATGGTTCTAAACCACATTATTGATGAACATGGATTGTACCCAACGAACAACTTCCAAAAAGGCACATTTGAATATGTTGACGAGGTCTCAGGAGAGAAATTGAAGGACACATATCTTATAAGAAACAAGGCTTGTTTTGCATGTCCAATAGGTTGTGGGCGTGTTGTAAGAATTCCCGAAATCGAAGAAGAAGTTGAAGGGCCTGAATATGAAACAAGTTGGGCATTCAGCGCAGATTGTGGTGTGAAAGATCTCAAAGCGGTTATTACTGCAAACCACCTTTGCAATAAACTTGGCCTTGATACAATTGCTACAGGTGCAACAATTGCTGCCCTAATGGAACTTTATGAAAAAGGATATGTGCCTAAGGAACATATTGGTGATCTCCCAGAACCAAAGTTTGGTAATGCAAGTGCTATTGTCGAATACACAAAGGCAATTGGATTAAGAATAGGCATTGGTGATAAACTTGCAAAAGGCTCTTATGAGTTTGCATCAGAATATGGGCATCCAGAACTTTCAATGAGTGTAAGGAAGCAAGAACTTCCAGCATATGATCCAAGAGGCGCTCAAGGACATGCTCTTGAATATGCTACCTCCAACCGTGGTGGTTGCCATGTGAGAGGTTATATGATTTCGCCAGAAATCCTTGGCGTACCCGAGAAACTTGACCCATTTGCAACAGATGGTAAAGCGCAATGGGTTAAGACGTTCCAAGATCTTACAGCAGTAATTGACTCTGAGGGATTATGCCTGTTTACTTCGTTTGCTTTGGGATTATCTGACTATACAGCAATGCTTAAAGCGGCAACAGGATTTGACTATACAGAGGATGAAGTTATGAAAGCAGGTGAAAGAATATGGAACCTTGAAAGACTGTGGAATATCGATCTCGGTGTTGGACCAGAAGAAGATAAACTTCCTGAAAGATTCATTAAAGAGCCACTTCCAGATGGTGCTTCAAAAGGACAAGTTGTTAGACTTGACCTAACATTGCCCGATTATTACAAAGTTCGTGGTTGGGACGAAAAGGGATACCCAAAAGAAGAGAAACTAAGAGAACTTGGACTAAAATAGTTTAGACTTGTTATCAAAGAAAAGGGAGGGTGTATCCCTCCCTTAATTATTAGGAGGCTAAAGTGGGTTCACTTACACTTAAATTTCAAGGATACACAGTTGAAATCCCAGATGGAAGAGACATTAAGAAAGCATATGTCGAGATAACTACTTTTTGTAATTTGAATTGTAAAATGTGTTTTAGAAGATTCTGGCAGGATAAACTAAGACAGATGCAATTTTCTGATTATCTTAAAGTCCTCGACAATTTTAAAGATTTCCCGCAACTTGAGACCGTTTATCTTGGAGGAATTGGCGAGCCTCTTGTTCACCCAGATATAGTTGAGATTATAAAGGAAACTAAGAAAAGAGGATATCGAGTAGAATTTGGAACAAATGGGGCGCTTTTGAACAAATATGCGGAAGATCTTGTTAATCTTGGTGTTGACAAAATTACTGTTTCAATTGATGCGCCAGAAAAAGAAGTCTACATGGACATAAGAGGGACTGATTTTAGTAAAGTTGAAGATAACGTTTTATATCTTCAATCTGTTAAGAAAAAACTTGGAAAATCAAATCCAGAAGTATGGCTTGAAGTAGTTTTGATGAAAAGCAATATTGGTCTTATAGAAAATCTTCTGCCTCTTGCAGATAAATTAGGCATAACTACTATTCTTATGTCAAACCTAATGCCATTTTCAAAAGAACTCTCAAAAGAGATAATTTATGATGGCTCCTTTGATGACACCACCTTTATTGATAAACTTAATACAAAAATTGGGAAATACAGACTTAAAATTATTTATCCAAAATTTAAACTTTTAACCGAGAGGAAGTGCCAGTTTATTGAAAATAATTCAACCGTTATAGGTGTTGATATGGGAGTTTATCCTTGCTATAGACTTCTTCATTCGTATACTGAATATATCTATGGAAGAGAAAAATTTGTGAATAAGTATTCTTTTGGTTCACTCAATGAAAAAAGCCTTTTTGAAATATGGAATTCCAATGATTATAAGAGATTTAGATTTAATGTTAAGAATGCTCTTTTCCCATCGTGCACTGATTGTCCTCTTGAAAATGTTTGCGACTTTTGTCTTACAAGCGATTCGGATTGCTATAATAACACTCCCTCATGTGCAGATTGTTTGTGGTATAGGGGTATTGTTCAGTGTCCATAGGTATTATAATAATTATTGGAGGCGATAGAAACGGGTATTAAAGATTACCTAAAGTTAAGAAACCCCAAAAATGTTGTAGATAAAATTGTGGAATTTATCAAAGAGCAGTTTGAAAAACGCAACGCAAATGGTGTGATATGTGGTCTTTCGGGTGGGATTGATTCAGCACTTGTTGCATTTTTGCTTGGAAGAGCGCTTCCAAAAGAAAAAATTCTTACGCTTTTCATGGGTGAGCGTGACACTCACCCAGACAGTTTAAAGCATGCACGCCTTGTTGCCGAAACCCTTGGCGTAGAACTAAGAGAGATAAATATCACAGGAATTCTCAGAAGTATAGGTGTTTATTCTCTTGAACCATCACCTTTATTTATTCCAAGAAAGTTTCAGGAGCGTTATACGATTAATAAGTATTTATCAAATCAGGATGAAAAAGAAACTTCGTTTTTGAAATCCCTCAAAGGTGGGGCAGGAAGTATTGAGATAATGAAAGGAAATGCTTACCTACACACAAAGCACCGGATAAGAGCAGTGCTACTATACTTTTATGGTGAACAAAAGAATTACATTGTTGCAGGATGTTGCAACAAAACGGAAAAACTCACAGGATATTTTGTAAAATATGGAGATTCTGCATCTGACTTTGACCCCATTGCAGACCTATATAAAACTCAGGTAAGAGAACTTGGTGAATTTTTAGGCGTTCCACGGGAGATTATTGAAAAGCCACCCTCACCTGATCTTGCGCCGGGGATAACAGATGAATTTGCCTTACAAATGCCGTATGAAAAAATTGATATTATACTTTATGCACTTGAGCACAACCTTGAAAGTGAACTCAAAAATGAGGGTATAAGCGAAAAAGAAATTGAATACATTAAAACCCTCAAGGAATTATCATCCCACATGCGGGAACTCCCCCCACATCCAGAAATTAAAAATTAAACAAACAAATTCTCAAAATTTAATCCCGAAAACCATTGTTAAGAACTTTCTTAAGCAAGAATATTTATTTTTCTTAATTTGATATATGATTCAGGTATTGACAATTCTGCCTAAACTAAAGGTGGGATAAATTGCATAGATTTCTTGTTGAATTTAAATTGTCTTTGCAATGGCAACCACAATCTTATCATATTTAATGGTTTCATCGGGTGACAGGAAGCGCGTTTTTTTGTCCTTCAGCCATTTTGAAAGGGTATGAAAACGTCTAATTCATTATCCAAAAAGGAATTTCAATATTGATTCGAATTTAATTGATGTTCCATTAATATTAACTTCTTTTTCCTCGTCCCAGGTTATAACTTTTAATTCTTTTGCATTGAGTTCTTCCTGGGCTTCAATTAGGCTTTTAACTTCCCTTTTTTCTGTTTCGATGTTCGTGGTATCGTATGAAACTTGAATCAATGTGTTAATTTGTAAACCATCTTTTATAACAAAATCCACTTCTCTTCCATTTCTTGTTTTGTAGTAAAAGAATTCAGTGTTTGGTTTCTTACCATTTTTTATAAGTTCTGTAAAAATAAGATTTTCAAGCATTTTGCCTCTATCTAAGGATGTTCTCACAGATTTTGCAGTTATATATCCATTGTCAACCACATAGATTTTTCTGGGAGATTTTATTCTTTGAGAAGCCTTCGAGGAATATTGAGAAAGTTCAAAGAAGATGTATGACTCTTCAAGGTATTTAACGTACTTTTCGGTTGTGGTAACGCTTTTTAAGGATAGGAAGTTTTGGATAGACCTAAAACTTAGCAGGTTTGAAAAGTTATTTATAAGGTATGTTGCAATATTATCTATTTCTGAAGCATGCTTTACTCTGTATCGTTTTACAACATCCTTAAATATTATTGAATCAAAAAGTGTTTTTAAGTATTCCTTTGGTTCAAATCCTTTTACGGCAATTTCTGGGAATCCGCCGTTAAGAAGATATTCTTCAGCAAGATGTAGTAATATGCCTCGCTTTTGAGGTATACTTAGATATTCTTCCTCAAACGTGTAATTCTTTGCTTTTAAGAATTCCTTGAAATTGAATGGGAGGATTTCTATGGGAATATGCCTTCCTGTAAGGGCGGTTGAAAGTTCCTTACTAAGAAGTTTTGAATTTGAGCCTGTTATTGTAATATTGTAACCTTCACGTTTTAATCTATTAGCGAAGAGTTCCCATCTTGGAAGATTTTGTATTTCATCAAAAAGCACAAACTTGGTGTTTCCGTAAACTTCATGAAGGTTCTTAATAAGTTCATCGGTATTAAGAACTTCCGAAAGATTTAATGATTCATCATCAAAGTTAAAATACATAAAAGGCAATTCTTTTAAAAGCATAAATGCAAAGATTGACTTGCCTGCCCTTCTTGGCCCTATGATAACTTTAATAATGTCACTTTCAAGCCATTTTTTTGCCGTAGTTATCTTTTCTCTTTCAATGTAAATGCCCTTTAAAATTTCTTCCTTTTCGTATTTTTGCTTTAGAACAGTATTTTTTATCATTTTATCATTAAATGGTCAAAATTGGTTATTTTTGACCACTATACATATTATAATGGTCAATTTAAAAAAGTCAAGTAAGAAATTTTTAAGTGAGAAGTGAAAAATGGGGAGTCTTGTTAATCTAACTCCACCCATAAACATTAAAAATCTTTTTATCCTTAGGGGTAAGTTAGAAAGGGGATGTGCCCCTTTCTAATTGAAGTCATCCCGAACAAATATTAGGGATCTACGCCTTTCAGGGGGAGTTAGAGTGGGAGAATCGCAAGTCCCCCTCTATTAAAAAGAGGAGATTCCTCGCCTTCGGCTTCGGAATGACTTTTAATTGTCATGCCGAAATGACTTTCTGAGGCATCTCCTCATTTCAGGGGGAGTTAGAGGGAGAGAATCGCAAGTCCCCCTCTATTAAAAGGAGGAGATTCCTCGTGGCTTCGCCACTTCGGAATGACTTTTAATTGTCATTTCGAACGCAGTGAGAAATCTCCGCCTTTTACCCCTCGCATTGTGGATAAATTAAGTCAGGTTGCATTCTAATAATTTTAGAAAATCACAGTATGCTTAAAGTTTGTAATTTTCAAAAGCGGATTATAATTTGGCATAGGAATGCATTGTTTTTAGGGCTACGTCTGAAGGCTAACAAGGAGGTGTAATGATGGATCAACAAGAAGTGAGTGTTGGTTTAAGCACTCAAGAAGCAAAAGAGCGGTTGGAGAAATTTGGAAGGAATATCATATTTAAAAAGTCAAAAATAAGTTTCTTTGAAACATTTAAGCATGAAGTGACAGAGCCGATGATACTTCTCCTTATAGTGGTTGGTGTGCTTTATAGCATCTGGGGGAAACTTGTTGATGCAATTACGATATTTGCAATTATCCTTGCACTTGTCTTGACAGAGGTTTTTAACGAATATAGGGCAAAGAAAACTATTGATGCTCTTGAGAAACTCTCTGCACCGAAGGCAAAAGTTATAAGAGATGGAAAAGTTACAGAAATAGATACGGAAGAGGTTGTAAAAGATGATATTCTCGTTCTTACTCCTGGAACAAAAGTTGCAGCAGATGCAGTTGTAGAGATTTCGCTTGGCCTTGAGACGGATGACTCGGCTCTTACAGGTGAATCCCTTCCACAGAAAAAAGAAAAGGGAAGCATGGTTTATGCGGGAACCGTTGTTTTAAGTGGTGAAGGTCACGCAAAGGTCGTTGAGACAGGAAAAAACACAAAAATGGGGCAAATTGCGGAGAGCATAAAAACAGTTAAGCCTCCACGAACGCAACTTCAACTTGCGATGAAATCACTTTCAGGAAAACTTGTTTATGTTGCGATATTTTTCTCAATATTTATTCCTCTTTTGGGAATTCTCAGGGGACAGAACTTTAAACAAATGGTTTTAACGGGGCTTTCTCTTTCTTTTGCAACAATCCCTGAGGAACTTCCAATTATCATAACTATGGTTCTTGCTCTTGGCTCTTACACTCTTTCAAGAAATAATTTACTCATTAAAAGACTTAGAGCCGCAGAAACATTGGGAACCGTGACGATTATCGTGACGGACAAAACAGGCACAATAACTGAGGGAAAAATGAAAGTTGCAAGTTTGTTTCCAGTTGGACAAGAGAAAGAGTTGCTTGAAAAGGCTTTTGCAGCAACCCCTCTGTATACAACAAATCCAATTGAAATAGCAATTGGAGAAAAGGCAAAGGAAATCGGCGTAAAACTTGACTCTGAAATTTATCGTGAAGGCGGCGTTAGAGGTGGAAGAAATACAAGGTCAAATATTAGAAAATCAAATGGCGTTTTCGAAGTTTTCACCATTGGAGCACCCGAGGATGTAATAAATATCTCAAAGGATGCACCATCTAATGTAAAACAGTTTTTAGATAATGAAGCAAGCCTCGGCAGAATGGTAGTAGGTGTAGCATATAAAAGAATTGATGAATCTCAAAAAGACAAGCCTTTTGAAGAAATTGAAAATGACATGGATTTTGTTGGATTGATAAGTTTTGAAGATCCACCAAGAGCAGGTGTTGAAGAAACAATCTCGAAGGTGAATAAAGCACATGTAAGAACAATGATTGTATCTGGTGATTATCCTCTTACGGTGAGTGCAATAGGGCATGCCGTTGGTATAAATTGCAATGAAGTAATAACAGGCGTTGAGCTTGACAAAATGAGTGACGAAGTGCTACGAGAGAAAGTAAAAAAATCTTGCATTTTTGCAAGATCCACTCCTCAACATAAGTATAGAATTGTTAAGGCATTACAGGATAATGGAGATGTTGTTGCGGTTACAGGCGACGGGATTAATGATGCTATCGCTTTAAAGGCTGCAGATGTTGGTATTGCGATGGGGATAAAAGGGACAGATGTTGCAAAAGAAGCAGCCGATGCTGTCCTTGCTGATGACAACTATATAACCATTACGAAAGGGCTCTTTGAAGGAAGAAAATTCTACGACAACCTTAAAAAAGGGATAAAATATTATCTTACAATAAAGAGTGCATTAATTCTCGTTTTCCTTATACCTGTAATATTGGGCTTGCCAATGCCATTTGCGCCTATTCTTATAATTGTGCTCGAGTTATTTATGGACCTTGCAGCATCAGCAGGATTCGTTGCAGAACCTGCAGAAAAAGATATCTATGTAAGACCTCCAAGGGATCCAAAAGAAAATTTATTTAACACAAGGACTCTATTGGATATAGCCGTAAGTAGCTTCTTACTTTTCATAGGAGTTCTTGGAGTATATCTCTATGCAAGACACATAACAACTGATGTTAAAGTTATGCAGACTTTTGCATTCTCTGCATGGATGTTTGGGTATGTGCTTCTTGCATTTACTTCACGCTCTGAGCATGAGCCGCTACTTTCTCAGGGAGTTTTCAAAAATATAATTATAGATCTCTGGGCAATACTTGCACTTGCATTTATCCTTATGGGAATATATGTCCCATCAATTGGAAACGCGCTCAACCTTGCGTATATTAAGCCGATTGAGTTATTCCTTGTCTTCTTGGTAATGTTTGTATTAATTGGCTTACTTGAATTGAGAAAATATATTGCCAAAAGAAGTTATTAATTAGAAAGTAATTGAAAAAGTTATAAAAATGTTGCCAAATTTAAGGGCGCGATATTTATTTATCTTGAATGAATACCTTTTTCGGGGTAACATCGCTATTCAAAATATGAAATTCAGGATGTGAATCCATTTTTTGACCGTATGTAGTTGCAAATAGATTGTGATTAAAGCAAAATCCCCTCGTTTTTTAATTTCTCTTCAATTTTATCAAGAATCTCTTCTCCGTCTGCACCTATGTGGTGAAGGTGAATACCGTGGGAGAGGGTTAGAAGTGGTTCTGCATGTGCTGTTTCCATTGCAGTGATAAATGATTTTATATCGTCAAGTGTCTTTATATTTAAATATCCTTTTATTTCTCCGTAAACTGGGTGCTCGACAATCACATCTAACACCTCTCCTCCATTTGAAACAATAATTTCAAGTTCCTTCCTAATATCACCTTTTTCGTGCCTTACTGCAATAAGTCTTACAAATTTAGGCGCTTTTTTGTTAAGGATATATCCTCTTGCAGTTGAAATGATATTATAGCCTCTACTTTTAAGAACTGCAATGTCCTGAACGATTATTTGCCTGGTTACACCTAATTTATTTGCAAGGATAGTGCCACTTATAGGCACATTATCTTCAAGTAGTTTTAAAATTTCCTTGAGGCGAGTTTCCTTCTCCTTCATCCTATACTCTTACCTTTGGTTTCCCTGCCTATTACAAGGACAAGAATGCCACCTATAACAAGGATAACACCGAGTGTCGAGATTGCGAAAGTCAGGTTTTTGAATTGAGAGGATATGAAAATTGGTGCAAGTATTCCTGCAACTCTTGCAAGCGCACCAGCGGATCCGTTTGCAGTTGCCCTAAATTCTGTTGGATAGAGTTCTGGTGTGTAGGCATAGATTATACCCCATGCGCTCATGCAGAAAATCGTAAGAAGGCTTCCATTGATTAAAATGTGGTTTGGTGTCCTTGATGTTGCAAAGAAGAATGCCATTATGGATGTCCCTAAAAGTGAAATAAACAAACTTTTCTTTCGTCCAATTGTTTCAATAATGTATGCGCCAAGCAAGTACCCTGGAAGTTGCATCACTAACATCGTAAAGGTGTAGTTTATGGATTTAGTGATTTCAGTTCCAATCAAACTTGAAATAACCCTTGGAAGCCATGTAAAAAATGCATAATAAGAGAAAGAGATAACAAACCAAACATAAAAGACCATAAGTGTTATTGCAAGGTACTTTTCTCTGAACAAGTTTAAAATAGGCACCCTGAGAACACTTTCTTTTTTAATTTCGATAACACCATCGTAATCTATTCCCAAGAGTATGAGGTTCTTCTTTGCTTCATCAATTCTACCTTTTTTGAGAAGAAACTTTATTGATTCTGGGATAAATTTTAGGAAAACAAGCGTTAATAGTCCTAAGAGAAATACAAAGTATGTAACTGAGTAATTGGTTTTCCCCAAGGTAATTGCAACAATGCCAATGATAATTGAACCGATTGCCCAACTGCCTTCAAGGATTACAAGGAGCCTACCTCTTACGACTTTTGGCGAAAACTCTGTTAAATACGCATTCACAACGGGTAAAAGTCCACCAAGCCCAAAGCCTGTGATAAACCTAACCAGAAGAAGTGTTGAAAAATTAATCTTCAATCCTGACAAAGCGCTAAAAATTGAGATAATTGAAACAAGAATACCAATTAAAGGTTTTCTTCCGATAATGTCTGCAATGTTTCCTGAAAGCAATGCACCTGTAAGCATACCAAAAAATGTGGATGATGCAATTAGGCTTGCAGTAGTACTTTGTAATCCATAAGTTTGCGCAATCTTTGGAAGTGTAAGGCTAAGAACCATTACACCTGCTGCAACGATACTCCAATAAATTGAAGAAATTAATACAAGTTTAATTTGAACACTTCTTGAGACTCTTTTTTCCAAAAGTTCTTCTATGTCCATTTCAACAACCTCCGTAATATTATACATATGTATATACATATGTCAAGAGATGTAAAAAGTTATTCAATTTTATGAATTTTCATAACGAAATGCTTGACACGTTGGCAAAAAAATGTATAATTTATTGACTATGAATATGCCAAAAGCGGAGAAAATTGAATTTGTTAGCGATGTGCCGCATTTAAAGGTTGCACTTAAAGGTGTTATAGGAATTGGTAAAACAACCGTCCTTAGTAGAGTTTTATCTTACATAAGTGAGCCTCCTTTTGGATTTAGGACTTTGCCTGTTATTGAGGGAAGCGCGCTCATTGGATTTGAGTTAGTAAATCTTAGAACTCTTGAAAAGGGAATAATTGGCTATTTTGATGATAATTTCGTGATTCATCCTGTTACGGAGACTTTTGAAACTGTTGGATTAAAGGCGCTTCAAGATGCACTTAAATATGGAAATATTATCGTAATGGATGAACTTGGATTTCTTGAAAATAATGCCCTCCATTTTAAAGAGATGGTTTTTAAGGTGCTTGAAAGCAATAAACTTGTCTTTTATGTGGTTAAATCCGACTTAAACGAATTTTTGGAAAGTGCACTCAAAAAGGCAAACCGTGTTTTTGAAGTAAATAAAGAGAATAGGGATACATTGCCTGACGAAATCTGGAGGTATATATGGGACTATATGAAGACCTCATCGAAAGTGTAAAGACATACCACAATGAGGTAGTAAAAGATGTAAGAGTTGGCGTTGTGTGGAGTGCGGTGAAGTCAAAAGGTGTTGGCATTTCTCTTACATATTCAAATATCTATGATGAGGTTGAAGATGCAGGAAATCTTGTAGGGAAAAGCGTAAAAGAACTTCTTCAGTATATGCTTACGTTTAACCTTACAAAGGTTTCAATTGGTGTTGCAACATTTAATTCTCTTTTTGATAAACCTAAAAAATATGAAAACGTAAACATGCTTGATTACATTGAAAGCATTGCGGATAATAAACGTGTTGTGTTTGTAGGACATTTTCCAATCTCAGAGTCTCTTAGGAAAAGAGCAAAAGAAGTGATTATCCTTGAGCGAACACCTCGTGAAGGAGATACAATTGATACAGCCGCATACTATATTATTCCTGATGCAGATATTGTTGCAATAACAGGCTCAACTTTATCAAACAAGAGCCTTGAAAGTCTTCTTTCGCTTAAAAGAAAAGGAATTACGATTGTTTTCGGGCCGTCAACACCACCATCATCGGTTCTTTTTGATTACAGTGTTGATATAATTGGTGCATCTATTGTAAAAAATCCACAATTTGTGCTTGATGCAATCTCTCAGGGTGGAAAACTTTCTAATTTTAAAAAGCATCTTGAATATATTGTTTTAAAGAAGGAGGCAATATAATGAAAAGATTATTTTCGTTAATTCTTGTTGTTGTGCTTATTTTTACACTTTTTCCAAAGATGCAAATTAAAGGTGCATCGTATGTGCCAATGGGCACTTTTGAATTTAAGGGAGGTTCAAACACATTCAAAATTGATAGCTTTGAGAAGAAAATTGATGTTGCACCAGTTTTAAAGGGTGATACACTTTTTGTCCCCATAAGGACAGTTATTGAAGAATTGGGTGGCACAATTTCATACAACCCAAGGGATAAATCCATTCCAATTACTCTTAATGACATTAAGGTTACTTTATGGCTTAACAAAAGCGAAGCAGTTTTAAATGGCAAAAGTGTAAATATCGAAATGCCTATTCTTAAAAATGGACGCACACTTGTATCTCAAAAAGATATCGTAAATCTTTTTGGAGGAAGTTTAAATTCAAATTCAATTGAAATTCCAAAGCAACTTATTGTTGCGTATGACACAACTGGAAGAAAGATAATCGTGCCAAAGAAAATTAATAAAATTGTTTCCCTTTATCCTATGGCAACCTTGCTACTGTTTCCTTTAAACATGCAGGATAAAATTTCAGCAATGCCATCTGCAAAGGTTTTGAATATGGATAATTTTTCAAAAGTTTTCCCTAAGGCAAAAAATGTTCCAAATGGTGGAGACTACAGAAACCCCAATGTTGAGACAATTTTATCTTTTAAGCCAGACCTCGTTATTACTAATGCAACAACGCCAATTAATAAACTTGTTGAAGCGGGTATTCCTGTTGCCCTACTTGATGTTGAGTCAGTTTCAGGTATCCTTAAGTCAACGCAATTTTTGGGGACTATTCTTGGAAAAGATGCAGATGCAAAAAAGGTTCTTGTGTATATAAACTCGAAACTTCAATACATTGAAAGTAAGACAAAGTATTTACAGAATAAAAAGAAGGTGTATTTTGCACTTGGAAAACTCACGCAAACGGCAGGCTCAACACTCATTCAGAATGAAATTATTGCACGTTCCGGCGGCATAAGTGTTACATCAACGCTTAAAGGTGGAAAGGTTGATGTATCGGTTGAGCAAATTTTAAACTACAACCCTGATTATATTATACTTGCTCCATACTGCTCTGATACAGTGCAATCGGTTCTTTCGAATAGCGTCCTTCAAAATGTGAATGCAGTGAGAAACAAAAAAGTCTTTGTGATGCCGCAGTTTATTGGCTCGTATGACCTTCCTGAGTTAGAGTCTGTGCTTGGTATTATGTGGCTTTCAAATGTTCTTTATCCAAACGAAGTTAATTTCAATTTAAGAAATGAATCAAAGGAGTTCTACGATAAGATATTTAACTATAATTTAACTGATGAGGATCTAAAGTATATATTTGGAAGTTAACATGATAAAGATTGAGAATCTGAATTTTGGATATTTTGATACGGAAGTACTCAAAGGTCTCTCAATAGAGGTTAGGGAGGGCGAAATACTTGCCCTCCTTGGCCCAAACGGAAGCGGTAAGACTACACTTTTAAAAATTTTATCGAAAATTCTTGAGCCAAAGGGTGGAACTGTCCTTATCTTTGGAAAGGATATAAGACACTATTCCTATAATGAACTTGCAAAGACTGTTTCAATGGTGCCGCAGATTCACAGGGCAAATCAACCATATACCGTTTTCGATGTAGTTTTAATGGGAAGAAATCCACAGATGGATTCAATGTTTCCAAGGGAATCTGATAAGAGGATTGCGCTTTCAATATTAGAAGAATTGGGGATACTGCACCTTAGGGACAGGCCATATACGGATATAAGTGGCGGAGAATTAAGACTTGTCCTCATTGCAAGGGCATTAGCGCAGGAATCAAAAATAATGCTTTTAGATGAACCTACGGCATTCCTTGATTTTAAAAATGCATCTGTAGTCCTTCAAAAAATTGTTGAACTCAAAGAAAAAAGGGGGAAAACAATTATTGTAACTTTGCACGACCCGAATGAAGCGCTTTCGGTTGCTGACCGCATACTTCTTATGAAAAGGGGTGAAATTGTCCAGATTGGTACACCTGAGGAAGTGCTCAGTGAGAAAAATCTCAAATACGTTTACGGAATCGATGTCGAAAAGATTAGTATAAACGGAAAAACTTTCATCTATGCAAAATAAAAACGATATTATATTCGGTAAAAATGAAAGTCGATTTTGGGGAAGTTTACTGCTTGCAATTATCGTAAACATAGCACTTGTAATTGTTTCTATTGCGCTTGGGCGTTTCAAAATAAGTTTTAAGGATATACTTTTATTTTTTGTAGGTAAACTTGAAGGTGTATCAAAGTCCGTCATTCTTGATGTAAGGATTCCGAGAATTATTGCAGCACTTCTTGTTGGTGCAACACTTTCACAGACAGGTGCCGTTTACCAAGGGATATTCAATAATCCGCTTGTTTCTTCATATATTCTGGGTGTCTCATCTGGTGCAGGGTTTGGTGCAGCAATGGGAATTCTTATTTCGAATAATGTTGTAGTGGTAGAAACTCTTGCCTTTACTTTTGGGATTCTTGCAGTTTTACTTACGTTGAGTGCCGCAAGAATAAAAAACGATAGCATCACCCTTGTTCTTGCAGGGTTTGTTGTGGGAAGCCTTTTTCAATCTTTTACGTCGTTTTTGAAGTATGTTGCAGATCCGTTTTCAAAGTTACCACAGATTGTTTTCTGGCTTATGGGAAGCCTTGCTCAAATTACACTTAGGGATATTTATATCTTTGGTCCTATGCTTTTTATATTTTTGGTTATTGTTTCTTTCTTTGGGTGGAAATTAAATATTCTTTCTTTTGGTGAAGAAGAGGCGATAAGTCTGGGGGAAAATCCAAAGGCGCTTAAACGCACCCTTATAGTTATAACAACGCTTCAAACCGCTATAGTTGTGTCTTTAGGTGGTGTTATAGGTTGGGTTGGACTTATAGTTCCCCATATGGTAAGATTTGTCATAGGATATGACAATAGGTTTGTGTTGCCTCTCTCTGCGCTTTTTGGGAGTGCATTTTTGTTATTGATTGATACAGTCTCACGAACGGCATTCCCCTCAGAAATCCCAATTGGAATTCTAACAGGTCTCATCGGTGCACCATTATTCGTTGCCTTAATAAGAAAAAAGAAGTAAAAAGGCAATATAAAATTGAAAATTTCTTTTTTAAATTAATCCAAAAACAATTTTTTCGAAGTGTGTCTTTTAAACACCCCTGCTTTAACTAAGAAGATTCTAAAGACTAAAGAAACCGGCATGACCAATTAATTTTTACTCCAAGAAGCCTTTCTGAGGAGTGTCCTTATTTAAATCTGAGGGGGCAAAATACCCCCATCAGTACTCCCCCATAAACATAAAAAATCTTTTTATCCTTAGGGGTAAGTTAGAAAGGGGATGTGCCCCTTTCTAATTGAAGTCATCCCGAACGAATGTGAGAAATCTCCGCCTTTCAGGGGGAGTTAGAGGGGAGGCTTTTAATCCCCCTAATTAAAGGAGGAGATGTCTCGCTTCGATCGACATGACTCATAATGGGGGAGGGTATCCCTCCTCCAACTCCACCCAAAATAACCAAGAATACTTTTTTGTTTTTAGGGGTAGTTCGAAGGGGATATTTTAAACCCCTCTAAAGTAGGTATTCCTCGCCTTCGGCTTCGGAACGACTAATCATGCGTCATTTCGAAGGAGCGTAAGCAACTGAGAAATCTCCTCATTTAAATCAGAGGGAAAACCACCTCTCAACACTCCTTCAAACAAGGCAATTATTTTATGCGTTCACGCCGAGAAGCTCTTACAAAAAGGTCTCTCACTTTTTGGGGAAATTAGAGTAGTTTCTATCTCTCCTCACTAAATATCCGATGTTTTAAAAAGGAGAAATTTAAATAAGTTAAAAGCATTTAAAGAAGAAAAAAAAGAGGCAATTAATCTCCTGGGAAAGAGTGCAGATTACAAAGGATTAGGGTATAAGAAGAAACCATTTGAAATAGTGCTATAGATGTAAAGCATGTAGAAAGTCTTAAAGGACAGGGAAGAGTATTTCAGTTTACAGCAGCAGATGATGCGGCAAGAGTTGCTTATGCTAAACTTTATGGAAGAAAGGGCTCCTTTAAATAGTTGCCTTTCTTAAAGAAGATTATGTAACTCTCTTCCTTTAGAATACAATCTATCCTGACGGACAATGGTTTAGAGTTCGCTAACATAAGGGAAGCGATAAATTCTTATATCTTAGATGTGTTTTGCCTAAAGAATAACATCAAGCCTAAACTCATGAGAAAAAGAAGACCGCAAATAGATGAATGGTAAAGTGGAAAGATTCCATAAAGCCATTCAATAGGAGTTTTACAGTAGGAATTTTTACTTGACCTTAGAGGATATGGAGGAATGTTTGGAAAAGTATGTTGAATACTACAACAAGTTGACCTCACATGGGCATAAAGGGATTTACTCCTTATGAGAAGTTGAAAGAGTTACAAGTAGGTAAATTTTAAAAGGCTTTGAAGTCTCTGATATTTTGCCTATTGACAAAATTTGTAATTTTGGGATACTAAATAAAGATGTTGTTAATTGAGTTTATTTTCAAAAGGAGGCAAATATGAAATGGGTTACAAGAGCGCATGTACACGTAGACAGGGTTGCCTGTCCATGGCTTATCGCAAGATTCATTGATTCTCACGCAGAGTTTTTGTTCGTGGCACCTTCAATGGTGAAGAGTGTAGCAGAAGAAACGGGTGCAATTCCATTTGATGCAGAGGGTGTAGAATTAGGTCACAAAGACGGACACTGTAGTTTTGTTACAATTATTGAGAAATACGGATTGAAAGACCCTGTCCTTCATAAAATTGCAGAAATTGTAAATGCTGCAGATACTGGCAATCTTGATAAGAATCCTTATGCACCAGGGCTTGAGGCAATTGCTTCTGGGTTTTCAATTATGTTCCCTGACGATTATGAAAATCTTGAAAACCAATTTTTAGTTTATGATGCCCTTTACGCATTTTTCAAATTGAAATTAGCAAAAGAGAATGTTAAATAAAATTGACATGGAGTCTATGAAAAAAAGCCCATTAAAAGGTATAATAGACTTTCTTGGTTTGAACAAAACAATGCTCACTATGCTTATCATGGTGGTATTCTTAGGTCTTGGCGAGAAAATGGCAGAAAGATTCCTGCCTCTTTATATCATTGCCCTTGGTGGCTCATCAATATCCGTTGCATTTTTAAATGGAATGGATAACCTTTTAAGTGCTCTTTACTCTTTCCCAGGAGGTTATCTTAGCGATAGAATCGGCTACAAGAAATCATTGATTGCTTTCATTGTAATGGCAATGATAGGGTATCTTATTGTAATAGTCTTCCCGGGATGGAAAGCAGTGCTTGTGGGTGCAGTATTTTTTATTTCTTGGAGTGCAATATCACTCCCTGCTATTATGAGCCTTGTCTCAAAATCAGTAAAGAAGGAAAAACAGACAATAGGAGTTTCGCTACATTCCCTTGTTAGGAGAATACCTATGGGGCTTGGGCCTATCCTTGGTGGAATTTTAATAGGAATGTATGGAAAAATAGTCGGAGTTAAAATCGCTTTTGCATGTGCATTT
This sequence comes from Caldisericum exile AZM16c01, assembly GCF_000284335.1. NCBI lineage: Bacteria > Pseudomonadati > Caldisericota > Caldisericia > Caldisericales > Caldisericaceae > Caldisericum > Caldisericum exile. Next base: position 43,167 of record NC_017096.1, read on the forward strand.
GTTCTTGGTTTGATGTCGATTTTCTTTATAAAAAAATATATGGCGGAAGATCCAGCAATTATGGGCAAAGGGATGGGTCTCAAAGAATCTTTTTCCGGCATAAATCCTGACCTTAGGGTACTGCTTGCCTCTGACATTCTTATAAGGTTTGCAGAACAGATACCTTACGCATTTGTTGTGCTCTGGGTTGTTGACAACCTGCACTTCAGTGCGCTTCAATTTGGTGTGCTTACAGGCATTGAAATGCTAACTGCAATGGTTGTTTATATTCCAATAGCATTCCTTGCTGATAGATACGGTAAAAAGCCATTTGTGGTTATAACATTTGGCTTTTTTACAATATTTCCTCTTCTTATATATTACTCAAGAACTTTTGAAATGCTTGTTTTTGCCTTTATCATAAGAGGATTAAAAGAGTTTGGGGAGCCAGCAAGAAAATCTCTGATTCTTGACCTTGCGCCTCCCAGCGCAAAGGCATCAACATTTGGCACATATTATCTTATCCGCGATGTTATTGTGTCAATGGCAGCGTTCTCTGCAGGGTTTTTATGGAATATTAGCCCAAAGGTAAACTTCATGACCGCATTCGCCTTTGGCATTACAGGGACATTATTTTTCCTGCTATTTGGTAAAGAAAATAGGAATGAAAGTTAACTGAAATAAACAAAATGTAAATAAGCGATAAAAAATGGGTAAAAATGTAGGGAAGTTACCCAATCCAAAATTCTACAAATCACACTTAAAGCCATCTATCAGAAATACGAGATATAATATTAGGTATCAGCAGAATAATATCATACCGTAAAGTAGTGATAAATACCAATTGGAATACCTCTAATTTAACGCATTTTAAAGTGGAAAAAAGCTGGAAGATGTAAACCACAATCTCCTCTTTATGAGGGAATTACCTTCCTCCGAATCCACCCAAAAATTAAAAATTTTCCTTGCGTTTAGGGGGAGTTAGAGGGGGAGAATCGCAAATCCCCCTCTATTAAAAAGAGGAGATTCCTCAGGCTAAAGCCTTCGGAATGACTTTTAATTGTCATGCCTAAATGACTTTCTGAGGCATCTCCTCATTTAAGGGGGGAGTTAGAGGGGAGGCTTTTAATCCCCCTAATTAAAGGAGGAGATGTCTCTCTTCGCTCGACATGACTCATAATGGAGGAGGGATACCCTCCTCCAACTCCACCCAAAAGATAGTAATTAGTCATCGTATATAATAGTGTAGGTAGTGAGAATGAGGAGCATATTCTTTAACAGTGCATCGTAAGTATTGTTAGAGGTATGTGGGGAAGTGATGATTTTTATCCGGTCATTGGTTTATTAAAACCGTTCGAAATGTTAAAACCACTTCCCCTTTTCCTCAAGAACCTGCACTTGGTACATTAGGCACATTAGCCTGTATTTACGATGATAGGTCAAGAGGAAAACTCAATAATCACATACCTAAAATAACTATTACCATTATAGGAGGTTGGATAGATGGAGTCAATACTTGCTATTGGTATTGATGTTTCAAAAGAGAAACTCGATGTGTCTTTCTTTGATGGCAAAAAGAGAAAGAGTCGTGTCTTCTCAAACAAAGATGAAGGTATTGAAGATCTAATAAAAGAAATTGAAAAGAGAATTAAAAAGGAGTTTGAATTAGAGAAGAAATTAGAAGAAACGAAAAAAGGTACAAAGAAAAGCAAAAAGAAAAATGATACTAATACCAATACTAATAGTATTACTAATAGTACTACCAATAGTATTGCTAATACTACCACTACTGATAATACTCCTACTATTACCGAAGTTCATATCCTCTTTGAATCAACTGGTTCATACCATGCAAGACTTGCACTTCAGTTGCTTAAGTGGAAAAGAGGAATTGGAGAACATAAAGCAAATGAAGATAGATTATACAATATACCCATCTTCATCTATGTCATTAATCCATTGGTAATAAGAAAGTATACTGAAGAATCCCTTGATAGAGCATCAACAGATAAAATTGCATCAGAGACAATCTGTCAGTATGTGTATGAGGCAGTTTCAAGTAATAGATCAAACATATCCTCAAGACAGTATGAGACTCTTAGGTCATTTTTGTTAGATTCCTCATATGAAGATAAACTTGAGATAAAGATACTCATTAAAACCCTTGAAGGACTCAAAAGAACAAGGACAAGAATACTCAATGAGATAGAGGCATTAGAGCAATATCCAGATTCATATGCTCATGATGCAATAGAGAGTCTAAAGAGAGTATTAATTGAATTAGAGAAAGAGATAAAAGAGATAGAAAAGAAGATAGACAATGTAATTAAAAACAAGGAGAAATACAGAGAACTATTCATAAGACTCACAGGTATACCAGGTATAGGTAAAAGAACTGCCTCTGCTATCATTGCATACTTTGGCACATTTGATTCATTTAACGATGCAAAGGAGGTTTCCTCATATGTAGGACTTACACCATCAATAAAGGAATCTGGCAAGAGTGTAAAAAGAGCATCATACAACATATCAAAGATGGGAAATCCATATCTAAGACAATTACTCTACATGGCATCTCTATCTGCATCAAGATACAATACTCAGTGCAAATTGCTATACAATAGACTCCTCACTAAGGGAAAGGAGAAGAAACTCATACATATTGCAGTTGCAAATAAACTCATAAGACAGGCATTCTCAATTGTGAAGCTCAATAAGTCATATGATCCAATATATGGATTAGATGAGGATATGGGAAAAGAGATCCTTAAGGAACATGAAAGAATAAAAGAAAAGAAAGCATTAATGAAAATTCTAAAACAACAGAAAGAGAAGAAGGAAAAGATCAATACCACCATCAATAACATACCTATACCATTAGATAACACATTAAACCACTATCCAAATATTGCAGAATACTGATAACTACTATATGGAAAACAATTTTCTAAAAACTTTCAAAATTCTCATGAAAAGGTATTGACTTAACACGGTACATTTCGAACGTAGTGAGAAATCTCCTTAGTTCAATCTGAGGGGGCAAAAACCCCCTCAGCGCTCCCCCCCAAGAAAATCTTTTTGTCCTTTCAGGGGGAGTTAGAGGGGGAGGTTCGTAAGTCCCCCTCTAATATAGGTATTTTGCTCCTGCAGCTACTACATTTATATTCTCTCTTGTCAAGAGGTTTTTAAAAGGATTTACAAAATATTTTTTAATTTTTTCTTCGTATATTAGATACAAAAACTCTCAAAAAAGTTCCAGAATTTCGAGAAGAATTTTCAAAAAAGTTTTTTCCACACAATCAGCTTATAATTTCTGAGGAAAGCATACGATAACTCTTTTTACTCTATACAAATTCTTATACATGCTTTTTTGGATTTTGCTTATGCTAAATTTCTCAAACTCCAATCTCCATTTTTTGCTGTCAAGTGTTTTTCGATTTACCCTTCTCATTCAACATTTCTCATTTCTTATTCAACATTTATAATCCAACATCTCTCATCCAGCATCCTACATTCATACTACATCACCTTCCTCATCACAAGCAATATACAAACTAAAATCTCTATTTTTCATTTTCTTTCTGCTCATCAAAATTTTCTGCCTCTATATATAAGATGCAAAGCTTGCAAAAAAGTTCCATCATTTTTCAAAATATTTCCTTGAATTTTATACTATGCGATTGAGAAGCAAAGAAGTTCAGTAAATTTATAAGAAGTTTAAAAAATTTTCATCGCATCGATATGTTGTGACGAAGTAAGCTCGATATCTCATTTATATCCTTTCTAGGCAAACAAAATATACTATCCTCAATCCAAAAATTTACCTGAAATTATTTCAGAGTGAAGCGGTCTTTCTGAGGAGCACTTTTTAGGACGAAAAACCTCTATTTTGTCATACCGAACTTGTTTTAGCATCTCTGTTATAGTAACATACAAATCAAAAACCGAGACTCTTCGCAAATACAGCTCAGAGTGACAAAAAAGTTGTCTTTCTGAACGAAGTGAAGAATATCCTATTTGTCTTTTACTTTTCTGGAGGAATATTCAAAATTCATAGTGCATAAAAACAGGAGCTTTTCGTCATGCGGAAATGGAGGAGCTCCTGATATTATTCGTTGCTAAATTTTTCAGATACTTTTAAATTATTTTTAAAAGCCGCAGGCATAGGACCTATGTTCATATAAGAGAATTGCCTAATTCTTCGAGGTTCCTTTACTCTTCAACGAACCTTCTAACAAGGAAGTCGACAACCATAAACCAGCTATCTTTTTCCATCCTTTTTGTACTGAGCAAGTTGTTTATCAATTTTATTTAGCTCTTTTACGCTATTATTCCAGCTGCTGATAATTTCTTCTGCAGAAACGTCACGCGCTTTTTTATCTGGATAATTTATTATATCCGGATATTCCATCCAATCTTTTCAAAGTGCCGCAACTATTTAAGACATTTGATGTTTCACAGGGGTAATCGAATAAAAGTTATCGTTTTCTGATTTTTCTGCGTCTTCATAGTTTCCAGTAGAATATTCGTAAATTTTCTTGCCCCACGTTTTGCTTTTTATTCTGGAAGACACTGCTTGCCTTTCTTTTTCTGCTCTTTCCTTGAGAGAATTGCCCTTTTATCTTTTGAAGAATAGTGCCTTCTCTTTACTGAGTCAACAATTATTTTTCTGTAATCAATACTATTCTTTGCCATCTGTGTATCTGAAAGTGCCACACTCAGACTTCTTTCAATTTGCAGCTTTGTATTGTTCTCTCTAAATTTCCCTCCGGTTAAACTTCTATAATATGACAGTTTTTCCTCTACCTGCTTAAACAGATTACCATTAATATCTTCAATCCCATTCACTACATATGAGAGGTTTAACCAGCTTTCAAAATCTATTTCGTTATTATTTTCGTAATCTAAATTTTTTGCTCAAATTTTTCTAATTCAGACTAGCATGTATTGTAATTATTCAGGGCTTCGGCGCATAAATCAGCCGATTTGTTATCAGGTAAATTAAACGGCAGAATACAGTACCCCTCAACCAAAATTTCTTTTGCATATTGCCACGTTTTACTCCAGTCGTTTTTTGATACAGCATCTTTCATTTCTTGTGCGAGTATTTCTAAGTTACTGTGCTGATTGGTTAGATTTGAAGGCTTTTCGCCACTGTCTATTCTTTTAGTAAGATTCAGCGCCTGTGCGAATTCACTTTTAGCCTCTTTTATTATTTCGCTGTTGTTTTCTGCAGGAAAAGCTTCAAATGCTTTGCGAATAAAATTAAAATCTGGGAACTGTGAGCTATATTTTTTTTATGGTTTCTGCAATTTCTGTCTCGACATTACTTTTAGAAATAATGTAGCCTGACAGCACTAATACTAAAATTAGAATTAAACTTAATGTACGAAAATACATTTTACAATTATCACAAAAAATGTGCTTCATAAATTATCTACCAATCAGTTGATTTCAATGTTCAGATTTTTTGGAACCTCTACGTTTACAATAGGCCAGCCTGGACGTGAGATAATCGAACTTTTACGTTCTGGGTCCTCTTTCCATTCTGGATTTTTAACCCATCTATGTGCTCGTATTTTGAGGGTAATGTTCCTTATTACTACTTCTGGGTTCATATCTTTCGAGCTTTCAACTACAATATTAAAGTATATACGTTTTTCTCTGAAAGGCCCTGCTTTCTCATAATGCGGTATTGAAGGTTCAACAGCAATTATACTAAAGCCGCCTCTTAGTGGTTTGGAAATTATTTCTTCAAATTGAAAAGAAAAAGGCAAATGTGGCTGAATGGACACTATATATGAAATCTGGAGATACTTTTTCTGAGGATTAAAGTTCCATTCAGCATCTTTTAACCAATAATTAAGTGCCTCAGTATCGTTATTTAAATTGTGCACCTTCACGCTTTCAACCTTAGCAGTACAGGGGGAAATGTACAATATAATTATTAAAGAAAAAAGGGCGATAATAGTAATAAAAATAGGAAATTTTCTGCTCATTTTAATCACAATCCTTTACTTTAGTGGAAATGCAAAAGAAAAAAGTGGTCAATAGTATTTCTGTTAATTATTTCTTGTAGGGAACTGTCGACACAATCATATCCATTAGGACCAGAATGATAAGTTAAGTATATTTCTCCATTTTCCTTTTTGGTCACAATTGTTGAATGCCATTTACTACCACCAGTTTCAAGTTGGATAACGTCTCCTGGAACAGCGGAAGCCCTCAGAGAATTAGCCTGACTTATTGCAAATACCGTAGGGAATGCATTATTCTTATATTGACTTTGATATGTATAGAAATCTCCTACAACAGACCAAGAAGTAGACCATGCCCATCTTGATTGCAAACACCACCACTGTGCCTTATTTACATACCATTTTGTGAAAGTTGAATAACTTGAACAAGTCCCACTTCCATCAATTGGAACATTCCCTGCGTTTACCACTTGACTTGCAAAATTAGTACAATCTCCCCCCTTGTTTCTAAAATCAGGAAAATTTGGATTTTGACCGTATCCGGCGTTTATAGAATACTTATAAGCGTAATTCACTGCAGAAGATGAATTATATACCCATGTAGTACTTTGAGTGTTATGAGTTTCAATAACATCATTTAGACAACTTTTACATTGTTCTGGATAAAGGATCTCTGGATGTGCATAATAATAAGCAGCGTATTTCAATATTTTTCTGAAATAAGTGGATTTTTGCAGATCTTTATTATACTCACCCCATAGCAAGTTATTTAAAAAATCGAAATACTCAGAGGTGCCTTCCTTTAGATTGAATCCTTTTAAGTTAATGTAATTTACAATTTCCTGCTTACCCATAGTATAATCATCCGCTGAGACATTAAAAAACATTGAACTTAATACCATTGCCACAATTACTAAAACAATAATTATTTTTTTCACGCTTTTCTCCCTTATAATTTTATCCTAAATTGAGCGATTTTTTTATCACTCTAAAAAATTTTAGTGCTTTTTTGAAAAATTTAAAGTTTTTAAGCATATTTTTTCTACTTTCACATTTTACTCTGATTTAGATGATTCAAACACATGGTAATCTAAGCAATTTTGATGTGTTTTATGTATTTTAAGAATAGTTACCCTGCCCCTAATGTTTTGGGAGGAAAATTTGAGAAATTGATTATACCTGTCTCTATGCAATAGTAGGTGGATTATTACATCTTTCCCAAAGTAATGGGATGTTCAGTCTTTCATAGATATACTGAGAGACTTTGAGAATGATTCTTCTTCCTGTGTGGATAATCTTATTTGCATTGTCGATGAGCATTCTCCTAAATGTTGTGGGATAACTTCTTACGTCAATGATACCCTTTGCTACATCTCTTTTGAATGACTCGTAGAGAAAGAATGACAAGACTACTGAATAATAGAATGCTCCCCGGAAGAAATCTCTTGAAAGGCATCTCTTCTGTCCCAAACTCTTTCAATGCCCTGTTAATAAGTTCATCATTACCTCTATTGTGGTATGATTCTATGATTGTTTCTCCCATGAAGTATTCTTCTTTTTCTGCTTTAATGAAGATATCATTAAGTTCTTCGTCAATACCAAGGTTCGTATAGATTATCCTCTCGCTATCTTCTCTTGCAAATGGAAGCACTGTTTCTCCTCTATCGTTTATGAAAGGCTTGAGGTAGATAGCACGCCTTCCTTTATCCCAACTTTTTCTTTTGTCTATGAAGTCTACAAACTCCCATATATTTTCTTTTCCAAGGTAACAAAGGTACCTTGCAAACAGTGCAAGACCTGCTCTATCTGATAGTGTATCTGATGTTTTCTCAATACTGTCTATCCATTAATCCTTTGTTTCGTTACTCTTTTCCTACGAATATCTCATACGTGTTCTTCTGTTGCTTGCATTTTTTATCATTTTTGTCTTACTTCTTTGTATTCGCTACTCCTTTCCTGCGAATATCATAATATCACCTCAGTAGTATGATAGTGCCTTATCACCCACTAAGTGAAGGCACTATCTTTTTTAATATGTGCTTAAATTATACATTAAATCTATGTTTTACCAAAGAAAAATACAGGGAGAATTTGGAGAATCGCTCAGATTAGGCATAAATTTCTCCTCTCATATATAAGACTTTCAAACTGCCAAAAAAGTTCCACATTTTTGAAAGAATTTTTCTATTTTTTTCTTAAGAGGGTGCCTTTAAGCACTCTCAAACTAATTACTTAAATAAATCTTTATTTTATAGGGTTTTCGAAGATTATCTGAACCTTGGCTTCAGGGAGAAGCATTTTTGTTAAATCAGAATATTCATGGTAGCAATAGATAAATTTATTAATCTCAAAATTTTCAGGTAGTTCAAAAATAACCCATCCTGAAGCTACTTTTCCTTCTAATTTTCCCATTCCAATTACAGATGGATGGTCTTCTCCAAAAAGGGAAACTATTTCAGGTGGAGAAAGACTAAGTTGATAGATTTCTCTTCTACCAATTTTTCCTTCCAGATAAATTCCGCACGTATTGTACGAATCTAGCGAATCCCAACCAACATAACTTCCAAAGCGTCCTCCTGTTCTGTCCTTGCTTCCATCTAACAGCACCTCAAATGCGATGTATTTTTTTGTCCCTGGTTCTTTTTCTTTAATAGGTGGGTAAACTCTTTTATAATCTAACACAGTTATGTAAATTCCTGTGAATCCAAGTTGTGCTCTTTCATTCATATCAATAGTTTTAGTTCCTCTACCCGCAAGATTGCAAAAAGGAGTTATAATTGTTCTTAGAATTAAGAGTATAATAATTATTGCTTTATTCATAATCTAAGGTCTCCAATAAATTATTCTTCTCAAGTTCTGCAAACACATTTGGTGCATATCCATCCCACGAGTTTGTTTTCTCATGTTTTGGATTCTTTACAAAGTGAGTGTCGGCAGAAGGGTCAACTAAAAAAAGCTAATTTATCATTTCTTAGTTTTTGCATGTCCTTATTTTGGATATTTCCGACAATAGCAATAAATCCTTTGAATTCTGCATTGTTTCTTTGTAACATATCTAAGAGCAGGTTTTTGTCATAAAGCATTCCGTTCTCGGGAGAAACAAAGAAAGTTCCATTAAGATTTGTTTCTTTTTCAATACTTTTCCCTCTATTGCAAGTACTTCAATATAATATTCCTTAACAAGTTTTTCAAGTTCCTCCTCGCTTACATATTTCGAGAATATGATCGTCACAAAATATTTTTCAAAAGGAGATTTCTCGGTTTTTACCTTATCAAGAGCTTTATCTATCTTATTCTTATAATTGAGGAGGGAATCCTTACTTAAAGAAAATTCTTTTGCAATAGAAAACATATCAAAGAAAGGTTTATCCTGTGAGTATGCTTTCAGGAAGCCAAATGCCCCCAAGGTAATGGATTCTAATATTACTCCAATGATTATTAATTTTCTCATATTAACCTCCTAATACCAGGGATAATCCCGACTTTTATGTTCCTTGGACATCCCTGGCTATGTATCGTATTCGCTACCAGCCCATGAACTCATCTGAGAGTTAAATGTGAAAGTCGTTTTTGGGCTTTTAAAATATACTCTAAACCGAGAGTCAAAGCGATAATCCGTATTAGCTAACATCGAAAGTGGGCTAAGACAGGTAACTTCAGTTTCATCATAATAACCATTTCCTCCTGATTCTTCTGGGTCATCGTCTCTATCAAAGTGAGGAGAGGGAAGTGTAGAGTAATACATCGTAGTATTAAGAGCGGAGACAGTTGTATTGTATGGAAAAGTAGAAATATCGAAAGTATAGTATAGGGGTGGAAAATGCCACCAATAATAATTTTTTATTGTATCAATAGCGTCTTGCGTAAATCTAAATCTTGCCTGTGGTGAGACATATAAATTATACTCGCTATCGTTATACTCATACATTACAGTTCTCCCCCAATCAGGTGAGTATGTACCAACTTGCTCTCCCCAGTCTTCTGTGGGGCTACATTGATCAGCAAAGACTTTGCTACAAAAAGATAGACTTAGAAGGACAATGAAAACAGCAATTAAAATTATGATTTTCTTCATCTTAACCTGCTTATTAAAATTTTACTCAAACTTTTCTTAAAATTCCATCTCTTTTTCCTTTCACTTTTCGTCTCTTTTTGCCTATCTCTCATCTCCTTTACCTCGGAGCCTTGCCCTCAATTTGAGGGGTTGAACTGCACCCCTCAATACTCCCCAAAAAGTAATAATTAGTCATCGTATATAATAGTGTAGGTAGTGAGAATGAGGAGCATATTCTTTAACAGTGCATCGTAAGTATTGTTAGAGGTATGTGGGGAAGTGATGATTTTTATCCGGTCATTGGTTTATTAAAACCGTTCGAAATGTTAAAACCACTTCCCCTTTTCCTCAAGAACCTGCACTTGGTACATTAGGCACATTAGCCTGTATTTACGATGATAGGTCAAGAGGAAAACTCAATAATCACATACCTAAAATAACTATTACCATTATAGGAGGTTGGATAGATGGAGTCAATACTTGCTATTGGTATTGATGTTTCAAAAGAGAAACTCGATGTGTCTTTCTTTGATGGCAAAAAGAGAAAGAGTCGTGTCTTCTCAAACAAAGATGAAGGTATTGAAGATCTAATAAAAGAAATTGAAAAGAGAATTAAAAAGGAGTTTGAATTAGAGAAGAAATTAGAAGAAACGAAAAAAGGTACAAAGAAAAGCAAAAAGAAAAATGATACTAATACCAATACTAATAGTATTACTAATAGTACTACCAATAGTATTGCTAATACTACCACTACTGATAATACTCCTACTATTACCGAAGTTCATATCCTCTTTGAATCAACTGGTTCATACCATGCAAGACTTGCACTTCAGTTGCTTAAGTGGAAAAGAGGAATTGGAGAACATAAAGCAAATGAAGATAGATTATACAATATACCCATCTTCATCTATGTCATTAATCCATTGGTAATAAGAAAGTATACTGAAGAATCCCTTGATAGAGCATCAACAGATAAAATTGCATCAGAGACAATCTGTCAGTATGTGTATGAGGCAGTTTCAAGCAATAGATCAAACATATCCTCAAGACAGTATGAGACTCTTAGGTCATTTTTGTTAGATTCCTCATATGAAGATAAACTTGAGATAAAGATACTCATTAAAACCCTTGAAGGACTCAAAAGAACAAGGACAAGAATACTCAATGAGATAGAGGCATTAGAGCAATATCCAGATTCATATGCTCATGATGCAATAGAGAGTCTAAAGAGAGTATTAATTGAATTAGAGAAAGAGATAAAAGAGATAGAAAAGAAGATAGACAATGTAATTAAAAACAAGGAGAAATACAGAGAACTATTCATAAGACTCACAGGTATACCAGGTATAGGTAAAAGAACTGCCTCTGCTATCATTGCATACTTTGGCACATTTGATTCATTTAACGATGCAAAGGAGGTTTCCTCATATGTAGGACTTACACCATCAATAAAGGAATCTGGCAAGAGTGTAAAAAGAGCATCATACAACATATCAAAGATGGGAAATCCATATCTAAGACAATTACTCTACATGGCATCTCTATCTGCATCAAGATACAATACTCAGTGCAAATTGCTATACAATAGACTCCTCACTAAGGGAAAGGAGAAGAAACTCATACATATTGCAGTTGCAAATAAACTCATAAGACAGGCATTCTCAATTGTGAAGCTCAATAAGTCATATGATCCAATATATGGATTAGATGAGGATATGGGAAAAGAGATCCTTAAGGAACATGAAAGAATAAAAGAAAAGAAAGCATTAATGAAAATTCTAAAACAACAGAAAGAGAAGAAGGAAAAGATCAATACCACCATCAATAACATACCTATACCATTAGATAACACATTAAACCACTATCCAAATATTGCAGAATACTGATAACTACTATATGGAAAACAATTTTCTAAAAACTTTCAAAATTCTCATGAAAAGGTATTGACTTAACACGGTACATTTCGAACGAAGTGAGAAATCTCCTTAGTTCAATCTGATGGGGAAACTTACCACCTCAACACTCCCCCAAAATTAAAAATTCTTTTGTCCTTTCAGGGGGAGTTAGAGGGGAAGATTTACTTGTCCCCTCTAATATAGGTATTTCATTCCTGCATTCACTCAAGAAATATTGAAACTATTTCTCTTGAGTTCTCACTTTTAAATCTATAATTTTTCCTTCACTTTATTTTGTCATCTCTCTCTTGTCAATACATTTTTAAGAGATTTTTGGAAATTCATTTTTTTTCACTTTAAGCAAAAATCCTTCCTCATATAATAAGACTTTCAAACTCTCAAAAAAGTTCCATAATTTTTAGGGAATTTTCAAGAAACTTTTCTAACTTACCAAATTTCAAAGTGTTTTTTAGACTCCTTCTTCTTGCAAGATTTTGTGTTTTAAGTTTTCTCATGAAATTAAAGGAGCAACTAGTGGAAGGAAAACCTCCCACTAGTTATGAAACATGCGAACTACATGAGAGAATTATGTGAATTACTTATTCTTTGTCCTCGATTTTAAAGATACCGCCTCCAAGGACACCTATGTAAACAATGTTGTTTTTTGTATCAATTGCAAGAGAAGAAACCGAAAGATGTAAATCATTATCAAGGGTAATTCTTTCCCAGGATTTTCCTGAATCTTTGGACCTAAATAGCCCGTTGAAGAAAGTTCCTGCATATATTATTCCTGTAGTAGGACTAATTACAATAGCACTTATACGATATCCATCCAGACTTATCTTTTTCCAGTTTTTTCCACCATCGTTACTTCTATATATCCCCTGTTTAGCAGATTCTTCAGGTGAAAGTGGTTCTATGTATCCTGTTCCTGTTATTCCAAGATAAGCCAGGTTATGGTTATGCGGATCAATTGCAATTGCAGAACCATGAATTCGTTTAGAGTGTTGGATAATGTCCATCTCTTGCCATGTTTTTCCACCATCAGTAGATTTTAAGAACTCGGTTGTCCAATAAATTGTGTTAGGATCATCTGGGCTAACAAGGACTTTACTATTGAAACAACTATTTCCATCTGTTACTTCCCAATAATCCTCCTTGAAGTTTGTAATTTGAGACCAATGCAACCCCTTGTCCTCAGACCTAAAAAGTCCATTATAGGTGTCTGCATAAATTACGCCTTCCCCTCCTATTGAAATGGAGTGAATGCCGTTTTTATCAATATCAAGATCGGATAATTTCCAGCTTTTCCCGTTGTCCAACGATACATAAAGTAGTTTTCGTGAAGGTGGAGTCGTTTTTGTAATTACGATCTTTATACGGATATCGGGATGAAGAGGGTTAAAATAAAAGTCACCAACTTTTTCCCATGTTTTACCATAATCGGATGACTTAAAGCTAGCGAAAGAATTGTTAAAACCAGTGAAAGAATTGTAGTAGCTGTAAGAGACAGCGTATAGAGAATTTGGATTTTTAGGCTCAATATATATATAAGAAGTATTCAGACTGTCTCCAATAGGATAGTATTCATAATCCCCTTTCCCTTCAACTCTTTTAAAAAGACCATTTAGACCGAAGACATAGAAAATATTTGGATTTTTTTTGTCAACAGCTAAAGTAAAGCTTGGACAAGCTAATGGAGGCAAAGAAGTGCGTTTCCATGTTTTTCCAGAATCAAGCGATGAATATATTGCACCAGTCCACCTGTTCACATCTCCAAAACGAACACTATAAGCAACTGGTAAATCATTTATATTTGTGTTGAGGCTATTCCAGTACATCCTAAAAATATCATTTTCGTCTTTTTGAAGGTCTTTCTTCCAGGTGATGCCACCATCAGAAGAAAATAACAATCCAGCACCATGTTCTGATATCCAAATTTTTCTAGAACATTCCGGATCGATATAAATTCCATCAATTGTCAGAGGTCCATAGCGAAGATTTTCTAAAGATAGGAGAATACTCCAATGTTTTCCACTGTCTTCAGACTTCCACAGGCTAGTTTTAGCATTTCCTATTACCTGAACCTTAGAAGAGGAGTCAACTTTTTGTGGCGGATATGTGGCTGCATACAAAATATTGCTATCTTTGGGGTCTATTGCAAAAGCGGTAACAATACCATCATTAATCCTCTCCCAGTGAGAAATCTCCCAGGGCACAAATTGTTCTTTTTCACTATTCTTAATTTCAACCTCCTGGTTTGGTATTTCACTCTGAGGATTATTTTGTGGCAGGATTCCTTCTGTCCTACTGCATCCAGCATAAACTGATAAAATAAGTATAACAAATATTGATACCATTAACTTTTTTCTTAGCATAATTTTTTTCATTTATTTTGGTGTCCCAGGTTGTGAAGCATAACAATATGTAACATAATGATGGACGGTATAGAAATCCATATTTGTATTATTGAAATAACTTCCTTCGCTATAAAAAAGGTGTTGATGATTATTAGTATGTGCACTTAATGCACGATTTATAGTGTCATTTTGTACAATCATAGCAACATGTCCCGGGGAATCACTGGAATTCGTCCACATCATTACGGATCCTGCATTAGCCCAGTACAGATCTGAGTCCGCCCAATAACCATTGTAATACATATAGTTTCTTAAGCCCCAATTATTGTTTTCCTTAACTGCTGTTGTCCATATCCAGGGAGCATAATCTGGAGGAAGGTTTGAGGAATCGTACCACCAATGTTCTACATCATGTGTGGTACTCATTGGGATTCCTCCAGCAAACATTGCCTGTGAAACAAAATTTGCGCAATCACTTCCGTTGAAAGGTGGATTTTGATAGGCTACATAGTTAGCAAGATTATAGTTGTCAGTATCAAAATTACCATGATCATTGGTGTAACGATCAGCATAGTTAGCAGCATAATTATTGTAGTCGCCATAAACACCATGAGCAGGATCTGGAGGATTGTTAGGATCGCATCTCCGATATTCATCTACTGTGTAACAATATTGAGAAGTTTGAGAAAAAGCAGCATCCTTAGCTTTATCTGCAATTTCTTTTGCATGGTTAAATCCCTCTTCCTCCATTTCATCTGCAGTTGGAACCAAACTGTATATCTTATAAAAATCGCCCATAGAGTTATCTGCAAAGAAGTTTACCGTATCTAAAAGAATACTTCCAGCCTCTGAAAGGTCTGCTACAACTTTAAAATCAATATTTAAAGTTTCGGTTTTACCAATGTAGCCCTTTAATTCAGTAATCCAACTCGTTAGTTCCTTATTTACCGCATTATTCTGACTTGGAGACAATTCTCCCTTTTTTAAATCCCTAAATCTTTCCATTCCTCTTATTGCTGGCAACTCCTCTGGGGTTATTGCTTTTAATACCTCACTTACAGTTACAGTAAATGTTCCCTCTATCTTACTATCTTTGATTTCTACCTTAACAGGAGTCGTGGCAATGGAAATATTCTTATAGTACTGTGCCTCGTTCTTAATAATCCATGTTCTCAATATTTCAGAGAGTTCGTCTGTGGATACAGTCGTATTTATTGAGGAATCTTTAACAGATAGAGTGTTCTTAGAGTATCCTTTTGGGATCAATGCAAATGTTGTTAGCAAGAATAATACAACTAAACATACTAATAAACCTTTCTTCATTTTAACCTCCTTGGTTAAATTTTATTTTAATTTCTCTTTTCTTAAAATTTGTTTTCTTTTTACTCCCTTTTCATCTTCTGTTATTCTTTTTCTCATCTCCCTTATTCCCCGGAGCCTTGCCCTCGTTTCAAAGCATCACCTCCAATCCCGAGGGAGATTTCGCTTCTGTTTTTACTTCGTTTTGTTCTCCAGCTTGTCAATATCTTTTAGGGCAAAATTCTTTCTTCCCGAAATTTTCTCCTCATATAATAAGACTTTCAAACTCTCAAAAAAGTTCCATAATTTTTAGGGAATTTTTAAGAAACTTTCTCTTCTCTTAGAATGGAACTCAAAAGGGCGACGGATTACAGGAAAGCAAACCCAATGAAAAAGCTGTGGATTCACCTTCTTGAGTCTTTACTATTTCTAAGAGGATTCCAAAGATAAAATATTTGAATAAAGCGCAGATTACAAAAAGTAAAAAATCGGATTGGATTAGTGCTCTTTTTTGATAAGCTCTTTCAGGAAATTTCAATAGATGTGTCTCCAAATCATAGGAATGGTTATATGCATTTATGGCTGAATTTTTCCTTTTTCAATGTCTACGATAAATTTCGCTGTCATTAAAGGAGGGTACAAGCCAGGTTGTGAGTCTGGGTGGAAGTTTTGGGGGGTATATGCAAGGAGTACTTCAATTAACTTTTTGCCTGAGTTAGGGAACATTAAACCTTTAATAGATACAACTTCATTTTTACTAATATCCTGGGGAGAGGCACCTTCGCTTGCAACAAAGTATTTTGCTTCTTTGCTGTTTCTTACGATTTCAATTGCCTTTTCCTTTTCCTCATTAGAAGGCTCATATTCAATGGGTTTAGAAACTTCGATATTTCCACTTAATACGTTTACTGTAACCTCTTTATAATTGTAAATGACAATCCCTACTCCATCCTTAACAATGATATCTTTAAGTGCAACTTTATACTGAAGCTTATTCTCTATAATCTTTGCAGTGGCTAATTTAACAAAATATGGTTTGGTGTATACAAACGAAAGGATAAAGAGCAATAAAACGAATATTCCAATGCCATAGGCAAGTCTTACTCGTAAGTGATGACTTCTTTCTCTTTCACGGGCAACATTGTCGAACTCTCCTTGCAAATATTGTTCAAATTCATTTTTATATCTTTCTATTTCTTCGTCTATCAGTTCTGGAGGCTTAACGCTTTTAAGCATTTTCTCCATTTTTTCTATTTCTTTGTTATTTTTGTTTCTCATATTTCTCACCATATATAAGACTTAAGTTTTTCAAAATTTATACCCATCATTTTCGATTTTTTTCTTCAAATTGCTTAAAGCCCTGTAGTATACTTTTCTTACCGAACTCTCTCGATAGTTTAATATCAATGCTACATCCTTGAGACTCCTGTGCTCAAAGAACACAAGCGTTAAAACTGTCTGCTCAACTACTGGTAATATTTTAATGTACTTATAAATAACTTCGTAATCAATGTCATCTGAGGGTGAAATACTCGTATTTTCGGAATGAGTGCCTTTGTACTTACTTATGAATTTGTTTTCTTTGATTTCTTTCTTGTAATGCTCATTTATTACATTCGTTGCAATCCTCAAGAGCCAGAAAATAAAAGGGCTACGTCCTTTGTATGAACCTATGTACTTAAGCGCTTTGAGAAACGTCTCCTGAGTAAGATCCTTTGATAGTTCCTTATCAACTGTCCTTTTGTAGATGTAGCCAAACACCTCTTTATAGTAAATATCTACAATTTTCCCAAAAGCCTCTCTGTCTGTGAGAGCTTTTTTGACAAGTTCTCTTTCGTCCATATTTTGTTTTCATTATACCATTAAACAGAACAGGAATACATTTAACGAATTTAATTTACAGAATTAAGATTACTGCAAGGTTCTCATACAATAGGGAGCCTTGCAGTAAATTAAGGGAGACATCAATTAAAAATTTTTGCACAGATATTACTGAGCCCAAAGACTGATCATGCCTTGATATGAAGAGATATTAGCGCTATTATCCTCTGGATTAATAACCCATGCATAGAAAGACTTGGAAGCATCTACATTAAATCCTGTTGAGCCAGAGCCACCTATTAGCCTATGTGCAGTTATTGTAGACGAACCAGTATACTGTATGCCAACATCAATTGGCTCATTGGAAGGATTCCAGGTTAAAGAAAAAGAGACATAAATGTATCCTGAATACGGACCAAATCTGTTACCATAGCCTGGCTGAAGGTTTGCTCCACTTATAGGTACATCAATATGCCAAACATCGGGTTTTACAATAGGATGGGAAACCTTTTCAAATTTCACACTGAAAGATTCATTAGGGCTTTTCCTTTCAGATTCTGCTTTCTTCATTGCTTCCATATCTATTCCTACAACATAAGCATAAGGCAACCTATTAGGAGAGTTAGTAAATTCCTCAAATTCTTTTACATCAACCAATTGGTAAATAACTATGTTGGATAAATTCCTGATATCTTCTTCAAATGAAGTAAACTCAGGCACTTCAACAAGTTTAAGGTTTTCATCCGCAATCTTTACGTTTCTTACAGAAGTGGAATCTGTCGCTTTTGCAAGACCAACACAACCTGCGATGATGATTACTAACGCAACCAAAATTAATTTCTTCATTTAACACCATCTCCTTTCTGAGAATTTTTCTTCTCATATAATAAGACCTGAGATTTTGAAATTTTGTACCCATAGTTTGAAAGAATTTTTACTTTTTTCTTAAGATCATTTCCTCTTATATCTATCCTAATCTGAGCGATTCTCCAAATTTTTCTCGTGTTTCCCTTGGATAAAACATAGATTCAATGTAGAACCTGCTGGGGAAGAACGCAGGTGAACAAGTTACGATACATATGAGACTCCTATCTTAGAAAAAGGAGAGTGAAATATGTTAAAAAGAAAAACTGTTACCTCTGTATAATGAAACTATAGAAAGATTAATAAGAGCTTCCAAGTTCTCTAAAAGTGATGAAGCCCAATTTAGGTTAAAAGTTGTTGAGTTCTCAAAGAAGCATGGTATAAGACTTGCCGTAGAAGTCTTCAAGTATCAAGAGCAACCATATTTAGGTGGAGGAGGTGTTTAAGAGAATCAGAGGGTAAACTTGATAGTCTCATTCCTAAATCAAGAAGACCTAAGAAACTACGGAAGATGAAAATAAGCCCTGAGATTATATCCTTCATAAGAGAGATAAGAGTAGCATCCAAGAATGGGAAAAGAAAAGTTGAAGAAATTCATTGATGATTACTGTGGTAAAAGATGAATGAAGTCTATCTCAATATCAACAATAAGGAAGGTTATCAAAAGGTATAACCTCATAGAATATCCAAAGGGATTAAACTACCATAATCCTCAAAGTGGATTTGCAAAGAAAAAGAAAAATTACAAACTAAAGGTAAAGCCTTATCCTAAACCAAAAGAATTAGGATACATAGAGATAGACACAATCGTCAGGTTTGTAGAAGGAATAAAGAGATACATCCTCAATGCAGTTGACATATCCTCTAAGTTTCAATTTGCATATGAGTTTAAATCATAAAACGGCAGAAACACATTAATCTTCTTTAAGAAACTTGAAACTGTTTATTTAATAAAGGATAGCATAAAGGTAGTTCAAAGAGATTTTGGTTCTGAGTTCTTAGGAGAGTTTGATGAATATCTCAAGAAGAAAAATATCAAACACAACTTCATTTATCCAAGATGTCCAAGAATAAATGGATTCATAGAAAGAGCAAACAGAACATTACAGGAAGAATTCATAGACTTAAATCTCTTACTTCTTCCTGATAACATCAATGAATTCAATAAGAGACTTATTGACTACCTCATATGGTACAATACTCAAAGACCACATAAGAGCTTAAACAATTTGACACCAATTGATTATGTGTTAAAATATTCTGTAGAGTCTCAAATGTATGTGACTCATACAAAAACTTGCAATTTTTTCAAAAAAGTACTAAAACTTTTATGATGATAAAAAAATCGCTTAATTTAGGTAAGAATTAAAGGAAAGGAGGAAAAAAATGAAAAAGATACTAATTATTTTTGCCGTTCTTTGCTTAGTTTTAAATGTTCTCGTGCCTAAGGCCTTAGCAATTGGAGATAAGAACAAAGCAGAAGGAATGTTAAAAACTCTTCAAACTGCTAACCCAAATATTGCAAACTACGATATTAAGACTCATCTTGTAACTTACAAAGATGGCAGTAAACCAATTTATGTGACGCCAAAAGGAGAACCTTCACAAAATGGTGAGGTAAGTTGGGATGATTTTATAAACAATCACGGAGACATGCGAGGCTGGTTAAAGTTGCCTCTAAACGCCATAATAGCTGAAAAAATGCGATTCTAGCAAAACATGGAATGCAAAGACAAGGAATCAAAGCAACTGCTTCTAATTATGCATATACAAATATGACACAGTACCCTCAACAAGGCTGTACATGGTGCGGTGTAGCAGCATCTGAGTCTGTTTTATCAAGCTGGGCTAAATATTCATCACAAACCGATATTGCCAACAAGGAATACGGATACATGGGGCTTTCAGTTCCAAGTGTTTCGGACTGTAATGCATCAGGTGTATCTGAGAGTGCAATTGCTTATGCCTTGAATGGATATATTTTCAATCAATGGAGTACATCTTACTGGTATAAGATTTGTCATTTTTATTCTATGCAGGATTTAATCAATCTACTATCTGCTGATATAGGAGCTGATACTGCTGGTGTTGTTTTTTGTGGTTATACCGAATATTTACCGGCTTGGAACGGACATCATGCTGTTCACTATACGGCAGTCTACGGCTATAATCTTGATTCTTCAAACTTAGGTAATCCGACTATTTTTTACACGGATTCAGCAAATGGTTTGTATATTTATCTTGGCATAAAAACAAGTTCAGACGGATTAGTAAATTATTCCATGCTTCCCGCATACAATAGTTGCCATTTAAATTATTCTTCAAGAGATAGCTATTATCAATATGCTTATCCGTATCCAGGGGTAGGATAAATTTTTAGGAGAGAAGAATTATGAAGAAAAAAATACATCGAATCATTACATTACTTGTTGGAATGGCCGTATTATTTGCTATAACTGGGTGTAGCAACAACCCACAATCTAACAACCAAAATAATGCATTGCCTAATACAAATCAAAGCACGGTAACTCTTCAAAATCTTGTCAAAGGGAATGAAATAGTAAACCAAGCTAAATTAAAATATGAATCAATTGATATTCCCAAGGACTATCCTTCGGTTGCTTCAATTGCTGTAAGCGGAAGCGTGATTTTCTTTAGTTCCGGAAGCGATAGACCTTCGAAAAATACCGTACCATGTCTTACCTATATTGAAAAATTATTCAGTTATGACTATGAGAATAAGGTGCTTAAAACTTTTGCAGAAATCGATAATAGTTTTGTGCAAATTGACTGGGTAAATGTAAACGACAACTGGATAGTATATAGAGAAATAGAGGAAGAGTTTGATGGACCTGTAAGAGTTTATGCAATCAATAGAAAAACAAATGAAAAGAAAATTGTGTATGAGGAAAATGGATGCACTGACTGCGAGGGTGTATTGCGGTATAATTCCTTGTCTTCCCTTGTTCTTTACAAAGATTTTCTTGCAATTGCCCGATACTCATTTGAGCCTACAGAAAGAGATAAAGAAGGGAAAATAATAGATGGTGTAGCGCACAATTCAGTTGACCTTATAAATCTCAATTCAGGTAACATCAAGACTATCTTTAAAAAGGATTCTTCTTTTAAGGTTAACGGTTCTATTATGTCATTAACAGCAAATGCTTCTTATCTTGCTTTTAACTATGCAAAAAATGGAGTCCAAGATATATATGTTTATGACTACCTTTCAGACAAACTGACGGACCTTTTAAGTGTACCATTAGCAAAGGATGCTTCAGGAAGTCCAAACTATATCGCAACAAAGGTTTTACTTACTGAAGACGATAACATAATTTTTGATTATCCAATTGACTCAAACCAAAATAAATTTGTTAAAGTTATTGCTCCCGTTAGTAATATGCAAAACATGAAATATTTTACCGATACAACTGACGAATTTTATTTTACTTTCCCACAGACGGAATCAAAAGGTTATGTTGTCTGGTTAAACAGACACAACGATACATTAAATGTTCTAAACAGAAACACTGGTATCGTTAAAACTTGCTTTGTTAAAGACCCGCTTGCACTGGGGTACATCTATTTAAGGGATGACATGTTATTTGGCGCAGGAAAATCATTGATAATTCTTGATCTAAAAGAAAATGGATTCTAATAATTGATAATAACCTAATCTGAGCGATTCTCAAAATATTCCTCGTATTTTTCCTTCACAAACCTTAGATTTAATTTAGAACCTGCTGAAGAAGAACACAGGTTACAGAGGAATAAATTTAAGCACATATTAAAAAAGATAGTGCCTTCACCCGTTAAGTGATTGAGCACTATCATACGAGGTGACAGTATGATAACCAAAAATGATAAAAAATACAAACAGAAGAACACGTATGAGATAAGGATAGATAGTATTGAGAAAACATCAGATACACTGTCTGACAGGGTAGGGGAAATGTGCTCATTTTTCGGAGTATCTGGAAAGAGTATGCGCCTTTTCGGAGCATCTGAAAAAAGCACACGCCTTGAGCACCAAACTGCTAATACTTGAGCACCAGCATACCCTTATAACTCAATTTTAATGCTATCTCTCAGACCCCTATATCTATTCTTTATCTATTATTATATCTATACTACTACTGTGAGCAGTAGAATATTATAATATTATTATTTTATAATATTATAATATTAAATATGGGAAAGATGGGGAGGACTTGTAGGGAATAGGAGAAAGAAATATAATTCCAATGCTATTTTCTTATATCCTTCATAGTAATAGAAGAAAAAGAATTAAAAAAGGCAGCCCTTTCAGACTGCCCTTCTTAAAGGAGTTTTTAGAGGGTGAGAACAAAACTACTCCACCAGGAGGATAAAATGCTTTTCGCTTTTTTATTTTACCACTAAATTTTAGGAAATAAAAATTTAAAAATCTTTTTCTATTTTACTGCTTCTTTCAGCTCTTTTCCAATCTTAAAATATGGAACTGTTTTTGCAGGGATTGAGATCTTTTTGCCGGTCCTTGGATTGACTCCTTCTCTTTTCTTTCTATCCCTTGTTCCAAATGAGCCGAAGCCAATAAGTGCAACTTTATCGCCCTTTTTCAGCGCTTCCTTAAATGATGCTACAAATGCATCAAGCGCTGCTTCAGCATCTTTCTTTTTCATCCCAGTTTTTTCAGCAATAGATGAAATAAGTTCTGGTTTGTTCATGCTTTTTCACCTCCTTTTTTTAATTAGCATAAATGCTTGCTTCACTTAAATATATGAGAATTTGCTTGCTTGTCAAGAGGTTTTTAAAGCTTTGCACGTTTTTATTGCACAGGAATTATAATTTTGCCAGCAAAATGGTTTGCTGGTTTGCCAGCAAAATGGTAAACTGTTTTAAACAATTTGACAGATACAGATTGATTCTGAAAAATTGTTGTATAATTTGCCAGTAAAATGGTAAATGTAGGAGGAGAAAAATGGCAGAAAGCTATGCAATTACATTAAGAAAAGGCGGCTGCGGTAAAACAACGACTGCAGTTAATCTTTCCGCTGCACTTGGATTAAAAGAGAAACGCGTACTTCTCGTTGATTTAGATCCGCAGGCCAATGCACATTGAGTGTGGGCATCAATCCTATGAGCTTGTCACACAGTATAAATGACCTTTTCACTTCAATAGATGTTTCGCCTGAAGACGTCGTTATTAAAACAGAATTTGGATTGGATATTCTACCTTCACATCCTGATCTAGCAAAAACAGAAGCAGGGATGCAGGCAACGCAAATAGGTGTACTAAAGGGCATACTCGAACCATTGGAAGAAAACTACGATTATATTATTATTGACACGCCACCTTCTGAAAGCTACTTGAGTGCCGCAGCTATTACGTACGCAAGGTATATATTGATACCTCTTCAAGCACATTTTCTGGCAATGCAAGCACTCACCCAAGCTATGGAGGACGTATCTAAAGTGAAAAAAGGACTTAACCCGAAAATCCAAATAAAGGGAATACTTTTCACGATGGTTAACACCAGAACAAATATTGCAAAATCAGTTATTGCCGAAGTAAGAGAAAAATACAGTGAACTCATATTACCTGTAGAAATTCCATTTAGTATCAAATATGTTGAAGCTACTCTTGCCGGCATCCCAATGGTCTTGTTCGGTCCTAATCATCAAGGGAGTATTGAGTACAAACAATTAGCGGAGGTGATCTTAAATGGATAAGGAAAAAATGGAGAAATTGATGCAAAAAAGAAGTCCCATAACAAGAGGAACAGTAAAACCCGTGGATTTCTTCGGCTCACAGCTAGCAAGCCAGCAAGCTCACAAAACAGTAAACCAGCTGAGTGAAAACTTGAAAGTTGCTGATGAAACAACAACTATCAGCAAAACAGAAACCAGACTAATAAAATACACTACATATCTCCCTTCTGAATTAATTGTGAAGATCAAAATACAAGCAGCCATGCAGAAGAAAAAAAGCTATGAGATTATGCAACAAGCATTAGAAAAGTTCTTTGAAAAAGAATAAACAGGCATTAAAGTTACTTTTAGGACATACCTGCAAGAATCCTCTCCTTACTCTTTTGTATAAATCCGCTAAGAAGTGCGGATTGAGAAGATTGCGTTACTCTTTTCCTGCTTTTGTCTCCTCAATAAATTGAGGAGAGTTCTCGCAGGGAAATCGGAAGAACACTATTTTTCATAACATGGATGAAAAAGTAGGAATAATTTTGTACAGAACTCTCTCAAATTTCAACGAAAAGTACCCCATAGGTATTAAACTATCACCCTGACCTCAAATTAAGCTCCTAGGGGTATAGGATTCGATGGAAAAAATTTTCTATAGGCCTACAGCCAAAAATCTTCTTGATCTTGAATTTCTTCTTCAATAGAAGGTTTTCCCTTTTTCACTGCCTCTTTCAGTCTTCTGCCAATCTTAAAGTGAGGAACTATCTTTGCTGGAATTATAATTCTTTCGCCTGTTCTCGGATTAATAGCATTTCTTTGCTTTCTTTCTCTCATTTCAAAAGTGCCAAGATCATTAAAAAGGTGCACTTTATCGCCTTTTCTAAGAGCTTCTGCCACGACTTCTGCAAGTGCGTTGAGTACTTTCTCTACATCCTTTTTTTAAAGCCTGTTTTGTTAGCAACCTCTTCCCGAAGTTCTGGTTTTCTCATACTTTCGCCTCCTTATTCTTTATCTGAGGGTTTAACTCCTTGAGATTCGAGCTTAGTCTTGACTCTGCTTCTGAAAATGTTTTGCTGTGTCTCTAGGCTCAAAGAACCTGCTATTTCCTTAACAAATTTCCAGATCTTCTCTTTTTCTTCCTCTGACATTGCCTCTATTTCTTTATTTACTCTTTGATCCCACCAAGCTCTAACTCTCTTTTCTTTCTCTTCTTGAAGCCTTTTCATCTTTTCAAGCTTTGCTTCCTTTTCTTCTTGCTCTTTCTGTTCCGAAAGCAAATCTTCAGAGATCCCATTTTTCAAAAGCGTAAGCAAATATGCATTCAAATCGTCAATTTAATCTTCTTTCTTTTTTCAGCAGTTATGAGAACAGCATTTTTTACTTTGGTAAAGTCAAAATGGTTCAAAATGCTTTCTAAGATTGTGATGTCTAGATCAGGAACAATTTGCAAAAGCTCTTGAATTTCTTCGCTATGAAGGCCTTTAGAACTTTCTTCTTTCAATTTTTCATTATGGTTAGTATACAACTCTTTTGCATTTCTAAAGTCCCATGCAAATTCATAAGCAACGATGTTTCTGCCTTTCTTGATTTTCTCATATGAGAGTGAAATATTAATAATTTTGTTTATCTCGTTAACAGCTGGTTTAACTATACGCTTTTCAAAATCTGCTATTTCTTTATATTCATATTTTTCAACACCCATAAGCTCTCTAAGGTCTTCAAGCTTCACATACCAAACTCCAAACTTCTTGCGCTGCAAAATCTGTTCATAGAGAACAATAGAGTACGAACTTTTCATAGAAATGATCACAGGAAGATACAGAATGTAGAAGTTTTGATGAGCAAGAATAGATTCACGAATGAATGATGGAAACTCAAATTCAATGTAATCTTTATCCTCATTCATTCTAAATTGTGAGAGCAAAGATGCGCTCAAAACTTCATAAGGCTTATTTCTTTGGTCCCGCCATTCCACCTTGTACCTTTTCTCCTGTAATTCTCCTAAAAGTGTTGCTAAACTTTTCTGTTCATCCGTATCTTCAAACAAGTGGGAGTGATAAATTTCATAGTCAAATCCAGCAAGGTCGAGGAATTTCCGCAAGTCTATCCTGAATGTGTCTTGACCTGTATTCTGTAAGAGCGATTCATAGGCAGTTTTTAGGAATACATTGTAGGCAATTCTTTGATTGCGTTCGAGTTTCCCTTTGACACGGCCAAGTTTTCTACTCTGAACAAGTTACGATACATATGAGACTCCTATCTTAGAAAAAGGAGAGTGAAATATGTTAAAAAGAAAAACTGTTACCTCTGTATAATGAAACTATAGAAAGATTAATAAGAGCTTCCAAGTTCTCTAAAAGTGATGAAGCCCAATTTAGGTTAAAAGTTGTTGAGTTCTCAAAGAAGCATGGTATAAGACTTGCCGTAGAAGTCTTCAAGTATCAAGAGCAACCATATTTAGGTGGAGGAGGTGTTTAAGAGAATCAGAGGGTAAACTTGATAGTCTCATTCCTAAATCAAGAAGACCTAAGAAACTACGGAAGATGAAAATAAGCCCTGAGATTATATCCTTCATAAGAGAGATAAGAGTAGCATCCAAGAATGGGAAAAGAAAAGTTGAAGAAATTCATTGATGATTACTGTGGTAAAAGATGAATGAAGTCTATCTCAATATCAACAATAAGGAAGGTTATCAAAAGGTATAACCTCATAGAATATCCAAAGGGATTAAACTACCATAATCCTCAAAGTGGATTTGCAAAGAAAAAGAAAAATTACAAACTAAAGGTAAAGCCTTATCCTAAACCAAAAGAATTAGGATACATAGAGATAGACACAATCGTCAGGTTTGTAGAAGGAATAAAGAGATACATCCTCAATGCAGTTGACATATCCTCTAAGTTTCAATTTGCATATGAGTTTAAATCATAAAACGGCAGAAACACATTAATCTTCTTTAAGAAACTTGAAACTGTTTATTTAATAAAGGATAGCATAAAGGTAGTTCAAAGAGATTTTGGTTCTGAGTTCTTAGGAGAGTTTGATGAATATCTCAAGAAGAAAAATATCAAACACAACTTAATCTATCCAATATACCTAAGAACTTGTTATCAGTCATTGACAACTCTAATTCTAAACCTCTCAATACTTCCCAAAAAGTCATCTTCCTTTTCACTTTATTTTATCAATCTCTTACGTCAAGACTTTTAAAAAATTTCCCTCAAAAATTTTTTCTCTCATAATATAGATACAAAAACTCCCAAAAAAAGTTCCACAATTTTTATAGAATTTTTTTAACTTTTTCATAAAATCATTTCTTCATACAAAGAATCCGCTCATAAAAAGTGCAGATTACGGAGGGTTAAACGTTTGAGAGTGAAAAAAGTTCGGTGTGGGAGCTTTAATTTTGTTTTGGCAGTATCCACTTTACTACATTGCCTCCCAAGCCTACAATGTCTCCACTTTCAGGGGCTATGAGATAGAAATCCTGATGGGGAACAAGTCTTACTCCACAATGCCCGAGCTCTTGTCTTATCTTCTTGTACTAAAATCTAATTATTGTAAACGAGTGAAAGTATTAAGGTTTGTTTTCTTGGCTGTGCAATACTTCAAGCAGTTTATCAATATATGTGACATTTATCCACTCGACAGGCCCACGATAAATATCTTTAGGAACACCTATGCTATTTTCAGAGACTATAATATTTTCTGAAGTAAATGTGTCCCATGCACCTCTATACTCAATCAACATATTAGTATCCCTATCAAAGAGCTTTGGTAGTCCCTCAAACGTGATGAATCTCCCGCTTGGAGAAACACCTCTACATGTCGGGCTCCAATCATCCCAGGCAATATAAAATGGAGGCTTAAGCACTGCCTCTGTCATTAATAGTTACTTTATCTATTAATTTGAAACACTTTGTCGGCAAATAAGAACAATCCGTGTGTTTCGGCATCTATTATGCCAGTTGGTATAGCAATGGAACTCTTGAATTCGCCGTTGATCTTCTCTAAGTTTATGTTAGGAGAATGTATTCCTATAACGGGCATTGGTTTAGATATTGGAAGATAGCTTTTTACAAGATCCTCTTTTGTGGGATCAAAACACCCAATAAAGAGAATCTGCTTATCGGTTTTCAAATTTATAACTTCTACCGCATCTGTTGGAGGATCATCACTTACTGTTGAAAGGAGAGGTTTGCCGTCTATTGAATCGACATCGCTTCCAACAAACCAAATTTTTCCATTTGAATGTACTACTCCAGATACAATAAACACACCCAAGTTATATGTTTTTATATGTCTTAATTCATTGTCTAAAACGAATAAGTTACCCTTTATATCGACTCCCCATACGTTGTTTTCCACGACAAAAAGCTTCTGCACTGGTTGTGAGAAAATATCAAACTCTCTTGTTGCGAGATTTAATTTCCCAAATTGGTCCTGTATTAAATAACTACCTTTCCCTGAATAGAAATTTGTCACGAAGAGTATATCTTCACTAAACTTTATGAGCTTGTTCACTGAACCAAATTCCTCTGGTAGTTTCCATTCGTCAAATTTTCTTCTATCAACATCAAAGAGAAGAATCCCATTTGCATTATTCCTCGATATTGCAATATATTTGCCGACTTTTTCTATGTCTATAATTGAACTATCGCTTGTGTCCGTGTTTGGTATATGGTCACTTTTTATATCATATTTCCGAGGAGGAAGTTGTATTCTTTCGACTGAGTAATCATTTCTTCTAATAAAAATAATCATTTCGTCAACCCCAACATAAATGGTATTCTTATCAAAGCAGATCTTGCCACGCCCACTAGAGCCTGATTTATGCGCACCTAAATCAATAGTTCTTACTATTCTTCCGTCAAGAGAAGTAATCGTGAGGACCCAACTTTGCTGGTCATTATTAAAATGAAGATAATTTAAATAATCACCATAAGGATCGTAAAAGACACCTCTTGTTAGTGGAATATTCGGTTTATTAACTTCAACCATTTTGAACTGTTTATTTATTGCCTTAACTGTCTCGATATTAGAAACATCAAGAGTTGCATTTCTTATCTTCAATGTTCTTGTTCTAATCCATACAGGAGAGATAATTATTGCGAAGGCTACGATAATAACTATAAAGAGCTTTATTATATTTTTCATTTTGGCCTCCTTATTGTTTTTTATTACCAATATTGTAATACTTATCAAAAATAAATAACTGGTATGGAAGATATGCAAAAGTAGTTGTATTTAAAGTCGGATATTGGTCTTTCCAAAACACATAAGAACCTGCATATCTTAATTGTATGTTTGAAATACTTGCAGGTCCCATATCTGAGTATGATGCAGTAGTATTATATACTTCACCTTTTGCTTGTGGCCATAGATCTTGTGGGGCCATTATCCCTGTTCCATACATTAAATTACCGTCCAAATAGAAACGAAAAACAGCACTATTGTCTGTCCTTCTTCCAACGAAAACCAATTCATATGTATGTGTAGTAGGAGTTAGTGAATAAAATATTATTGTGTCATTAACAACCATATTCTCAAGAAAAGCCATTGGAGAATAAGCCCCTTTGTTAGGATCTTTCATCCATCCTACTTCAACCCAAGAACCATTGTTGTCTGCTAAGCTTATATTCTCGCCCGAAAAGTCATTGTTTGATACAAGATTAGGGTTTGCATAAGAAATAGTTGCCTTGATTCCGTCATAGTTCATAGCGCTAATTTGTACACCAGCAAAACTGTAATTACCGTTGACAGCTAAACAATTTTGCAACGAGAACAACCCAAGAGTTGTAAAGATTAAACTTATAATAATTACCTTTTCCATGATTAACCTCCTTAAAATCTTGATATTTTTGTTCAAAATTCAACTTTCTGTTTACTTTTTATGCTACCCTCATATTACCCAATCTCCTTTAAAGCATACCTTTTAATAATTCTGCTATTTTATTACTCTATAATCTGTGATTCTTCTCAGCAGATTTATTTCTGTGCTAATATTCTTCTCCTAAATTTCTCCTCTCATATATAAGACTGTCAAACTGCCAAAAAAGTTCCGTGAATTTGAAGATTTTCATCGACATAAAACGCTGATTTTAGTAGGATAACTATTGTGTGATTATTTCCTCGATACTTTTTAACAGGTTTAAAACGGAAGTTGAAGGAGTAAGCGATATACTTTTTGAGTTGTTTTTTGGTGTAATAAGGTAAATAGTTGCAATTAGGTTATCCGAAGAATAGACCGTAATATTTTCGGAAATATTTGTCTGAATATTGCCAAAATGTTTTATAATTTCACTTTTGAACAATTCGTTTTGAGGATTATCAACAACGCCATTTACCGCAAAATCTAAAGGTACTATTGATGTTATAAATCTATTGCCTTTTATTTCAGGAGTATACTGGAGAAATATCATCGCTAAGATGTGTTTCGGACGGTTATAAAATCTTTCAAAAAAAGCTCCAGAAAAACCTTCTGTTCCATTTAATTTTACATTAGGAAAAAGATTGTATTTTTTGGAAAAGTAATTTTTGGCGTCAATTTTGCCAAAATAAAAAAGGGGAACAAACGATGAATAATAATATTTCTTTAACGAATCATTTGATAACTCTTGGATGTTAGTATTCCGAATTTTCGAAATGTCTATTTCAGTAAAAATGTACTGACAGCCACCAAACATTGGTTGCAGTGGTTCAACTTCAAAAGAGTCAGTTTTAAGATGTTGAAGTGAAATAACTTTTTTGTAGAAATCTTCATATGAACGCAACCTATGATACTGAGGAAAGAAAAACGCAACTACAATAACAGCAATTAATACAAAAACATAGATAAAAATCTTTTTTTGTTTAATAGTCGTTTGTTCATCTCTTCCCCTTTCTTTTTTTTACATATTAAGGATTAGAACCTTTATGGAAATCAAAATATATTGGATAATTTCCGTTTGCAGTTGTGCAGGGCACTAATGAACCACAGGGCCTTGCATCGATCCCGGTATGTCCATCAACTGTATACCAACGATAATATGCAATTCCAGATGAAGAAACTGCAATATACTACATGCTGAGCGTGTAAGTATCAGTTTCTGCTAGCACTTGTGCAGTAGAGCCTATATGAATGTTTGATTGTGCTGTGGTCTGCCAAGTTGTAGCTACACCAAGTTTCGCTTGAATAGCACCTATTATAGCATTCTTTAACTCGGTTGTTACTTCTCCATTTACCTGGATACTTCCCGTGTACGATCTTAAATAGTCTGTTGAAACCTCAATCATTTGTGGGCCACCTCTTGCAACTACATAATTAATAAGGTATCCTCTTAATTGTTTATATCCATTTCCGAATACATAATGATCAAACCTTTCGGTATAAAAACTTCCTCCATCTGGTGAAACACTTGGTTTTGTAGATGTACTATTCTTGTTCAGTAAAACTGCTTTGTTAAATGCTTCATTCAAAAGATACTGAATATGGTTAAGATTGTATCGCTCTATATACGCTTGTTGATCATCATATGCTTTAACATTAAGACCTCCTGCGTTAGTAAACAAGAGTGTTAATACTAAAACAACTAAAATTAACTTTATTTTCTTCATCTTAACCTCCTTATTAAAATTTTACTTCAACTTTTTTTAAAATTCCGTCTTTTTCCTTTCACTTTTCGTCCTCTTTTTGCCTATCTCTACCTCCTTTACCTCGGAGCCTTGCCTCAATTTGAGGGGTTGAACTGCACCCCTCAATACTCCCCAAAAAGTCATCTTCCTTTTCACTTTATTTTATCAATCTCTTCCGTCAAGAGTTTTAAAAAAATTCCCTCAAAATTTTTCCTCTTATATAATAAATATGAGACATTCAAAAAAGTTTGATGAACTTTTAAGGAATTCTAAAGATTTATAAGCACCAATATAAGATTTTGGACAATCATAGCAAACATTTGCAAGTTTCTTTCCATTCTAAGTTAAATTTATAATTGTACTAATAGAATTGGAAAGCCCTAACTAAAAGTTAGGGCCATTTATTAAAAAAACAAGTGTGATAAACTAATGCTGTATAAATTGACTACTTACTGCAGGAATAAAAGCTTCAAACTTTCCCTTATCCCCATTTTTGTATAAGATTTCGCCAGAAAGTTTGTAAACAGGCTGGACGAATTCTTCTCCTAACTCAAGTGTTGTGCCAATATCTCCATAATATTCTGTCTCAATTTTATCAATAATTACTTTTTCTGCTTCGGGATTTTCAAGTTCGACTTTCCATGCTGTTACTTCGTTATTTTTAAGTTGTTTGACTACTTCGTCAGTAGACTTTAAAGTATAATTTCCAATAGGAGTAAGGGTATATAAAGTCGAAACTAAACCTTCAACTTTGCCCTTGTCTCCAATTATAAGTCCAAATTTTGGACCGGTAATCTCTTTATTATCGATAGTTGGGTGGAAAGTAATAACTTTATCAATGATAATTTCTTCATTAAATGAAGGGTGATATGTTATGTTGCTAATGGAGGTTCTATATTGATAAAGTTCTGGTAAGAGCTTGTATTTGTCTACAAATGATTTCGCTAAAGCAAGACATTCTTCATCTCCTGGGACTTCTTTGCCTGGAGTATAATCGTATAAATTCTGTGTACCAAATTCAAAAAAGCCCGTTTTTTTATAAATAGTTAAAGTGTTGCCTGCCTGTTTTCTTATTACGGTATTCTCATCTTCTTTCGAAATTGCGTTTATGTCTATGCCAAATATCGCGCAGAGTTTTCCAGTTCCTTTTTCATCAATTTTGATAGACTCAACTTTATACACAAGCGCCTCATGCGGAGGGTTTGATACATCTGTACCCAATTGTACACCAAAATCGTGTGGGATGAAACCACCATAAGAAGGCAATTTAAGTGAAGGAAGTAATTCAGGGTTTTCACTATATTTATTTTTAGTGCATCCAGAAAATGATAAGCTTGCTACAATGATAAAAACAGTTATAATGAAAATTTTAATATTGTTTTTCATTACTCGCCTCCTTTAGTTAATCTGCTCATCCCAGTATGAATGTTCCTCTGGGTGTTACAAGAAAGGGTCTGGGTCCGAACTATAATTATCCCATTTATCATCTTTAGAAATGTTTGCTCCCATTACTCTTGCGATTGTATTTGATAAGTGTCCGTTCTGATACTCATAAGATGCAGTAAAAAATGAATATTTAAAAGAATTGTCCTGTGCAATGAGCTGGCCGTATTTAGTACCTTCGTTCGAATCTAACCACATTCCACTTGCAAACCCATAACAAGATGTACCCCATTAAAAATATGCTTTAGATTATTGTAATAAGTTTGATTACCAAAATTTGTCAGGAAATTACAACAATACATTGTAGCCCATTTTATACGATAGCCGCTTCCTCCATGGGAACCCCATGAAATTTCACTCCAATCTGCATTTACAGCATCGGCATAACGTGAAGGATGATAAGGTGGATTGCTGCTATTTTGAGTAAAAAAATGTGCTGCTGCATTTCCGTTACCCAAAAAATTGGCACTGACTCCGTGTCCAGCAAAAGCAAAAAATCAACAGAATTTGCATTAATACCAGTTAAGTCACTTTCCCATGCATATTTATCAGCATGTGAAAATGAATTGATAAAGATGCCTGAACCAAGTGCACTCTTTAATTTGTTTACATATTCAACTCCATAACGGTCTCCAAAATTGCAACCTCCTATCGACTGATACCCGTCTACGCCGTCAAAGCCGCTATAAAGTATTAAGCCACCAGAAGCACTTGCTTTATAAATATTGAAAAACGATAGTCCGCATATTGATAGAGAAAGTATAAATACAACTGCATTTAATGACTTGTATTTTTCCATTTCAATGCCTCCTTGTACAATATTTTTTATTTTCTTTTTCAAATTCAACATTTGCTATCTTTTCTAATAAAATCTTTCTTCGCCTTTCCTCCTTATCTCAGAGCCTTGCCCTCGGTTTAAAGCATCACCTCCAATCCCGAGGGAGATTCCGCTCCTGTTTATACCTTATTTTATACTCTCTCTTGTCAATACATTTTTAAGAGATTTTTGGTTTTAGTGAAATTCATTTTGCACTTTAAGCAAAAATCCTTCCTCATATAATAAGACTCTCAAACTCCAAAAAAGTTCTACAATTTTTATGGAATTTTTGTGCAAATTTACGGATCTCGTCATATGCCTTTTTAGAGTGCAGTAGTTTCACGGTTTTCAATTTTTCTTGTTTAAGGCAGGGCTATTTTACATTCAATCTATCAATCTATTTTACAATTTTATCTAAGTAGTTTAACCGCTCGTTAATGGTATTAAAATCCTTTTTAAGTAAAATTTTCTCTCTCATCGGGCTCTGTGCCCATGGGAGCTCAAATATAGTGGCGAGTAGAGTTTTTATATTCTATCTACCCACAATTCGCCTAATCAGAGGGATTTAAAGGGATAATTTTTACAGAACTTACTCGTAAAAACTACATTACTTAAATTAGTTCTTAATTATATGGTTTACTTACAGAATCACTTACGCTACCACTTCCATACCAGAGATAAGTATCAGGAGTTATTGTTGTGCCGCTCCATTCCCAGTCAACACTATCATTATATGTAGAAGAAGTGTCAATGTTAGCACCTGTATAGTCTAGAGATCCAACTTTCGTGTAGTACAGCGTCTGGCCATTTATAACATAGGTAATTAAAGCGCCATTCCCAAGACATGTTTCAGCAGGTTGAAATTTCCATCCTCCTGTCGCATAATAACCTACCTTGCTTATTAGTGCTCTCCAATTTGTGTTGTTCACAACGTTAGGGCTTTCAACACCAAATTGGAAATGTTTAAAAGTGACAGGAATTTGGTTTATATAAACAGTAGATGTTCCAACAAGGAAAGTGGTAGAAGAAAAAGCAGAGCTACTCCATGAATAAATTACTGGTGCATCATACTGAAGAGCTGAAAGATTGGGATATGCATAGAGTTTATAAATAATATTCGAGCCACTCACTTCCATTCTCTCGTAAAAAGCTGGATAAGAAACTGAGGCTATGTTGTTGCTTTGCCCAATTTGATAAGTACCATCAATCTTCCACCACTGAGGAGCCCAATTAATGTTTCCTGTAGTGCTTCCATTATTATATAATGCCACTCCGTTTTGGAAGATGCATCCTGTTTGTGTGTTTCCCGTTCCAGTAGCTCCAGCTACACTTATAACACCACCAAGCCACGTATTAGTTCCTATGAGCTGTGGATTTGTAGATTGATAACTAATTGAAGCAATGACTTTATTAGTAGTTGTGAAGCTATTATTAAAGTAACCACCTACATAAGGTTGTGCTTGCTCAGCGCAGATGAGACTCGGAAGTACAAAAATTAAAAACAAGCAATACATGCTGCAAACAAAAATGCGTAAAACTTTGCTCATGTTCTCCTCCTCTAATTAAAATGTACAAATGCTAAAACTTGGAGCAAGTTCTGAGTCATTTGGTATCAAGACTACATTTGTATCTTCGCAAATTATTCCATAAGGATTTAAAGTGAAGGGCTGTACATCATTAGGAAAATCTTTAGGAATGCTTAAGGTCATTACAACATCGACAGATTGTCCCGCCTTAATCGTAACTGACTTTTTATTAAAACTAATGTAGTCGTTAATATTTACTTTATCGGTTCCCTTGACATTTCCATCTTTATCTCTTATTGGGTAATAAACTTCAACCTGTCCACCTGACATATCTTTGGGATCAAACTTTACATGGGCTTCGGTTACGGTTGGATCATAACTTACAAACGTTAAAAGCAGTGGTATGGTAAGTTTTTCGCCTTTTTTCAAAAGGTAGACGCCCTTCTTTGGTTTTGGAAGAGAATATTCCTTTAATGGAGAATTAGGAGAGAGGCTTATATCAATATAACCCTTAGTATTATACTCTTTTGCTATCTTTGGATCACGTAATTGGGATGTCAAGAGCATAGGTATTGCAAAAGAATGAGTGTCTATATACCTCATTGTAAAGTAAGTTGCTATAGATCTATAAAGTACTATTCCTGCAACTGCCAAAACAATTAATAAAATTGCTATGTTTTTTTTCTTCATTTTTACCTCCTAGTTAAAATTTTATTTTAATTTCTCTTTTCTTAAAATTTGATTTTATCTACCCTTTTTTCTTTTTTCCCTTTTTACCTCCTTTTCCTCGGAGCCTTGCCCTTACATTGAGGGGTAAACTACACCCCTCAAACTCCCCAAAAAGTCATTTTCCTTTTCACTTTATTTTATCAATCTCTTCCGTCAAGACTTTTAAAAATTTCCCTAAAAGATTTTTCCTCTCATAATATAGATACAAAAACCTTAAAAAAAGTTCCGTAATTTTAAAAGAATTTTTTTAAAAAGTTCCTAACTCGACAAATTTCAAAGTGTATTCATTTGTTTCGGCTGCTTATCCTTAATTTCCTCTAAAAATTTGAAATCTTTTTAGACCAAAATTGGGAGACTTATTTAAATTAAGTATGATGTCTCTTTGCTTTATATGATACTAAATTAGTATTTTAAATTATGATTTTTTAAATTTGAATTTTTCGAAACAAGTTCAAAATGCATATCAAATAACATAGTATTTATTGAACGTTTAAAATTTGAATGTTTTATTGCAAAAGTTTTTTAGTATAATGTTGAAATAAAGGAGAGCAAAATGGATATAGTTGAGGTAAAAAATATTTCAAAAAGTTACGGAAGTATTCTTGCAGTTTCTAAGTTGAGTTTTTCCGTTAAAGAGGGAGAAATCTTTGGCCTTTTAGGACCAAATGGTGCAGGAAAGACAACAACTATCTCGATATTATCAACACTTATTAAGCCAGATGAAGGCGATGCGTTTATACTTAGCCATTCTGTTGTAAAAGAACAAGGCAAAGTTAAGAAGTTAATTGGAGTTGTGCCTCAGGATATAGCACTATACCCAACCTTAACTGTCTATGAAAATCTTTCGTTTTTTACGGATTTATATGGCGTAAAAAACAAGAAAAGTGCAATCGAAAAAGTTTTGGATATCGTTCAACTTAAGGAGCGAGCAAAAAGTCGAGTGGATACTTTGTCAACAGGTATGAAAAGAAGACTTAATATTGCAGTTGGTCTTCTTCCAGAGCCAAAGGTTTTGATTTTGGATGAGCCAACTGTTGGCGTAGACGCACAAACGAGAGCAAACATTCTTGAATCAATAAAGGAACTAAATAAAGATTCAGGTATTACTGTTATCTATACAAGCCATTATATGGACGAAGTAGAGTATCTTTGCAATCGGATCGCTATTATTGATTTTGGTAAACTGAAAGCATTAGGAACACTTCAGGAACTTAAGGCGATTGTTTCCGAAAAGGATGTCATTGAACTTTCTTTGGAAGAAGAGGTGAATAACTCAACAAAAGAGAAAATTTTAAAGATCGAGGGCGTTAAAAGTGTTGAGGTGGCACAGAAAAGCATAAAAATTGTAGTAAACGGCACGAACGTTGTGCTTCCAGAACTCATAAAAGTTATTTCAGTTACTACAAAGATAAGATCAATCTCTATCAAAGAGCCAGACCTTGAAACAGTTTTCCTTGCACTGACTGGGAGAGCACTTAGGGAATGAGGAAAATTCTTGCAGTTGCCTTTAAAGATATAAAAATTCGTTTTCGTGATGTTAGGTTTATTTTTACAGTTTTACTTTTACCATTGCTACTTATTTTCTTTATAAGTTCGACATTTTCGTTTAGTTATGAACCGTTTGAAGTGAATATTGCGGTATTAATTGAAGATAACGATCTTGGGAAAATATTTCTGAACGACGTCTTTAAGGGCGAAGAGTTAAAAGATATAATAATAATTAAAAATGTTAGCTCTGTAGATGAAGGAAAGAAACTTTTAGATGAAGGCGATGTTTCTGCATTTGTATATATTGATAAAGACTTTTCAAGAAAGGTATATGAAAATGAGGATGCAAAAATATACGTCTATGGAAACCCAAATGAGTCAATTAAACCCAATTTTGTAAAAGAGGTGAGTGAAATTTTTGCACTTAATGTAATGCGTTATAGAGCAATTTTGAATGGCCTTGTTGGGGTACTTTCAAATAGGATAAATGATAAATCACAAATAAGTTATGAAGCGTTAAATTCGTTTTTTAAAGAACTTTCGGATGCGTTATCAAAAGAAAGAACGGATCTTCTCAAACTAAACACACAACTTGCAACAACTAGGTCTATCTCTTCATTTGAGTATTATTCAGTTGGAATTGGTGTTATGTACATTATGTTTGCAACAAATATGTTTTCTGAAGCGTTCTTTGAGGAAATGCGCTATAACACACTTTACAGGCTTCTTACTGCACCTATAAGCAAGATTCAAATTTTTGCGGGGAAAGTGCTTGGCGTGTTTCTAATGGGGTTTATTGAAATGCTTCTTATTATTCTTTTTTCTTATTTTGTTTACGGAGTCCGTTGGGGAAACATTTTAAATCTGTTAATTGTTTCCATTATTACAGTTTTTACATTTTCGTCACTTTCGCTACTACTTGCCTCTTTAACAAAAAGTGAAAGTGAAATTTCTTCAATTGGTCCTATTGTTGCACTTGTGTTTGGTTTTTTAGGAGGGTCAATGTGGCCTTTATTTCTCTTTCCGGATTTCCTAAAGAAGTTATCAATGATTATTCCAAATAGATGGGCAATAAACGTATACATATCCCTTTTATATGGTGATAGTTTCACGTATATTTCAAAAAGTCTCGTTATTCTTACTATATTTGGTTGCGTTTTTCTTTTGCTTTCCTTAGTAAATTTTTCAAGGAGAGATTATGTTTAAAAGCGTTTTTGCGATATTGAAGAAAAACCTATACGTGAGTTTTAAAGACAACGGGTTTCTCCTATGGCTTATCGTTGTACCAATATTGTGGACTTTCCTTCTTGGGATTGTTCAGGAAAATTCTAAGAATTCTTTTATAAACATTGGCGTTTGTTCTCTTGATAAAAGCGAGTATGGGCAATTTTTGATTGAAGCACTTACAAGGGAAAGTGGTGTAAAACTTTACACATATAGCGATGAGGAGAGCCTAAAACGTGCCGTAAGGAGCGAAGATATTGAGTTAGGGCTTGTTTTTCCTTATAGTTTGGCGGAAGATCTAAGAGCCCATAAAAGTGTAGAAATTTATGCATTTACTTCTTTAAATTCCTCTTCAAAGTTGGCGGAGAGTAAATTTAGAAAGATCTTAACAAGGCTTTCAATTGATGTCCAGGCAACTTTGGCAGCAGATTCTCTTGTAAAAGAACTTGGAATTCCTGAGCAAAATAAAGTAAAACTTGAAAAAATTGCATTCGTTTTATCAAACACTTATCTTGAAGAATTCCCATCTGTATCCGTTGAGTACTTAAATTCATCTTCAAAACAAATTATTCCCGAAGGATTTGTCCAAACTTCTCCTGGGTTTCTATCGATGTTTCTTATGATGGATATTTTCTTCGCTTCAGGCTACCTTATATTTGAGAAAGAAAAAGGACTATTTAAAAGATTATTAACGTTTCCAATAAGTAAAGTATCAATAATTACTGGTTATTTCTTGTATCTTTTTATTGTAGGCTTTATTCAATTTTTAATACTCTCACTGTTTGGCCAGTTTGTTTTATCGGTTGATTATTTTAAAAATCCACTCATCACATTTTCTTTTGTTATATACATATTTTGTATTGCGTCATTATCGATGGTTGTCTTTACATTTTCAAGAAAGACAAGCGAAGTGTCTGTCTATGGAATTGCTCTTTCAATGGTTTTGAGTGTTCTTGGAGGAAGTTGGTGGCCTGTTGAAATAATGCCACCTATTATGAAAGTAATCGCAAGGTTTACACCCCAATTTTATGTACTTGATTCATTTAACCGTTTGTATTTTTTGAATAGAGGATTATATGAGGTATCAAAAAATTTACTTGTTCTATTTCTTGTTGGGATAGTTTCGCTTTTAGTTTCTATAATTCTACTTGTGAGTAAAAATTCCGCTAAGTAAATTTAAAAACATTCAACAATTACGAATTTGCCTTTAGTTAAAGGCTAATCTTAAAAATATTTTTGAGTAAATTTTTGCTTGGGAATTCTTTTAAATTTCAGTTTTTCTTGCAAAATCTACAAAATGCATTATAATATGACTGACCAGTCAGTCAATACAAGGTTGAAAATTGGGTAAATATGTTTGATAGATATACAAGTTTTGAAAATGGCACAAGCAAGTTTAGTTAGTTTCGCTTGTTATTTAAATTTTGGAGGTAGCGGTGAATGGCATAAATAAAAAAGAACAAATAATTGAAGTTGGAGAAAAACTTTTCCTTGAAAAAGGATTCCCTAATACATCTGTTGAGGATATTACAAATGCTTTAGGGATAGCAAAGGGCAGTTTTTATACATATTTTTCTTCAAAGGAGGAATTATTAAAAGAAATCGTTTCAAGAACTCTTAAAAACATTTATGAAGAACTTTCAAAGTTCTCCTTGGAACATAAAAGCGCCGAAGAGTCGCTTGAGGAATTTGTTTCCTTAAATATCGAACTTGCAAAGTCGTATGGTCCATCAATCATTATATCTCTTAGAGACTTTGGCATGTTTTTAGAAAACGGAAGAGAAAAAGCCCTTGGAAGCACAATTTTTGAGAGTATCAAAAAACTCATTGAAGAGTTTCTTAAAAATACCATTGGTAGTGCTAACGAAGAAAGTATCATGTATATCACAGGTATTTCACTTTCGATTTGGATTGAAACGTTTTTCTTTAAAAGAGAAATCAACAAAAAAGAGATGGCAAAACTTATCTTGGATGGATTAAGGAGGAATAAATGATTGGAGTAATTGGAGGAACAGGGCATCTTGGTAATGTCCTCATAAGAGAACTGTTAAAAAGAGGTGAGCATGTTGTTTGCATTGTCCCAAAGGGTGAAGATCTTACACCCATAAGTGGTCTTGCCGTTGAAGTTAGAACAGGCGATATTACAGATTTTGAAAGTATTAATAAAGCACTTTTTGGTGTTGATTACGTATATCACACAGCAGGTGTTATCTCTATAAGCAAAGGGGAATGGGAAAAGTTATATAAGGTAAATGTTTTGGGCACAAGAAATGTGGTTGAAGCGTGCATAAAAAACAACGTAAAGAGGCTTGTCTATACAAGTTCAATACATGCATTTAAGGAGCCCCCACTTGATTTACCTATAACCGAAGATATTCCGTTAGAGCCTCAATTTGGCGAATATGCAAGATCTAAGGCTCTTGCAACCTTAGAAGTCTTAAGAGGTGTTGAAAGAGGTCTTGATGCGGTGATTGTTGCACCAACAGGGATTATTGGCCCCTATGATTTTAAGGTTTCAGAAATGGGGACACTAATTCTCAAATATATGAACAGTAAATTATTTTTCTATGTTGATGGTGCTTATGACTTTGTTGATGTAAGGGATGTTGCAATGGGTGAAATTCTTGCAATGAAAAAAGGAAAGATAGGTCAAATTTATATCCTTTCTGGAGAGAAAATAACCGTAAAAGAAATCCTTGAAATACTTAGGAATATCTCAGGAAAAAGAATATCACATATAAAAATTTCATATTCTCTTGCAAAGTTTTCTGCGCTCTTTACCCCAATTATTTCACAAATCACAAAAGAAAAGCCTCTTTTTACGCTTTATTCTCTATCAGTTCTCAAATCAAACTGTAATGTATTAAAGGACAAGGCGATTAAGGAATTGGGATACACTTCAAGGCCATTAGAAACATCATTAAAGGATGCATATTTGTGGTTTAAAGAAAATTATAGAGGAGGAACACATTTTAAAAAACTTTCACCGAATGTATCGCAGTGATTTTAAATGTTAGAAAGATTCTTTCTCCTAATTTAATATCAAGTTCATCAAAAGACCTTTTGGTGATAAGTGCATTAAGAAAAACATTTTCAGCAATCTTTAATGAGATTGTCACAAGGCCGTTTTTATTTACGATTTTTGATATAATGCCTTCAAATTGATTTCGTGCAGAAGACTTTAAAAGCTCTTTTGAAAGAGTTATATCTTGTGGATGAATAAAAACAAGAATTTCGTCGCCTATGCTATAGTTTCCTGTAACATAAAGAAATTTATCTTGGACTTGCACTTTTGAAACAGTATCAACTACCTCGACCACACGCCCTTTTATCACATTTACCCCTATAAGGTTTGCAACTTCTTCATGCTCTGGCGTGAAGAAAATATCCGATGGCTCTCCTATTTGGAGTATTTTACCATTGCTCATTACAGCAATTCTATCCCCTACGATACTTGCTTCATCAAGGCTATGCGTCACAAAGAGTGCACTCTTACCGAATGTCTTTATAATTTCTTTTATTTCTAATGCAACTCGTTCCTTTTCAGTGGGTGAAAGTTGAGATGTGGGCTCATCAAAAAGAATTAAAGGTGGGTCAAGGATAAGTGCCCTTGCAATTGCAACTTTTTGTCTTTCTCCACCACTTAGTTCTTTTGGGTATCTCCCCAAAAGGTTTTCAAGTTTAAAGAATTTTACAAGGTCATAAAAGCGCTTAGAAGGGTCTTTTATTTTCTTAAAGCGAAGGCCAAATTTGATATTTTGCTCAACGGTTAGATGTGGAAACAGTGCAAGCGTTTGGAAAATATAGCCAATGTTTCTTTCTTCAGGTTCCCTGTTTGTTATATCGACACCATTCAAGACAATTCTTCCTTTGAGAACCTTCAAAAATCCTGCAATTGTATTTAAAAGTGTTGTTTTTCCAGAGCCGTTTTCACCAAGAATTGCGATGATTTCGCCTTCGTTTAAATATAGGTTTATATCTTTAATATAAAAGTTTCCTATATGTGTGGAAAGTTCCTCTAATAAAAGCACTTTACTCATTTTATTCTCCTTCCAATAATCCTTAGTATCGCAAAAATGAGAAGAGAAATCGCAAGAAGTGTTGCTGCAACAGAGATTGAGGTTTCAAGGTTATACTGCGTATATGCATCGTAAATGCGAATAG
This sequence comes from Caldisericum exile AZM16c01, assembly GCF_000284335.1. NCBI lineage: Bacteria > Pseudomonadati > Caldisericota > Caldisericia > Caldisericales > Caldisericaceae > Caldisericum > Caldisericum exile. Next base: position 86,101 of record NC_017096.1, read on the forward strand.
GTGCAGTCATCGGGTAATAGGCAACAATGATAACTGCGCCGAATTCTGAAATTGCCCTTGCAAATGCGGACAAGAATCCCGATATAATGTGCCCCTTTACAAGAGGGATATCTATAAGAAAAAATGTATGCAGTTCTTTTGCGCCTAAAACTCGTGAGGCATTCTCAAGCGACTTGTCAACATTTCTAAAACCTTCCTTTACGGTATCCACAAAGAATGGAAAAGAAAGATACATCATTGCAATAATGACAGCAAAACCTGTTCCCATAAGTTTTAAATTGAATGCATTGTAAAGGAGTTTTCCTATTACACCATCTTTTCCAAAAATGAGGAGAAGTGCAATGCCTGCAACGATATGGGGTGTTGCTAAGGGTGTGTCACAGATTGCCTCAACGATGCTCTCAATTTTCCCAAAGTATCCCTTTCCCAAAAGGTATGAAAGTGGAATACCAAAAAGAACACTGAGAAGAGAAGAAATGAATGCAAAGAATATGCTATTAAAAATCGCATTAAGGTTCATCGGGTCTTTTAAAGAGGCTACAATAAAGAAAAGTTTTGGATATGTGATAAGTCTTAAAAGCGGAAGAACTACAAACAATATGCTAATTGCAGCAATTATTCCAAGCGCCCACTTAAAAATCAGTTTCATAGATTAATTATAGTAAAATGTAAAAAAGTTGTGATGAATCAAAATTATAAATTTTCAATTCCCTCTTATTTGTAAGTTGAATTTAAATTGTTCCACATAAATTCTTAGTTTCAATTTTTAAAACTGGCATTCTGTCAATATGAAATGCTTTTATAAAATGACTTCACAAAGAATGACAAAAAACAATCACAAAAGTTAAATTAAACAACTATTGAGACCATCATTTAAAACTACTCACACAATTTATTGAATTTGCATTACCATTTATTATGTGCCGCAAGATATTGTCCTTCGTATACATTACAATTGTTACTTTTCAGAATGTAATAATTTTTCACAAATTCTTCCTAAAACCTCTTGACAAAAAAAAAAAAAAAAATTGAATATCATCTTATAGAAGCATTCTTAAAAAGGAAAATTAGTAAGTTATGTTGAAAAGGAGGATTAATGTGGGACTTACTGAAATAGGAATGAAAGAAAAGCCCTCAATTCCAATGAAATATAAAAGGGAATCGAAGATTATGCATCAAATATCGCTTTATGTTACAAAAAATCACATCTCATTCAAAAACTTATTCGGTAAGCCATGGCTTAAATTAATAAAAGAAAGGAGGTGAAAAGTATGATAATCATAGAGCATGGTTCTATGGTTCCGCTGTTCGGTGGTGAGCCGAATTTCTGTGGATGTTTTATCTCACCGGTTAAAGCTTCTATCGGGTAGTTAAAACTCCACCCTCGATGCTATTGTAATCGAGGGTGGAACAATAGGAGGGTTAACACATGGAAAACAATAAAAAAAGTGTGCGTATTTCAAAGTATGTTTTAATAAAAAAAGATTGGCCAAAGGAAGGTTTTAATCTACTATTTAGCACTCTTACTAAGAGTGTAGTGCTTTTGGAAGATAAATTTCTAAACAGTATTGAGAATAATAAGATAGAAGATCTACCTGATGAGGTTATCAAACCTCTTTTAAATGAAGGAATATTAACAGATTCTTCTAATGAAAGCCAGAATTTAAGATATTTGTTTCAAAAGGCTAAATTTAGTACTAAATCTTTTGGAGCCATGATTTTGACTACATTTGATTGTAATTTTAAATGCGAATATTGTGTAGAAAACGATGTAAAGGACATTAGAAATGAGAATATGACTGAGGAGGTAAGCAAAAATATTATTTGGTGGCTTGAGAGAAACATAGAGGAGAGACACCCCAACGACGTAGAATTAGTTTACTATGGCGGAGAGCCTCTCCTCAATAAAACTCCTATTTTTACTATATCCAAAGAACTATTCAAAACCGCTTCAGAGAAAGCTTTTAATTTTTCTTTTGGTATTATTACAAATGGAAGCGTGAGTCTATCTTCTGAAGAAATGAAAGAACTTAAGAATTACGGTTTGAAATACTTTCAGGTAACTCTTGACGGACCTGAATTTATTCATAACTTAAGAAGACCATATAAAAGTGGAAAAGATTCTTTCAAAGATATAATTATCAATTTGAGAAAGTTCTTAGAGTTTGTGCCAGTATTCGTAAGAGTTAATATAGATAGAGCAAATGCAAATAGTATAAGCGAACTATTAAACTTTCTTCATAAGGAAAATTTAGCCTCCAGGATTTTTTTGGACTTTGCTCCGAGGATTAAATCAGGTTTGGCACCGCATTTTTGTGATGCGAATATAATGCCGGATAAAACATTTTCTGATACCGTGAAACAATTACTTCCGATTGCAAGAGATTTAGGCTTTTCTGTTGCAAGAAGATTTGTGGAAATTGGACCATGTCTTCTCACTTCAGAGTCACAATTTGTAGTTGATCCTATTGGAGATATCTACAAGTGTAGTGGATTCGTAGGTAGGAAAGAATTTTGTGTTGGAAACGTTAAGGATGAACATTTTAGCGGCAAGTTTATTGAATTTATAACTATGGATAGATGGGAACAATGTCTTGACTGTCCATATGTTCCATTGTGTGGCGGAGGATGTGCATACGAATCCCTTGTCACCTTTGGGGATTATAACAAAAAACTATGCAAAAAGGCGTTATTTGCTGGGACGACCATGGAAGTACTTACAAATTCACTGCACAATAATGTAAATATTCAGAAAGCATTGGAGGAAAAAGTATGGAAAAAGTCCTAACTGTTTTAAACCTATTAAAAATTTACCCTAACGGTAAAAACGCAAATAATGGCATAAACATCGACGTAAATAGGGGGGAAATTGTTGGACTAATAGGTCCAAACGGTGCAGGGAAAACAACACTTGTAAGACAAATTCTGGGACTGTTAAAACCAACAGGAGGCACAATATCAATTTTAGGAGAAGATATATCTTTGCAACCTTCAATAATTAAACGAGAAGTAGGATATGCCCCTCAATACCCTCTTTATTTTCCTTCTTTAACTGTTGAAGAAACCATCGGTTTTGCCCTGCGATTGAAAGGGTTTAAAGGTGAACAGTTAACAAATAAGCTAAACGAAATTATTGATTTTCTTAATTTAGGACAGGTTAGAAAGTATTATGGATACCAGCTTTCGCCGGGACTTATAAAACTGATGCTTATTGGCGTTGCTTTTGCTCAAGCAAGAAGTCTTCTCATTCTTGATGAACCTACTTCTATGGTTGACATTGTGAGCAAAAGTCGCTTATGGGATAGACTTTCGCAGTTTAAGAACAATAAGGCAATTTTAATTGCAAGCCATGATATGAACGAAATAAAGAAATTAGCTGATAGGGTGTATGTAATTTTAGACGGGAAAATTATTGCAGAGGGAAGTCCAAGAGAGATTTCTTTGTTGCTCGAATTGCCTTGCAATGTAATATTTTCTTCTCTTGACGCGTTACGTGTAAAGAGCTTTTTAGAGGATAACCATATTGTATATTCATTAGGGGGATCGGTCTTTACTGTATCAGTAGGAAATCTTAATTCTGCAATTGATATCATTAAGCAAATAAACGACATTACCCCCATCAATTATATACAATTTGAAGCACCTTCTTTTGAGACTGCAATAAGAAAAATTCTGGAGGAAAAAAATGGACAAAATTAAAATTGGCGTAGAAATAGAGTTTAAATCGCTACGAATTTATTGGCTACAACTTTTTGTTGTTCTCTTTTTGCTTCCGTTTTCTTATCTCTTCATAATGCTTCTTTCAAGCGGACGCAATATTAGCAAAGGGCAAATTGCAACCCTTTTAACCGGATACCTTATTGTGACGATGGCAAGTGCGTTTATTAATATGCTCAGTTTGAGAATTACAAATACGAAGCAACCAGAAGTTCTGGAACTTTACTCAACTTATTCTATAACATTCCCGCAGATTATTGTAAGTCAATGTATTACTTATACTTTGCTTTTACTTCCAATCATTATAGTTGTCTTTTTATATATCATTTTTAGTTTGTAAAGTGTTAACATCCCCGTTTTTATTGCCGGTATAGTTATAGCTATTCTAGTTTTATTACTGTTTTCTACCTTTCTTGGTTTGATTATGAGTAACCTCTTTTTGGCAAACGGGCTGTTTCAAATTCTATTTATGATTTTCATTATTTTTTCTCCATCATACTTTAGTATGCAATCCCTGAGCAAATTTTTCCAAATTTGCCTGCTTTTTAATCCCGTAACTCATATTTTGAATATTTTAAGGAGTCCTTTGATGATACCATCTGGCTTTAATATCAAATGGTCTTATTTATACCTTATTGTAATGTCCATATTACTTTTCCTATATATTGCAAAAAGAGTGAAGAAAACCTATGTTTTAGAAAAAATCTTTTGATATAAGGAAATCGAAATGTTTAATACCTAATCTGAGTGATTCCCCAAGCTTTCATCATATTTCTCTTTGGTAAAACACACATTTAATGCATATTTCGAGCACAAATAAAAGGTAGTGCCTTCGTTTTTTGGTGATAAGATACATTGTAGAGACCTTCCTACAACCTATTGACAAAAAAAATTGAATATCATCTTATAGAAGCATTCTTAAAAAGGAAAATTGGTAAGTTATGTTGAAAAGGAGGATTAATGTGGGACTTATTGAAATATGGATGAAAGAAAAGCCCACAGTACCAATGAAATATAAAAGGGAATCGAAGATTATGCATCAAATATCGCTTTATGTTACAAAAAATCACATCTCATTCAAAAACTTATTCGGTAAGCCATGGCTTAAATTAATAAAAGAAAGGAGGTGAAAATGATGTATAAGCCAGTAATTACAAAAACCTCGGAAGAAGTTGGTTTAATGACGGCTGTAGGCGGAGGGATTTTGTGTATCTGCAGTCGAGCAGTTGAAATGTAATAAGGTTTGTGGGAAGGGCAGCCCTTCCCACAAAGACTAGCTTGGGAAGAGGAGGAAATTCGATGAAAACATTAATGATTAGAGAAGCGAGATGGGATATAACAAGTCAATGCAATCTGAAATGCAAACACTGCTATGCCTCACTTTTAAAAGGTCCTGATCTTTCCTTCGATAAAGTAAGAGCAATCATAGACAAACTTTTGTTATTTGGATTAAACTGGATAACATTTACTGGTGGTGAACCAACTCTGAGAGGAGATTTGCCGTCTATAGTTCAATACTGCAAGAAAAACAACATAGGCGTTGATTTGCTAACTAATGGAACAGTGTTAGAATCCCAGAAATTTGTAGAATTATTGGATGCAGGAATTGATCAAGTTCATTTTAGTTTGGACGGTATATCGAGCGTAACGCATGATAAGATACGAGGAATAAAAGGATCTTTTAATAGAACGCTTAAGAATATCAATTTTTGTGTGTGGTATAGGAATGAAAACAAGCTAAGTGCAAAAATTGGGGTAGACTTTACTTTACAAGGAGAAAACAAAAAGGACGTACCTTTTTTGTTGGATTTTTTTGATAGTTTAGGAATTGATGTATTGATTGTAAATAATGTTTGGTTGGTTGGAAGAGCAATTGACAACAAAAATGAAGTTGAGATTACCAATAAAGAAGTTATGGAAAGTTTCGAATTAATTTCTCAAAATTATTCAATGAAGAAGAGAAACTTTGAGTTGTATCTTTCTGCATTTCCAAATGAGTCAAAATTTTTGAACCTCAAATATTCCGTACGGTTGCCTACATTCCAAGGTGCCTGTCCCGCAGGTTCAACGATTTATATTGATCCTCAAGGTAAAGCACTACCATGTTATTCGCTTGTATTCTTTAAAGAAACCAACCCGGAAGTAGGTGAATATTTGAGGTATTGGGATGTGCTCTCAGAACCTATAGAAAAGGCAATAGAATACTTCAAGCCTTTTTTAGACTTTGCTCATGATCCGAGCCCTAAAAATCCTTACTGTAAAAGCTGTTCAAATTCGAGTTACTGCAGAATTTGTCCATTAATTCAAGCGTTTGAGGCGCAATCAATTAATGAGAGATGTCTTCCTTATCTTCCCAAGATAGATTCTTTAGAGATACCAATTGAAAAAGAAAGTATTCCTTCCTTCTATGATGATGTTGAGTGGAAATTAGTAGACAATAATTTGTCTGTGACGATTAAAAGAAAGAACTTTTTTCAAAAAAAGACCTTCACGTTAGATGCGATGGCAAAGGATGTAATAAATTGGATAGATGGTAAGGTACAAATTAAGGATATTTGTGTTCGCCTTAAAGACAGATATAATATAAAAATTGAGGATTCTTTAAATTTTGTAAAGGAAGTAATTGAATACTTTTATAAGGAGGAGATACTAAAGATATGAAATACAGATTGTTAAAAGAGAGAAGTTTTTTTCTTTACGTATTTGGGCAAACTGTTTCTGTGTTAGGCGACGGCTTGTATCTAATTGCAATTATGTGGCTCATCTTAAAGATAACAAACAATAAAGGATTGGCAGTCGGCGGAGCATTTTCAGTCTTCTCAATTGGTGAACTCATTTCGGGCTTTATTGCAGGTCCGATTGCTGACAATTTTAATAAAAAGAAAATACTCATATTTACAGATTTCTTGAGAGCTATAATCGTATTTTTACTTTACTTTTTAGACACTCTGAATTTAATAAATATGTTTGAAATTGTTTTAATTCTTTTTATTCTTTCATTACTTTCGCCCATCTTTAGCACAACGCAATTTACTCTAATTCCTCTGTTGGTAGAAAAAGACGAACTTCTCGAAGCGAACGGCATTCTCACTGGATTTACTAGAATTTCACAAATTTTAGCCCCTTCTTTAGGCGGTATTCTTGTAGCACTTTTAGGTTATAGTACCTGTTTTCTTATCGATGCAATTTCTTTTTTAGTTTCGATTACTACGATTATTTTTATAAGGCTTAAAACTAGCCAAGTAAAGGAAAAGGCAACTAATACTGTTTTTTCGCTACTTGAAAGTTTTAAGGAGGGATATAAATTTTTACTATCTTCAAAATTCCTTATGGTGCTTTCTTCCTATGCACTTATCGTGAACTTGTTAGGTGGTGCACTTCAGCCACTTATTCCTATTTTTTCAGAAAAGTACAATTTTGGCTCACAGGGTTATGGTTATATGATGAGCGCTTTTTCTTTAGGGTTTTTGGTATTGAGTCTTTCAACAGAGTTTTTGCCAAAGAAAGTTTCCGAAACGCATCTTATGCTTTATGGGCTCACTTTAACAAGTATTTCTTTGGTTTTATGCGGGGTATTTAAAGAGCTTATTCCAATTTTAATTCTTTTCTTTATAATTGGACTTGGCAACGGGCTTACAAATTTGCCAATAAGTGCGCTTTTCCAGCAAACAGTAAAAATCGAATTACTTGGAGTTGTTACAAGTTTTGTATTTACAATTGCGCAAGCACTTCAGCCAGTTTCAATGGTAGTTAGCGGTTATCTTACGGAAAAGCTTTCAGTTTCATCACTCTTTATTTTCATAGGATTATTTGCTCTACTTACTTCTCTTGCTGGATTTGCTATTCCCGCTTTTAAAACGTCGCCAAACGTAACGGAAAGTAAACTTATAAGAAGTGATTAGAAAATTTAAAACTAAAGTTAAATAAAACCTAAAATTAGTCGTTTTTTGTATATTTTTTATGCTTTTGCATTTAATTTAGATAAGTTGAGTATGTGGTAGTTTAACCATACTTACTATGTCTTATGTATCTTAACCCAAAAATCTTCAGCTTATCTATCCTATTAACTTATTTAATTTTTGGAAAAGAATATTACCTTTCAACTTTTTTCTTTCATAGCACAAAGGAATCGTTTCTTTTTTGCATCTTTCTGTTTTGTTGTGTTTAATACTTTATTAGGTTTATTCATTACTTTTGATATTTCAACGTTGTTTTGATATGTATATCGCTATTACCTAATTTAATGAATGCACACTAAGACACACCTTTTCTAAGTAGTTCGATAAATCATTTTACCTTGCAAGCGTCCTTAATACTCTATATAGGTTTCCTCTAAACCAATCTGCGCATGGATGTGAATTATTAAATGTGAGATTTTCCTTTTAATAACGCTTTATTATTAGAGAATTAAACATTTATGGCAGCCTCAAGTGTATGTGACTCACACAATTTATTGAATTTTTCATTATCATTATTATGTTGTGCAAGAGATTTGCTGTTTGTATACATTACAATTGTTACTTTTCAGAATGTAATAATTTTTCACAAATTCTTCCTAAAACCTCTTGACAAAAAAAAAAAAAAAAATGAATATCATCTTATAGAAGCATTCTTAAAAAGGAAAATTGGTAAGTTATGTTGAAAAGGAGGATTAATGTGGGACTTACTGAAATAGGAATGAAAGAAAAGCCCTCAATTCCAATGAAATATAAAAGGGAATCGAAGATTATGCATCAAATATCGCTTTATGTTACAAAAAATCACATCTCATTCAAAAACTTATTCGGTAAGCCATGGCTTAAATTAATAAAAGAAAGGAGGTGAGAAAAATGGGTACAGATAAATTTGCCGATCCTACTATTAAATTAGAGAATTCTTTTATTGTAAAAAGCGACCAGGAAAACCATTTTTATGAAAACTGTGGGATTTACATTCTTATCGAGCCGGAGGAAAGTTTTATGTTAGTTGGTTGTGGTTGCAGTACAAGAAGTCAGAGGGCAGACCAAGTAGCAATATAATTGCTGAAAGGTATCTCTCTTCTCTTAGCACTTTAAAGAGAAGGGAGATACCTAAACGATTTTAATGTATTATTGTTGATTTTATTCGTTTTGGTATGAAAAAGTGAAAAAATAATAAAGAAACGTGCAAAATAAATTATTAAAAGGAAAAATTATGAGGATTAAAAAGCGAGAATTACCAAATTACGTCCATTTGTTTCAGGATGGTGATAATGTTATCATCTTCGATTTATTACGTCAGGGAGTATTCGAGACAAACATAAGACAAGTAAATAATTTTGGACTTCTAAAAAAATACGGTGTTATACCAGATGAATTAAATTCGTACGAAGATAACTTTCTTAAATTATGGGCTAGGAGCATTTGTTATAATACCAACATTTTTTCATCTTATATCTTACTAACTTATAATTGTAATATGAAATGCTTATATTGCTATGAGAGAAACATAAATGTAAAAAGGAATGATTCAGATACGAAAACCGTAAATAAGATTCTAAAATGGATTAAAAACGAAGTAAAATTTAATAACTCGTCTTTAATTGACATTGCCTTTTTTGGTGGAGAACCGTTACTCAGAAATGATTTACTGGTTTATTTGGCGAGTGATTTAAAACTTTTTAGTAATTTAAATAATATAAAATTCAATTTTACTCTTATAACAAATGGAACACTTCTTTCACCGATTATTTTACTAGAATTAATAAAAGCTGAAGTTAAAACAATTCAAATAACATTAGATGGTTGGAAAACAATGCAAGATTACTTGAGGCCGTTAAAAGGCGGAAGGAACTCTTACGAGCTAATTTTGAAAAATATTTCTGAGAACAGAGAAATAATTAAAAAGAATAACATGAAGATAATAATAAATGTAAATCTAAATTGGTTAAATTCTAACGTAGAAATAATAGCGCCTCTTTTAGATGATCTAGTAAAAATCGATTTAGGAAACAATTTAATATTATCGTTTTCAGAAGTATTTTGCCCTATTGGTGAACCGTCAAAGTCTGTACTTTATGAACATACGATGCACTGTTAAAGAATATACTCCTCATTCTCACTACCTACACTATTATATACGATTGAACTGCTCGAAGAGTGTGTAAAAAAAAGAAAATAGGTGGCAAAGAAATGATAGAGCTTGTTCAACGTTACAGTATTAAAGGTTTATCTGTTTTAAAAGCCACAAAGGTTCTTTGTTTTCCAAGGAGTACATACTACAGCAATTTAAAATTGGATAAAGGGAACCAAATAGAGACTAAAGTAGTGAAGTCTAAAGGAAGGCCGCGCAGCAGAACCACATGGAGATTTATCTATTCAGATAATGATGCTTCAGATAACTGTGTAAAGAAAGTAAGTGTTGATGATAAAGCTCTCGAAGATGAAATCTTGAATCTTTTCTCTAACGAATTTATTTGTTATGGATACCGTAAGGTAACATGGTTTTTAAGGAGGAATGGCTATGAGATCAACCATAAGAAGGTCTATAGGCTTATGAAGGAATTCCATCTATTGCGCCCGAAGCTTGTAAAACATAGAGTTAACATAAGAAGAGTCAAGGAGTATAAGGTTGAAGCGTTAAGGCCAGATGAAGTTTGGGAAATAGATGTTAAATGCATGTACATCCACGGTGAAAGAAGGAATGCTTTTTTATGCAGCGTAATTGACTGCTTTACAAGGGAAGACCTTGCATACCACTTTGGAAGGCATTGTCTAAAAGAAGATGTGTTAAGGGTTCTTGAAGAAGCCTGCAAAATGAGAAACATAAGTTTCTCAAATGTTTTGTTGAGGGTTCGTAGTGACAATGGCTCTCAATTCATTTCCCGTCTTGTTAAAAGTTATCTCGAATCCATCGGAATAGAGCAAGAGCACATTGATGTAGCAACCCCTGAAGAGAATGGTTTCATTGAATCCTTCCATTCAATAATCCAATCTGAATTCAACGAGAGGTTTGAATTTGATACCTTTGAAGAATGTAGACAGAAACTGAAGGAATGGGTAACATTTTATAATAACAAAAGGATCCATTCTGCCATAGGCTACAGGACACCTAAAGAATGCTATGAAGAATATATGAAGAATTCATTAAAGTTATTGACACATTAATCCTGGCTGATTATACTAATGGAAAACATAAGAAGGTATAGTACAAAATTTAAGAATAAATTGTCCAGATTTAGGGGGCCAAGCCAAAACATAAAAAAATGAAAAAAGAAATATGAGAAAGTTGGAAGGTTGAGTCTTAGAATGAATGTCAAACTAAAATTTTGAAAAACTCAATATACAAGTGGGGAGATACAAGGACTTTTTCAGAGGTCTCCATACAACCTCTTGACAAAAAATTTTTTTTGTAAAGAATATTATTTGAAGAGGTTTTGAGAGTTGCAAGTGAGTTAGGAAAGAAGTCGGAGGAGAAGCGGAATGTTTAAAGGTAGTGAAGAACAAGTTCTACTTTACAAATTTTGCAACAAGTAGAAAAGGAGGAGATAACTCTTATGAAAACAGTAATTAGAAATGTGAATCATCTAAAGATTTGGCATTTTTATAATTTAGATGAAAATGGTTACAATGCACTTGAAGAACTTGCTAAATTTTATGGTCCACTCAATCCCCTTGTTAAGGTTAATACTTATTTTAGAACCTTAAGAGAACTCCCACTTTCAATAGCTCACGGAGTGTATAGTGACCTTGATTTTATAATTCAGAAATTAACATGTGATGTTAGTAATAATCCAGGTCTTACGAGTAGAATGTTTGGTGGTGGGAAAGGAACGGGTTTATCGGCTGTTTTTGCTTCCTCAGTTGGGGAGATAGTCGAAAGAATGTTAGGTTGTTTGTCTTATTTTATGGTAAAGGATAAATTGGTTTTTGGCTCCTTTAAAGATCTTCAAAAGAAAGGTTTTAACCTGCTTTCGCCCGATAGTACCTATTTGTTCGCTGATGAGCAATTGAACAACACCGTAAATGGGTTTGATAAATTCACCGTAGATACTAAGTTGAGTTGGATAGAGGGCAAAAGACTTTTAAACAATGAAAAAGTATGGGTTCCAGCGCAATTAGTTTTACTTTATTATATACCTCAAGAAAATGAAGCACGAATAGGATTTTCAACGAGCGGTGGCTTATCTTTACATATTAATGAGGAGGAGGCATTATTTCATGCAATAACTGAATGTATGGAGAGAGATGCTTTGAATATTGGGTGGTATAGTAGAATTCCCCCATTCGAAATTGAATTAGATGAAATTAGTGATATAAGGCTAAAGAAAATAATGGAATATGATAAGAGTTTATTGAATAATGTTAGATTTTATTATCATAACATAGATATGTTTGATTTTCCAATTGTGACAGCAGTAAAATTTGAGAAAGACATTACAAAATTTTCTTATTGTTCAGGAGCAGGAGTATCTGATACTATTGAAGGAGCAATAGTAAGTGCACTAAACGAATATGCTCAATCTGAAGCGAATCTGAAGCTTTTATTTTATTGTCCAGAATGGATAGCCTCGAGATCTTCAGTTGAGGTTTTTGATTTCGATGAAACAAAAGAATTAAGTGAATTAAAACTTTTTTATCAAATTGTTCCTTATTATGGTGCAAAGGCTAATTTCGGTAAATTAGTTTGGTATTTTGAGGGTAATAAAAAGATTAAACTATCAGAGTTGAAAAAATATGACAGAAAAGCAAATTTATCAAGGTTAGATAACTTAAAAATCCACTTAAAGCAATATGGTATTGATCCAATAGTTTTTGATTTCACCCCTCCTCAGTTCAATAGCTTAAAGTTGGTGAAAGTATATATACCAGAGTTGACACCTGCTTTCTTAAGCAGTAAACCACTCTTCGGACACAAAAGGTTCTATGAAGTACCTAAAAAATTAGGGTATTCTGATAAAATGAATAACTATCAGGACCTTAATAATGATCCAATACCTTTTCCATAGATTTTTGTAGAGGTTATAGATATAAAAATGATGAAGAGAATTTTGTTTGATAGGAAAAATTGTAGTTTTAGAGTGGCTCCTGTTGCCAAATTTAAACGATAAAGAAAGGAGGGTTCTGCTATGAAGATTAGACTCTTTAATGCAGGCGAGGATCGCGTCGCGCGACGTAACGTCGCAGCATTAGGGGATGGTTGGTGTTGTTGGTGTTGGTGTGAGTAATTTGGTAATAATTTAGTTTTTACTTTAGCCTAAGTTTAACATAAAAAGGGCAACAGGAGCCACTTATTTAATTAATCACTAATACTAATAAGATAGGGAGGTTTTTATGGGTTTTGAGAAGAAAAAGTTGGTATTGAGAAAGGGTGTTATAAAATGTTCAAATAATGAAATTTTAATAAGACAAGGAATAAGGGATAAAAAGTCAAAAATTATAAGAGACGATGCAAAAACTAACATTATTGGAAGAGTTTATGCAACTTTTAGAGTTCCTACCTTAGTGGAAGATTTTCTAAGCCAGTTGAAACCTGAAGAAAAAAAAGATGCGTTAGATTTTCTGCAACTTCTGTATAGTATGGGTTGGCTGGTAGATGAGAACTTCAACACACTCGAAGAAGTTAATTCTTTTTTGAAGGAAATAAAACTTGGTATTATATACAGGGGTAGTAATCTGAAGAAAATTTTGGACTCACTTGGTGAGTTTAATTTCAAAGAAGTTTCATTGTGGATTGAAGGGAAAACTAAAAAAGACGAATTGACTATTAATAATGTGCGCTTTTTTAATGAAGAGCTGACGGAAAACAGTCTTAAGAAATTTATTGACCCTTTAGACTTCTTAGTAGTAATCTTAGATGAGTTTTCTCCAAATCTATTACATTCGGTCAATGAACAGTGTTTAAAGAGACCGTTAAAGTGGATAGGTTGTTACTTCAACGGAAGTGAGGTAGTTATAACTCCATTATTTGTCCCAGGAGAAACTGTTTGTTATAATGAAACTGAGATACAATTGGAATCGGTTCTTTCTCATAGGACCGAATATTTTGTATATAAGGAAAGTATTAAAAATGGTAATTTAGAGGGTAAAGACAGTTATATTCTCTCTTACAACTTTTTAATTGGGATAAACTTACTTTTAAATATTATGATTAACTTTTTATTGACTAATAAACTTTTGCTAAAAGATAGAGGAGTGGTGATCAATTTTGATGATTTAGTGATTGACTATTACGATGTGCTAAGATTACCAAAATGTCCTGCTTGCAATTCTGAAAGTTGTGATTACACACATGTTTTTCTATGAAGAGGTGAAAAAAATGGAAGAAATTGGAAAAGAGGCTTTTTTAAAGAATTTTCTGGAAGAAACTTTTATTCCTTATGACAACTCTGTTGAGATGAGGGGAGATAATCTTACTAGTTTTTTACGAAGGTTTGAAAAAAATTTACTTTTCGAAATGTATCAAATTAAAAGTTATCTATCAAAATATGATCCTGATAACTATGATGAAAAAATAAAGGAAAACTATGAAATTAAAAAATGGTTCTTTAACACAGCCTACTCCTATAGAAGGAACATTTTAGATGAAAAACAAAGACTAATTGTAAATTTTAATAATGAAGGATTTAAAAGCATTTTTAATGAATTGTTAAAAGGAAAAAATGTACAGAATATCTTTTTTTCCAATGATGTTTACCTACTATTCATGAGCAAATTGTATAGATATATCCCAAAGCATAATGAATTTCTATATTTAAGGGCAATAAATACAAACGAGATTTTGAAGAATGTGATTTCTGAAGAGAAGAAATTGGATGAATTTAAGGTAATTATATTGATAATCTCTTCGCCTCTCAGAAATTATGTTTCATTTGGTGAAAGGGGGTATAGAAACTGTATTTTCGAAGCAGGTCTCTTATCTCAAAAACTTTCTGATATCTGTGAAAGTCTGAAATTTGAGTATTTAAACATCTACAACTTTTATGATAAAGAATTAAATAATTTGATTGGTCTCGATGGCGTAGACCATTACTTGCAAAATATGATATTTATAAAACCTCAGGCTTTAGGAGGCCTTTATGGAAGATAACCCAATGATTTGTAATATTGCTACTAATGAGATTGAAAGGTTAAAGATAATGGTTAACAAGTGTGATTACAAGGAAAGTTCAGCTATTCCTTTGATACATCGGTATTTTGAAGAAACATCCGAAAGTTCCATCTTAAAAGCAGAGACTAAGGTAGCACCAAGTATAGTTAAAGAGATAAAAAATCATGAAGAATTTATAGAATTGAGGTTTAAAAAAGAAAATAATAATCTTACTTTGGTGGAGGCGCTAGAAAAAAGGCACTCTGAAAGAGCATACCTGTCAAGAAATGTTTCTTTTGAAGACTTATCTTATATTATACATTACTCTTATGGGATTAAAAAATTCTTAAGTTATGCCTATAATGTGAAAAATTATCCAGTTAGATATTCGCCTTCTGCTGGTGGGTTGCAACCTTTTGACTTATATTTGTTTGTAAATAACGTTGATGGATTGAAGCAAGGAACCTATTATTATCATCCCCTTAAGAATGGAATTTATTTAATTGATAGTGGGAATAAAAGAATAATATTAAGGAGAATACTTAAAGTGTATTTTCCTGTATTCGCATCTGTAATATTTGTTATTGTTGCTAATATAAACAGAGTTACCTGGAAATATGGAGAACGCGCATATAGGTTTTTGAATTTGGATGCAGGGATATTAGCCGAAAACATTTGTTTGTTAAGTACGTCGGTAAGTTTAGGCAGTTGTATGCTTGCAGCATATGATAATAAAGCCATAAAAGAAGAGCTAGATCTCACTGAACATGAAGAGCCCATGTTATTGATCTCAATTGGCAAAACTATTTAAGGGGGTATAGATGGAAGACAATATTATTGAGTGTGTAAATGTTAGCAAATCGTATAACGGTATTAAGGCATTAGATGGAGTTACCCTCACTATTAAAACCGGGGAAATATTCGTTTTAGCGGGGCCCAATGGTGCAGGAAAAACAACTCTTTTAGAGTCAATAGAGGGATTGAGAAAGCCTGATAACGGTACAATCAAGATTTTTGGAAAAGGTGTAGAAAGCTTTGGCAAACAATTATACTATAGGTTGGGGGTGGAATTACAAGAAAATAGCCTACCTAAGAAAATAACAGTCTATGAAATTGTTAAGCTTTATTCTTATTTACTTAATGTTATTTTGAACCCTGATGAGCTAATAAGAACATTTGGTTTGGATGAATATGCAAAGAAATATTGTACGGATCTATCTGGTGGAACGAAAAGAAAGTTGCTGCTCTTACTATCCCTGATTGGTAATAGAGAATTGATTATACTTGACGAGCCAACAAGTGGTATAGACCCTCAATCTCGCAGATTCATCTGGGAATATCTGAGAAAACTAAGAGGGGAAGGAAAAACAATTGTTGTTACAACTCATAGTTTGAATGAGGCTTTCGACAACTGTGATAGGTTTGCCTTAATGAATAAGGGAAAAATTATATTTCAGTCATCAAGACAGAACTTTTTTAGTGAGACTCCTGTGAAATACGTAGGTATAGTAAATAATTTCCATAAAGATTCAAGTAATCTCGAATATGAGATTCCTTTACAGAAAGGATATGGTACGCTATATTGTTATGGCAAAAATGAAGAAGAAATTAAAAACTTTTTTATTTACCTACAAAAAGAATTTAAAGTTGGAAATGAAGATATGGTAATAAGGAAAATATCCTTTGAAGATCTTTTCCTTTACTACACTGGAATAGAATTTAAGGAGGATGGAAAAGATGAAAATTAAAAGCCTGGCATACCATATTTTGTTGGAAATGAAGGCCTTTCTTAGAGAACCTGCAGCTGTATTTTTTGCTCTTGTTTTTCCTGCGATACTTCTAATTATATTTGGTGGAGCCTTTGGTAGATATGAAGTGGAAGGCGTACCTTATGTTAATTACCTAATCCCAATAGATATCTCGCTTGTAATGGCAAACTTAACATTAATGGGTGTCAGCGTAGACTTAGCTTCGAAAAGGGAACTGGGTATAACTAAATTCTACAAAATATTACCTAAGTCTAACCTTTATTTCGGTTTCATCTCATCTTTTGCGTACACTTTTACTTTTGTTATATCTGTTATTACAATTACAGTTGCAGGTTATATAATGTATCCAAATATACATTTTAGAGGGAATGTTTCTGAGTTTTTAGTCGCATTAGCTATAGGTTATGCCTGTTTCCTTCTTATCTCCATTGCACTATCCAAAATTAATCTCACTGTAAAAGCCATTCAATTTATTTCATCTGCTCTATTTTTTATTTTGATGTTTACTGCAGGGATAATAATTGAAGAGAGTGAATTACCCGCCTACATCTCAAAATTCATATTCCTTTCTCCGCTACGCTCTGTTTATCGTCTCTTATTGGATGTATGGTTGGGGAAATCAATTCTTAATGATAAGAACCATTTATTCACGCTTTTAGCATATATTTTAGTTGCCGCAGTATTTATAAATGGGAAATCTTTATTAAGAAAGAATGAGTAAATGATATTGTTGTATGCTTATCTTTTATTGTACTTAAGCGTATCAATGCATGAATTAGGACACTTGATAGCTGCATGTTTTTATAGCAATGAAAAAATTTCTGTCAGAATTGGAAGCGGAGTAAAGTTTCTGTATTTGGAAAGTAAAATGATAAATTTGTCCCTTTGTTTAATTCCCTACGGAGGATTTATTGCTTTTGAGGAGAACAAGAAGAAGAACAAGCGGAGTAAACTTTTAGTATATTTAATGGGACCTATTTTTTCCTTAATGCTATTTTTAGTTTTAGCATTTATATATTATTTATCAACTCAGGAAGTATACTTATTCGTGGGCATTTATAATCTGGCATACTTTTTCATCTCCATTATTCCAAATAAAGATGGAGAAGATTTTGTTCAAAGTGATGGATATAAAATACTTAAATTGTTAAGAGAGTAAAAGAATAATGAATATACTTGCTTTGAATATTTATCTCCTAATCTGAGCGATTCTTTAAAGTTTCCTTATTTTTTCTTTGATGGAATGTAGATTTTTGTAAGTATAGTCTACACATCTTTTCAACCCCCCTGTATAATCTGTTGGGACTATAGAATAGGTAGATCTTTCTATTAGTCTTGCAAAAATATTAAAGTATTTTATAGTTCTTAGAAAAAATGGCATAGGTTCTACGAAAAATATCCCGGGATATAAAACTACCACTTTACTCTAAAATTTGCAGCCATCCCCTACAGGATTTGATGGAAAAGAAGAAAAAGATCTAAAATAGGACAAAAATAGAAAAAATATGCTTAAAAAACTTGCAATTTTTTCAAAAAAGCACTAAAATTTTTATGATGATAAAAAAATCGCTCAATTTAGGTGATAATAAAAAAGGTGTAAGGACTTCAGAAAGAGAAGATGAGAGATCCCAAGGCTCAACTAAATTTAGAGACAAACTAACGACTCAAAAAGGAGGAAAGGATGGAAGAGAAAGAATCAAAAAATAAATTTCAACTAATTGCACTATGGCTAATTGTTGCTTCGTGGATTTTGCGGGGTCTTACTACGGGAGAGTTCTTAGATGTTTCCGGCCTTCTGTTTCTTATTGCCATTTTCCTCTATAAACTTATAGGTAAGTATAATCCAACTGAAGTATTAAAAATTGGGGGAATAAAGAGAGCAAAAATAACCACTCTCCTTTTATACGTTTTAGGAACAATATTGATATCCTTTGTCCTCTGTTCCTGGATTCTGCCAAAGATTTTGAATGTAGATGGGAATAGAATTGCTCAACTTTCACGTTCATTTTTAGAGGCAGGTAAAAGTAAAAAGTATCCTAAGCCCATAGCTATGATAAACTTGTTGAACTATTTTTTATATGGAACTTTTATGGAAGAGTTTATTTTTAGAGGATTGATTCTAAGACGTCTTTTGTTGAAATATCACTCCAATGTAGCAAATATCATACAGGCAGTAATTTTTGGTTCAGCACATTTATTGGGCGTGATGAGTATGCCCACGAATTATAAGATATTTATGTTCATCTCTCCAACCATTTGTGGATTAATGTTAGGCTATGCATATATAAAAACGGATAACAATTTGACAATTCCGTGGATAGCACACTATTTGGTTAATACAATTCCATTAATAGTATATTTTATATTTGGCATGATTATGGTTGCCTAAACAAAACCTCTTTTCTTCTTAATAATCCATTAAGTAAACCCGCACAAATCTTTTTAAAATCTATCATTTGCTTCCTGAATAAGCTACGACACATATGAGACTCCCTACATTTACTTTAGGGAGAGTGAAATATGTTAAAAAGAAAACTGTTACCTCTATAGAATCCATTGAAAAGAGTCATGGATTACAAAGAAGTAAATGAAACTTGAAACTGTTTATCTAATAAAATATGCCATAAAGGTAGTTCAAAGAGATTTTGGCTCTGAATTCTTAGGAGAGTTTGATGAATATCTCAAGAAGAAAAATATTAAACACAACTTCATTTATCCAAGATGTCCAAGAATAAATGGATTCATAGAAAGAGCAAACAGAACATTACAGGAAGAATTCATAGATTTAAATCTTCTACTTCTTCTCGATAACATAAATGAATTCAACAAAAGACTTATTGACTACCTTATATGGTACAATACTCAAAGACCACATAAGAGTTTAAACAATTTGACTCCAATTGATTATGTGCTAAAATATTATCCAGAGTCTCAAATGTATGTGACGCGTACGAGACCTCTGAAAAAGTATTCCTTCCCATTTGATTAATCGAGTGAAAATCTTTCAAAAATCTCAATAAAAGAAGCATTTTGTATTGATTTTTCTTGTATTCATAGTAGAATTACATCAGGAATAAATGACAACATATTGGAGGTAGAGAATGATAGGAAAACAGAACAAAAATGCCAATTTCTTTGATAGTTATGTCTTTGATAATCTTCTGCCTAAGAAGCATATACTTCTCGACATCAAAAAAGAGATAGATTTCTCCTTTGTTGAAGAAGAAGTGAGGGATCTATATGACACGAAAAATGGAAGGCCTGCTTATCCACCAGAGGTTTTGTTTAAAATGCTCTTCCTTGAATTTTACTACAACCTGTCAGATGTAGAAGTTGTTAGAGAATGTCAGGTTAACATTCTCTACCGCTACTTCATAGATCTATCAATTGACGAAGAATGTACCTTCCGATACAACGCTTGTCGTGTTCAGAAAGAGGTGCGGCAGTGAACGCTTCGAGAGGTTGTTTAATGAGATAATTGAGCAATGTAAAAGGAAGAACCTTCTCAGCGAAAGACTTAAGATTGCCGATGCCACAGCAATAGAAGGAGACGTTTCTGTTCCTAACAGAGTGAATCTTCTGAGACAAGGAAGGAAGATAGTCATAAAGAGAATATCAAAAGTTGAAAGAAATGCCTGCGATAACTTCAGAGATTATATAAATGAAGAAAGACTCCATGGAAAACCATCGCCTCAAGAAGTAAAGGAAGAGATATCGAAGACAAAAGAGTTTATTAAAAGTATAAAGGGACAGTATGGAGAAGACGTGGAAGACCTTATCAATATTCTTAAAGAGCTCTGTGAACATAAGGGTAACAATAATGACGAAGATGATAGTGGCAGAAGAGATGAAAATAGTGATAAAGATTGTCAATCACAGAGTTCATCTCAAGAGAAACACATAGTTTCCTTTGCAGATACAGATGTACGTTTTGGAGCAAAGAGCGACAAGAAGAAGTTTGTAGGTTACAAGGCACACATCGCAATGGATGAGAGCGGTATCGTTACTTCTGTAAATCTTCTTCACGGAAACGAAAGCGAAAGCACAGATCTTCCTGCACTCCTCAGAAAAGATGAAAGCATAGGAATAGAAGGTTATGCACTTACTGCAGATTCCCTCTATGACTCCGCAAAGAATAGAGAATTCATACATAGATTAGGCTTGAAGGCATATATCCCTCCAAGAAGAAAAGAAAGAGATGAAGAAGGCTTCATTTATGACCCAAAGGAAGATATCATTACCTGTCCTCCCGACTTTATCAGTTGACCTTGAACCAACCCGCATAAATCCTAAGAATTAATTTTTAAAAACCTTCATTTTGCTACTACAAACTTCTGTTTGATCTTTTTGTTCTGATTAGATTCTTAACTCTTCAAAGGGAGTAATGTTTTTTGGAGGTTTAATATGAAGTATTTTAAGAATCTTGTTACCAAGCTCATCCCACTTTGTTTTAAGATAGAATGAATGTCCTTCTGCACTAAATTCTGTAAGATTCATTAAGTTGAGTGCTTCTTTGATTCTTTCAGGTGATGCTTTGATATTATTCTCTTTAAGTGTTAGTTCAAGCGTTCTTTCAAGAAGGAAAGAGAGGAAACAAACAACAAAGTGGCCTTTGATTCTTTTTTCGGTCCAGTGGAAGATTGGCCTAACCTCCAACGTACTCTTCATTATCCTGAATGATTCTTCTATCTTCCATAGAGCATGGTGTGCATCAAGAATGTCATTTACATTCATATCAGTCTTGCTTACCTCTATTGCATAGTATCCATCAAACATCTCATCCCTTGACATTGCATTTTTATCCAATTCCCAGTTCAGCTTGTTTGTCTCCTTGAGGTATTTTCTTCCTCCACGCTTCAAGCTTCCACTGATAGCAGAAGGGTTATCAAGAAATTTTACTCCTTTATCAATCAACCTCTGCCTATCCTCTCTATCCTTTTGAGCTCTCAAGGGAGAATAAGTTACAAGGAGCTTCTCTTTGAGGTCATACAGTTTGTTATCTGTATCTCTTACAGTATTTACATAATCAAGCAGCTTGTATCTGAAGGTTTCTTCATCTTGGCTTGAATCGGCTGAATTGAGGTTAAGGGTATCTTTCCCTTTTATTGTGACGTACCCCTCTTCATTCAGGATACTTTCCTGCACATCCTTCTTCATGCTCTTTATGCGTGATGAAACAATGTAATCATACCCTTTATCTTTGATTTTCTTTAAGTTGAGCTTTGAATTTAGCCCTCTGTCTGCAACGATGATTACCCTGCGTATGCCAAACCTTCCACTGAGTTTATCAAGGGACGACTCAAGTGTCTTACCTTCAAAGGTATTGCCAGGAAAGAGTTCATATCCTATTGGCCGACCAACCATATCAATGAGCAGTCCTAAGACAACCTGCACTTCATTAACCCTATTTTCTTTGCTGAATCCAAAGTCTCTTAATGTATCCTTCTTTACGCTTTCAAACCTGAATGTTGTTGCATCATAGAAGACAACATCAACATTCATATTGAATAGGCTCTTCTGTTTGTTAAAAAGGTAATCTTCAATTGTTTCTTTATGCTCTGATAGTATGTCAAGGGAACGATAGAGGTGGTTTAATCCTACAGAAGGAAGATTAGCATAGTGCAGTTGATTGTTGTATGTTCCAAGCTTACTCTTTGGATTCATAAGGTGTTCTGCTGCCATTAAGAAGATAGAAGTGTTTAAGTCAAACTGGATATTTGTTTTCTCTCTCATATCATTAAGCAGTTTATTTAATCCATAGTTATCCCAGAGTTTCTTGTAGACAGCATAGCCAGTATTAACGACATTTCCACCTTTTACCGTATTCAGGTCAATCATATCCTTAAACTTTGATAGTTCTGCAAGGCGAAGGCCTAATCTTCCAAACATTGGGTTGTTCTCAATCATATCTAATCTACCAAGGTTAAGGATCACCTTGTGCTTTATGATACTTTTTTCTTTGTCTCTGTATGCCGAGACTATGGAGACATACTTATGCTTTCCAGACTTAGTAACTTTTACAAACATATCCTATTGTATCATAAATATTAAAAAATGCAAGCAAAAACAAGAAATAAATGATAAAATATTGCTACTACAATTTTAAAAAACAAAAAATTACAGCTACATAAATACTACATTCTTTAGATAAAAATACTCAAAAATGAAGAGTAAGTGATAAAGTCAGGAAAAGATGAAAGCATAGGAATAGAAGGTTATGCACTTACTGCAGATTCCCTCTATGACTCCGCAAAGAATAGAGAATTCATACATAGATTAGGCTTGAAGGCATATATCCCTCCAAGAAGAAAAGAAAGAGATGAAGAAGGCTTCATTTATGACCCAAAGGAAGATATCATTACCTGTCCTTATGGTAATACTGCTAAAAGTGGAAAGTGCAGACAGGAAAATGGAGCACTGTACAACTTTAATCCAAAGATATGCAGGACTTGTATCAATAAGTGCAAATGGTATAAAATCGACAGGTGTCGTCTGTTTGTAAGTGATGATCTAAAACTTAGAGCAATTGATAGAGACGAATATTACAACGAAGCTTTAAAGAAGAGAAAAGATGTTGAAAGAAAGTTTGGTGAAGTGAAGAAGTGGCATGGATTACGGAGAGCTCGGTATAGAGGAAAGTGGAGAGTAACAATACAGGTCCTCATGACCTTCATTGTTGTAAACATAAAGAGGATGGTAAAGATCCTCAAGGAAGGCTTAAACAAAGTGCTTAATTATAGCAGTTTAGCTTTAGAGAAAGGATAATTAGAGTGAGAAACATAAAAAAATGAAAAAAGAAATATGAGAAAGTTGGAAAGTTGAGTCTTAGAATGAATGTCAAACTAAAATTTTGAAAAACTCAATATACAAGTGGGGAGATACAAGGACTTTTTCAGAGGTCTCCATACAACCTCTTGACAAAAAAAAACGATTAAATTATTATAGAAGGATGTTTAGCAACTTATGAAAAAGTTTAGAAAAGAGAAAATTGTAAACACAGGAGGGTTAATGTGGGACTTACTGAAATAGGAATACCAGAAGAGTCCTCAGTTCCGATGAAGCATGCAAGGATCTTAAGGGGTCCATATCAAATGTCTTTTGCTATCACAAATAAGTGCAACTTTAGCCGAAAAACCTATTTACTAAACCGTAACGTAAATTTCTTAAAGAGAGGAGGTGAGAGAGGATGGAGGTCAAAACAGATGACGAAGTTGTTTTTTCTTCAGAATTGGCAGTCTTACTAAATGAAGTTAATCCTGAGGCTGTAAAATTTGCTGCTAAGTCAGGTTGTGGAAGATGTGGTGCCTCTGTTCTTGGTGGAGAAGACGGCGGAGAATTTTAAGAAAGTTAGCTGCTCTTAAAGACAGGGAAGGGTTTCGCTTCCCTGTCTAAAATGGAACACAGGAGGTGATTTATGACGCTTTACTGGGATATTGTACCGGGGGAGGTTTGCAATTTTAAGTGTTTAACCTGCTATGCTGCCAATAATGCAAGGCCAGACTATAGAATTCTTGATTTTTCTGATATGAGGAAAGCGATTGACAAGGTGATAGATTTGGGGATAAGGGACATTTACCTGTTGGGTGGGGAGCCACTTTTATATAAGGATCTTGAGCGTTTTATAGAATATTTTAAGAACAAAACAGATAAAGGGTTTATTGGTATTGTAACCAACGGTTCTTTAATTACAACCGAAAGAGCTCAGTCATTAAAGAACGCGGGATTAGATTTATTTAATATATCTATTGATGGGACAACACCGGAAGTTAATGACCTAAATAGAGGAAAAGGAACCTTCAATTTAATAATGCAAGGAATAGAAAATTGTAAAGCAGTTGGGATTCCGTTTGTAATTGGCTACACAATTACACCGTTTAACACTGCCGACGCATATAATGTCTTCCCTTTTGTCCAAGACATTGGAGCTCAGGCTTTGGCAGTACAAATAACCGAACAAAGTGGACGAGCGCAACTATATTTCAAAAATTGGGATTACATTGAGGGTCTGAAAGCAATTTGTAGAATGTATAGATATAAACCACCTTTTTATGTTACAATTACTCCCAAAAAATTATTTGCCAATTTCCTTAACTTCTTTTTTAACGCAGGATTAAACCTAAATGATACAAAAGCAAATTGTAACAGTGGATTAACAATGGGGATGGTCTCTTCTGGGGGAGATCTGTTTCCATGTGCTGAGTATGCGTATTCGCAAGGTAAGATTGTTGTTAGAAAGGGTGTAAATTTGGTCTCCCATAATGCGGAAACCGTTAAGCTTTTCGTAAGCAAAAATTTTGTTGAGTTCAACACAAGGATGAGAAACCTTGGAAGAATCAAATTTACCACTTGAAAAGTTGCCAGTATAATGAATCTTGTTCGCCATGTCCTCTAACTACCCCACCTGGGAAGGTCCCCGAATGTGAATGGGTTAAAGAACAATCTGTTGATCTTAGACGCAAAATTTTAAACTCGAAAATTAAATTGTTAAAACAACCAAATTTTGAGGCTAGTGATAGGTGTGTTTTTGAGGTATCTGTGCAAAAACATTCCTTAACGGTGCCAATGCCTCGTGATGATTTTTTAAAGTTGGTTAGTCTAGAGGAAGTTTCAAAGATTTTAAGGCATTTTAAGGACAAAAATAGAAGTGATTCCGAAACTGAAGATAAGGTAATTGAGTTTTTATGTAAACTAAGGAGTTACGGTATTATCGAAATTAGTGATTTCTCTGTAAAATAATAAATAATGGTATCGTTTATGAATTATGTAATTTTTAGAAATAGGGACTTTCTCCTCTATGTTATTGGTCAGGTGTTATCAGAACTTGGTAACGGATTGTACCTCATTGCAATCACCTGGTTGCTCTCGGAAGTTACAGGGAGTAAAGGAATTGCTGTTGGTGGCGCTCTTAGCATCTATGCGATAGGGGATATTATTTCTGGTTTCTTCTCTGGGCCAATTGCTGACAATCTTGATAAGAAAAGGTTGCTTATGATTGTAGATTCACTAAGGGCTTCTATAATTTTATTTCTTTATGTTCTTTATGTTAGAAGATCGCTTAACACTTTAAGCATCTCAGTAATTTTACTTTTTCTGTCATTGGTTACCCCATTTTTTAGTGCAGGGGAGTTTACGCTATTTCCTTTGATTGTTGAACGAGAAGACCTACTTCAGGCAAACGGTTTTATAACGGGAATAAGAAAATTTATAGGAGTTATTTCGCCTGCGGTTGGTGCAGTAATTATTTCTGCATTTGGATACAGCGCTTGTTTTTTGCTGGATGTTTTTTCTTTTTTGTTCTCAGTTACCACAATTATTCTTATTAAATACAGATCAAATGAGAAAAGTCAGTTACAAAATATAATGAAAATTCAGAGGATATACCAAACTATTGGAGATGGTTTTAAGTTCATAAAGAACTCGCCTTTACTCTTTAGGTTTTCCTTTTTCACGCTGCTTATAAATTTGGTTACAGCGCCTTTCGAATTATTTCTTTTGCTTTTCCTGAGCAGAGACAATTTCGGCGTCAACGCTTATGGTTTGATTTTGAGTTCTATTTCTTTTGGAGTTCTATTTTTTGGGTTTCTCACAGGAATAATCCCCAAGAGATATAGTTCCTTACAATTACTTTTGTATGGGCTAATTTTAATGGGTATTTCCACAATATTTTTAGGCATCTTCAAGGCTTTGCCGCTAATAATTATTGTTTCATTTTTTATTGGCTTTGGGAATGCGCTTACCAATATACCGTTAAGTACATTTCTTCAACAAACTATACCTAATGATAAGTTAGGTATTGTCTCAAGTTTCATTTACACGATGGCATCACTAGGGGCCCCTGTTTCACTTTCTTTGGGTGGATTCCTTTCGGATAAGATTGCCCCGCAAATCTTAATAATTGCTACAGGTTTCTTAGTTTTATTTTTAGTGATTTTTGGTTTTATCTTCCTCAAAACTGAGAATAGTTAAAAAACCTTTTCCGAAGGTCTTACAAATTCTCTCAAAAACTACTTGACAAAAATCATAGTTTTGAATAAACTATATTTAGATAATTATCTAAATATTGGATATGGGCTTAAATGATATATTTAAGGCACTTAGTGATGAAACAAGGAGAAAAATTCTCATGATGCTTTCAGAGAAGGACTTGACGGCAGGGCAGATTGCAAGTGCATTTAATCAAACATGGCCTACAATTTCCCGTCACCTAAAGATACTTGAAAGCACAGGACTAATAACTTCAGAGAGAAAGGGAAGGAACATTGTATACAGTTTAAATACAACTGTTTTCGAAGATATACTTGTTTTCTTTGCTAATGCAAAGAGCAGGAGGGATAAAAATGGATGAAACATACAGATTAAACAAAGATGTTATTAGAAAGGAAGCATTTCCAATTTCCCTTATTGTAGTAAGCTATCTTCTAGGATTATTTATTTACCGCAAACTTCCATTCTTTGTTCCCACAAGCTGGGATTTAGAAGGGCATATAAATGCATACCTTCCGAAAAGCATTGCAATAACATTCCTTCCAACAGCCGCTTTAGCCTTCCTTCTATTTTTACTTCTCCTACCTTACATTGATCCCCTTAGAAAAAACTACGCAAGATTTATCGATACTTATGCAGTAATAATTAATATGTTTATTGCTCTTATATGCTTATCTCAAATAGTGATGCTTATAGTTATAGTAACGGGGCTGAATACTCTCATTGGAACAAGCGCAAACATATTTGTTGCCTTAGTTTACCTTGTTACGGGCAACTTTTTCCCTCGGATAAGACAGAATTGGTTTATAGGTGTAGGTACTCCATGGACAATGATAAGCGAAGAGATATGGAAAAAGACTCAACGGTTAGCGGGCTTCTTACTTTTTCTTCTCGGTATGGTATGCAGCTTATCTATTTTCATTAAATATTTGCAATCTGTCCTGCTTTCAGTTGACTGGGCGCTCGTTATCCTTGTCATAAGCAGTTTCTATTCATTTTTCCTCTATCTCAAGATGAGAGAGACTTCAAATGGAATTTCCTTCGACAGAAAAGCGGACATATTGAAATCTCTTGCTTTTACTATTGTCCATATCCCTTACTGGATTTTTATGCTTTAATCTTTCATATAAGGAGGTGTAGTATGAAGAAAGTTTTAGTTGTTTTGACAGTTGTGCTTATTACGGGGGTTTTATTGACTGGCTGTTCTGCAAAGGTATTAAAAGAAAGCGATGTAAGTTTTGCGGATCCAATGGTAGAAAATGTGCTTATTGCTCATAATGAAGGAAACTATGATATGTGGGCAAAAGATATGAGTGAAGAAATGCTAAAAGCAGTTCCAAAGGACAAGTTTAATGAAATGTTTAAAACCGTAACTGACAAAATTGGAAACTACATTCCTAATTCAAAAACATTCCTAGCAGCAGAGGAAATAGGTGGAAAGATTATCGTTCAGTATATGGCAAAGTTTACTAATGAAGACCAGGTTAAGTTAACTTTCAGCTTTAAAGATGAGAATGGTAAAAAGAAAATAACAGGCGAATTTTATGATTCGCAAAAACTGAGAGGAAAGTAAGAAAGTAATGCAAAAGAAGACCTAAAATGGTAAAAACTACCTCAATTATTTTCATGTCTGTTAGTTTAATATTAAGTGTTGTTTTCCCAATTGTTTTAGCACTCCTTTTACATAGAAGAATACGATTTGCCTGGGTATCGGTTATCGTTGGTGTATCTATTTTTGTTGTTTTTCAGATTTTAACAAGAATTCCTTTACTTGTATATCTATCAAAAAATGCCTGGTATGTGGAATTTTCTGAGCAATATTACCTTCTTTTTGGTTTCTTGCTTGCACTTTCTGCAGGACTCTTTGAAGAGATAGGCAGATACATCGGCTTCAAAGTTTTCTTAAAGAATCACTTAATCTGGGAGGATGGTATTGGCTACGGTATAGGTCACGGAGGACTTGAGTCGTTATTCATTGGAACTGCCTTTCTGAATGAATTTGTTATTTCAGTAATGATAAACTCAAAGAAAGTCCTTCCAGGCGATGCCCAGACAATTGCTTCAACTCTAATAAATACGCCTTCCTATCAATTTCTTCTTGGAGGCATTGAAAGAATCTTTGCCCTTGCTATTCAAATGGGCTTATCGCTTGTTGTGCTCTATGCGGTTAAAAACAATAAATTTCTCTTTTTCGTTTTAGCAATTCTTTTGCATACAATTATTGATTTTGTCGGGATTATGCTTGTAAAGAATGTTTGGTTAGCTGAAATTTTTGTAGGATTGAGTACAATCGCCTCTTTTGTTTGGATTTTGAAGTCAAGAAATTGCTTTAAAGCCAATTCTATTCAAATGTAATCATTAACTGAAAATTAAGGATAGTATAAAATGCGCTGTTTTGAAAATGAAGGATAAATCCATAGTAGCAGATTAGTTTACAAAATAAGTAATGAAACGGAGGTAACCTAAAATGAAAAACTATGAAAGCCCGACGATTGAGAGTGCTGGAGGAACAGGAAATGAGATTGAGCCACAAACAGTTGCTCTTGTACTGGTAATCGCAGTTGGGATTGCCTTAGCTCTTTATTTAGCTACGGCTGAGTTCACTACAGTGGCTACAACTATTGTAACCATTGAAACTGCTGTATTTGTTCATCTCGTTGGTGCCGTTGTTACATCTTGAAGTAATGCAAAATATTATTGTAGTTGAAAAAGAAGGTGGACAAAGATGAGTTTTAAAGATTTGCCGTTTCTTGACGTTTTTCTTATTTATTATCTTGTGCCTTTTATTCTAATCATTGGTGGAATTGGGATGCTGCAAGTTAAACAAAACGAATGGTTTGGGTTGAGAACTCCTGCGACACTTTCTGACCCTGAAGTCTGGGATAAAGCAAACAAAGTTACAGCTATCTGGTCTATCGTTGTTGGGATTGTCCTTCTGCCATTTAATATTACATCATATTTGCTGAAATGGCCAATATGGATACAAATTAGTTTGATGATTGTAATCCCAATAGGATTGGGTATCTTTGGATTAATATACAGCGATAGACTTAAGTTGCAGAAAAATGACATTACAGACAAGCCCTTTATTATTTCAAAAAGTCTTGTTTATGCAATTTTTCTTATTTCAATTTTTACGATCTTTGTTAACATTTCTGTGTTTTTTGTATTTTTGAACAGCTTTATTGCAGTAAGAATTTGTGGAATGGTTGTTGCTATCCTCGGTATCGTCTTTTCAATTTTGTTCCTTAAAGATGCTTCATTGGTAGATAAGGATAGAACAAAAAATTTTGAAAAGCACTTCCTTTGGTTCACCATTTTCACAATTCTATGGAGTTTAGTCTCTGTAGGTTTAGCATATGTCATACTCAGGTAAAGGATGAAGGAATGCTAAAAAAGATAAAAAGAGATTTATGCATGACGATTTGAAAAGTTACTTATCTTTGTTGTTACATTACCTTAAAGGTAATTGGATATCTGTTACTTTTGGCGTTATCCTTGGTATTGTTGCAGAAATATGTACCTTAATTTCTCCATTAATTACGAGATATTTGATGGATTTCGTAATCATTGGTAAGAATTACTCATACTTTAAATCTCTAATCCTTATTTCAATTTTTGTACTGATGATATTCTTGCTTTCTTCGGTTACAGGAAGTTATGTTTTAGTCAAGGTATTTAAAAGAATCTCTGCAAACCTTAAACTCGATATGTTCAAAAAACTTCAATATGCGAAATTGAGTTTTTACGAGAAAGAGACAAGTGGTGGCATAAGCTACCGCTTACTTACCGATACTGATTCACTTGTAGACTCCTGGATGGGAATTCTTGTAACGATTCCGATGCAACTCATTCTTCTTGTAAGTGCTGTCTTCATGGTTAAGTGGAATTTGATGCTTGCTCTTTTTACATTCATAATCCTTGGAGTTCAATCTTTTGTAATAGCTCGATTTAGAGAGCCAATCCTGAGCTATACGAAGAAAGTAAGGATGAAAGGACAGGAGGTTAATGGATTTACAGTAGGTCATTTCAGAAGGATTCAGCTAGTAAAGACTATTTCGACGGAAGAACTTGAACAGAAAAGTTTCTTTAAAAGACTACAGGATCTTATTCAATTAGAAATAAAAACATTTATGATTTCTAAATTTTCCAGTGTGTTACAGACTCTTATAAGTAATGCCTGGTCCCTTACCATCCTTTTCTATGGAGGAATGCTTACAATTTACGGAAAGATGACAATTGGGACTCTAATGGCATTTATGATGTTTGCTAACATTCTTTATCAACCAATTGCAAGTCTTACAAATCTTATCCTTTCATTTCAAAGCACGAGAGTCAATCTAATGAGAGTAAAGGAATATCTCGAGATTGAGCCACAGATAAGCGAAAAGCCTGATGCAATTGATTTTACTCTAGAAAGAGGAGAAATTAAAGTAGAAAGTGTATACTTTAGTTACGGAGATAAAATTGTATTAGAGAATGTATTCGTAGATTTTCCTCCTAACTCAATAACTGCGATTGTAGGACCAACAGGTTCTGGGAAAACAACGCTTGCAAAACTGCTTGTTAGATTTTTTGACCCTGATAAAGGTAAGATTTTATTAGATGGTATCGACATAAGAGATGTAAAAGTTTCTTCTCTTAGAAAAGAGGTAAAACTATTCCTTTCTAATGATTATGTTTTTAACGGGACTCTATATGAGAACATAACATATGGGGCAAAGGACGTTACAGAAGAAAGGATTGCCTGGGCTTTGAAAATGGCATCAATCGACTTTGTTCAGAAGCTCCCTTATGGCCTTAATACAGTTATTGGAGAGGGAGGAATTAATCTTTCAGCAGGAGAGGCACAAAGGGTTGCTCTTGCAAGAGCATTAATACTTTCTCCAAAAGTCTATATATTTGACGAACCGACTTCCTCTGTGGACCTCGAGACAGAAGATAAAATAAATGAAGTTTTCCTTAAACTCAAGCAGAATAGTACAGTGATTATCATAGCTCACAGGCTTTCTACAGCAAGAATTGCAGATAAAATACTGGTGTTAGAGAACGGAAGAATTAACGGAGTAGGAACTCATATAGATTTGCTTTCACAAAACGAATTCTACAAAAGAGTGAATAGTATTTTACTAAAGGAAAGTTTTAGTGGATAATAAAAAAGGTCAATTTGGAAATGAAATCTCAAACACCCTTTCTCAATTGCTTTCAATCCTTCCATTTTTTTAATAGTTTTGAGTGTTTCTTTGGCATCTACAACACTTACGCAACCAAATAATTCATTAGCGAAAACAAAATAATAACTTATTTAGCAAGTTTTATTGTGTAAGGTGTTTCTAAATATTTCTTTATTTTTGTTGTTTACTTTGTTTCTCTTCAAAGTTTAGCAATAATGCTTTTTTAAGGAACCTTTGTAATTTTAATTTTCTATTTTGAAGTCAAAGTGATACTGTCGATTATAATTTGCAATACTGTCAATTTTCATGTTGTATTAAGTATTCTACGGCTTTGGGTAAGTTATTGTAATTGTCTTTGTTGTGCCGTCCCACTGCACAACACAGCCAAGGGATTCAGCAACAAATCTTAGAGGAAGCATTGTCCTTGAATTGATTATCTCAGGCACAACGTTTTTATTATCAGGATCAATCTGAGTAGATACTCCGTCTACCATAGCAATTGCCTTTCCAATCCACAGTTCAATATTTTTTCCTTTGAAAGAAATTGTTACTTTCCTTTCTGTTCCATTCCAATCAATTGTTCCACCTAAGGATTCAACTACTGCTCTTATGGGAAGTAAAGTCCTTGAATTTTTAATGATAGGTGGTGAGTCAAGAGTTTTCGCTACACCATTAACAGTAAAGCGTGCATTTCCAATCTGAAGAATCATAACTATCTTATCCTCTACCTTCTCAAATATTGCCTCTATTGTGTGATTACCTGTTATGTTCGTGAATGTATATGTTGAAACTGCTCCAACAGAAGACCCATCAACTTTTACTTCCTTTATCTTAAATCCTAAATTGGGTTGAATTGTGAATGTCTTTGAATCACCATGATTTACTACAACACTTCCTGAGGGAGTTATAGAGCCACCACTTGATGCAGAGGCAGTAATAGTATATGTATTTATTTTCCACTGTGCATAAACTTTAAGATCCTCCGAACTTACAACTGTGCTATATGTAAAAGATGCTCCACTTCCATCACTTTTTGTATTCCAACCTGTAAAAGTATATCCCTCACGTGTTGGATTTTGTGGCATATCGGAACCAATGCTATGATTGTAAAGGACATAACGTGTTGCATGTGGAATTGGATTAAAACTATCGTAGAATGTTACAAAGCAAATTACAGGTGCTAATATAGGTGGGTTGTTTAATGCTATTGTTATAGAAGAGTTTGCACCAATTTCATTTGGTTTTAATGAAGAAGAGTATAAAGTTGCGCTTTTTACCGAGAACGCAACCGGATATGCGTTTACAGAACAGTTACTGAAATAGGTTTCTGGGAGATTTATATTTCCTGTACTTATATTTAGTTTTATGTCTCCGTCTTTTGTAAGTCTTGCTAATAGCACATCGGTTGATCCCGAACCAAAAGATGAGGTAGTTCCCACTATTAAATAATCCTCGTTAACAGCCTGTACGACTGCTTTTGAAAAATCTACTTTATTTCCTCCGAATCTTTTTGCCCATTGAAGTAGGCCGTTTGATGAGAATTTCATAACCAAGCAATCCGATGAAGTTTTCTTATCTAATGTTGTAGAGCCTGCAGCAACAACCCCCCCATCATAGGTTGGAATAATTGAGTTTATATCGTTGTAAAGTGCGTCTCCCAATCTAAAAGCCCAGTCAACAAAGCCTGAATTATTTACCTTAAATATGATTGCAGAAGTTGGATCAGTTGAACCGGCTCTTACGACTCCACCTATCACGTATCCTCCATCTGAAGTTTTAACAATTGACTTTCCCATAAGCATTTGCCCTTGAGAGTATACCCTTGACATTATAGGCATGCCATTTGAGTCAATCTCTATAAATATTGTATTCCAAGCATCATTAGAATAAGTTGAACCTAAAATAGCAAATCCGCCATCTCTCATTTGTATTACAGAACTTACCGTATCTTCGTTAGGTGTCCCAAAAGTCTTTGCCCACGAGAGTTTTCCATCAGAATCAAATTTTAAAATTAAAAAGTCCTGTCCTCCTGCACCAAAAGAAGTAGTACTGCCTGCAATAATATAGCCTCCATCTTGTGTTATGCTAATGTATGATGCGCTATCGTTTCCACTTCCGCCAAAGGTTTCTGCAACAAACCCGCCTTTATGCATTGTAATAACATAAATATCGCTTCCCCCTTTTCCGTATGAGTTTGTATTGCCAATTAAAATATAATCTCCGTTAGATACTTGGACAGTCATTACGCCAGCATCATCTTTTACACCTCCTAAAAGATTAAAGCGCTCTATTTGGTTGTTTGAGTTGAATTTTGTGAAGAATATATCCTTTTGTAAAACACCTTTTGACAAACCCTCTGTTGTTTCTATGGTACCTGTAATAAGATAGCCCCCATCGTTTGTTAGTGAAATTGCGTTTCCCTCTTCATATCCCGAAGTCCCAAACGTTTTTAAAAAGCTATTTGTAGATGTAACAACGGAGAGGCTTGTATTGGAAAGAAGATTAATGGGGATAAGGTTTTCTTTTTCAATGTTTAATTGGTCTTGTGTAATTATGAAGTTTGTTTGAATAGATGAAAAATTTCTTGATAATGCACCATCATAAGAAAATGTTATAAAAGAAAAAAGCATTGCTAAAATTACTGCAATTGTAATTTTTTTCATAACAATCCCTCCTTCTTTTTAATCCCCCTTACATTAAATTTTAGAAAATATTTTTGAAAAGTCAAGTTGTTGTATGAGAATTTTATTTTATGATTCCAATTCTTACGATAGGTGGAATTTTATAGATATCTGGATACGCTTTGAATGACACAAAAGGTTGCCCTGCCTTTCTAAAAACATCATCACCATTTTTTAATAGATACATTACAAATCGTTGTGCAAATTCCTTTTCGGTAGCATTGTCTGGTATTGTAAGACCGTAAATAATTGGTGCACCTTTTACAACTGTGCCATCCTTTAAGGTTAAAGATGCTTTTGCGTACCAGTCTTTTAAGGCAGGGTTGCCAAGGTTAAGTTCATCTGGAAGCGAAATATATTTAAGATTGTTTTGCACAGCAACTGACTCGTATTCAAATGCATAATCAAGTTCGTTTGCTTCAAGGAGTGCGACAAGCTCAACGGATTTTGGGCGAATATTATTTGGCTTTGTTGCATTTATGAGGTTTTTGTAAAGGCCTGGTTTTTTGTAATAAATTTCTGCAAGTTGGAACATAAGAAGGGTCCTATAACCTGCAGGATCTGAATTTGGTTCAGCATAGCCGAAGTCAACATCTTTTCTTAAAAGAATTTCGTACCAATTTTTTGGAGTTATATCTTTTGCATATTTGCTTTTATCTGTATAACATAAAACAAGTTTATTCGTTGCAAAATTAACGTACCAATCGGTGTATTGTGGGATAAGATACTGGGGAATAAGAAATGAGTCTGCAAGAAGGACTATGTCAAAATCTTTCTTCAGTTCCGTGATTTGCTTTACAGCGTCAACGCTTCCAGCAGATTGATCCTCAAATGTTATATTAACTCCAAGTTTTGAATAGTAATTTTTAAAAGAATTTTCAACATCTCTTATAGGTTGTGTAAGGCTTCCTGCATGGATTACTCTGAGGGTTATAGATTTTTTAGTTTGGAGTGGTTTTTGCTTATAAGTAATTTTAATTGTTTTGTTTGTTTGGTTCCATTCTACATTTGCGCCGATTGATTCTGCAACAAATCTCAATGGCGCAAGGGTTCTTTGAGATTCCTTATCTATAAAAGGTGCGACATCAAGTTCGATTTCTTTTTCATCAACAACTGCAATTTTTGAGCCTAATTTTAATGTGATGATGTGTAAGTCAAAAATAATTGTGATAGTTTTGTTGTTTGGATTATAATCTATAAATCCGCCGAAAGCTTCTGATACAAACCTTATAGGAACTAAGGTTCTTCCATTCTGAATGATTGGTTTTGTGTCAAGAGTAACTGATTTAAAATTCACAGTTGCAACACTTTTTCCAATTGTAAGTTCTATAACACAGTCAGAGTCAGCACGTAATAAGTTTATGCTGTAGTTAAAACAAAGAGAAATAAGAAGCACAAAAACTAAGAAAACATTTGCTACTTTTTTCATTTATACCTCCTTTGCAAAAATGGCAGGCATAACCGTTTCCAATTATACCCTACCGCCAAAGTGCCATGAGGCTTTTCCTTTTAGGCATCGTTGGTCGGAGATAAAACATTATAGCAAATACTCTGTAAATTTTAAATTCTTTCTATAATTTCAAAGTATCCAAGAAGGGATCCCTTTTCATTTCTTACCGCAATCATATACTCCTTTATCTTTTCGTTTTCAAAGACTTGCACTTTGTCTTTGCCTTGAACAAGTTCTTCAAATCCTTTTAGGATTAGTTTCTTTGAGTTTTCGTTGTGGCAATTGAAAATGGATTTTCCGACAAGGTCTGTCCCAAATCTATCCTTGTAGTTATTTATGGCAAATTTGTTCATAAAACGAATCGTATGTGTTGTGTCAACAAACACAATCTCAATTTGAAGTGCGTTCAATATTCCTTTTAGTATTTCTTCCATATGGATATTATACTCAATTGTTGCAGGTTGCAAATGAATTGTATTTTTGAGGAAGTGAAGACTATCGCTTAATTCGGTTATTATTATATGTATTCGCCTCCATTTCCTAAACTTTGGAGATTTCTCCTCACAACGTTTGTTGAAATAACCTTGTTTCGTCATTTCGAAGCCGAAGGCGAGGAATACCTACCTTAGAGGGGGACTTACGATTCTCCCCCTCTAACTCCCCCTAAAAGGCGGAGATTTCTCCTCACATTCGTTCGGGATGACTACTTGGGGGAGTTCTGAGGAGGGTGGCTAATAAGTAGAAATGTAGTAGAAATGTGAAACCAAAGTCCTTTCTATTAACTCTACAAATATGAGAAGAATTTTTCTTAGATTCACGAG
This sequence comes from Caldisericum exile AZM16c01, assembly GCF_000284335.1. NCBI lineage: Bacteria > Pseudomonadati > Caldisericota > Caldisericia > Caldisericales > Caldisericaceae > Caldisericum > Caldisericum exile. Next base: position 122,743 of record NC_017096.1, read on the forward strand.
TATCTTGCTTAATTCAAAAATTCCTTTATTTGGGTTATAATTTATCGAAATGGTTATAAGAATTTTTGATGGGCACAATGTAATTGGAGGAAATAAAATCTTTGTCGAGAGTAAAAACAAGGAAACTTTAATTCTTGATTTTGGGAAAAATTTTAAGGCGTATTCCGAGTACTTTGAAGAATTTTTAACTCCAAGATCTGGTGCAGGGCTCTATGATTTTTGGAAGTTAAACCTCATTCCACACCTTAAGGGTATTTATAGAGAAGATTTGCTCTACTATTTAAAAGAAGAAGTTAATGAGGCACCCTCTGTAAATCCAGTTTCAGTGTTTATTTCTCATGGGCATATTGATCACTTTGGGTACATGTCTTTTTTAAGGGGAGATATTCCGATTATTACAACCTCTATCACTTACCATATTATGAAAGCATTTCAGGATACAGGACAGCAGAACCTTCTTTATGAGTTTTGTACCGTTTCTGAAGCAAAAGTTGTAAATGGCGCAAAGGAACAAAAGTTAAAAAAGGATTCTGAAACGCAAATTGGTAGGATATTTAAATATCCAAATAGCCCTGCTTTCATAGAAGGATTAGACGATTTTAAATATCGAGTTTTTGAAGTCGACCACTCCGTCCCTGGTGCATCGTCTATATATTTTGAGGTTGACGGTGTAAAGGTTGCCTATACTGGCGATATAAGATTTCATGGGAGAAAGGCCCACAAAACAGAAGAATTTTTCGAATTCTTATCTAAAAATGGAGTCGATGTCCTTTTAATTGAAGGCACAAGAATTGATGAAAATTCTTTTCAAAAATTTCACGAACCGCAGTTGAAGGAAGAGAATATCAAAGAGAATGCAATTAAGGTTGTAAAAGAAAATGATGGAAAACTTGTCATTGCGGATTTTGGTGCAAGACATATAGAGCGCCTTGAAATATTCCTTGAAATTGCAAAGGAAACCAAAAGGCACCTTGCAATAACGATGAAAGATGCATATTTACTTCACCTCTTAAAAGACGACAACATTAATATCATAGACGACGAAAATATCGCTATCATTGAAAGTAAAAGAGAGCAAAATAGAAAGTGGATTAAAGAAATTAGTGAGAATAATGAATATATAAATAGATTTGTGACGATTTCTGAAATTGGAAAAAGCCCCGGCGATTACATTGTTTGCTATAGTTTCTGGGATATGCCAAACCTCCTTGATATTGAGATTGACGGTGGCGCTTATATTTACTCTACAAGCGAAGCATATACAGAAGAGCAGATGTTTGATACAGAGAGGCTTTTAAATTGGATTAAAATCTTTCATTTAACTCCCTACGGCCTTGAGTTTAAAGAAGGTACACCTTCTTTTACGAGAGAATACCACGTTTCAGGGCATGCAAACCCAAAAGACCTCTTAGAACATATTTTACTTGCAAAACCAAGGTTTGTGTTGCCAATTCACACAGAGCATCTTGATACTTATGCAGATTTGTTAAGAAACCAACTTGGCAATAATTATACAATTATAACAGATACTGACCCAACGGGAATTTTGTCTTTTGAACTTTAAGGCTTTAAATTCACCTTCATAATAAATGCTTTAAGGTTTTCTCTTCCGTCAATCCTTATGCGAGGAAGAAGAAGTGGATTGTCTTTTGAATTTGCAACTCCTGGAATTACGGTTGTTGCCATTGTGTATCCGTTTGCCTTAAGCAATTCAACCGACTCTCTATCAAAACCTCCAAAAGGATAACAAAAAGAGGTTGGTGTATAATTAAAAAGTCTTTTTACATCGTTTGTGCATGTTTTTATCTCGTAAATTTTCGTGATAAGAGGCGTTTTCTTTAAATTGACATGGTCTCTTGTGTGTGTACCAATCTCACACAAACCGCTATCATGCATTTCTTTTACTTCGGTTTTGCTCATATAAAAGTGTGTATGCATCCCTGTGTATTTTGTTATTAAGAAGATAACAAAGTGAAAATTATATTTCTTAAGTATGGGATATGCATATTCATAAACACCTTTATCTCCATCATCGAATGTAAGAACAATTGGTTTTAGAGGCATAGGCATTTTTCCTGCCCATATTTTATTCAATTCTTTAAGTGTAATAGGTGTAAAACCATTCTTTTTTAAGTATTCCATCATGCTTTCAAATAGTTTTGGGTCAACCGTCAAAGATTTTTTTAGTTCGCTTGCATTTGGTGGAATGGGTGCAACATTATGAAACATGAGTATTGGAACATAAGAAACGCCTGTTTCTTTTTGTGTTTTCGGTCTTGCAATTTTGTGCGTATTTATTGCAGGCTTCCACAAGTCTTTTGAGTGAATATAGGTTTCGTATGTAATGGTGCTTTCATAAAGTGCTTCTTCCCTTTCTTCCGAAACATATTGAAGGGAAAACACCAAAACAAGCACAAATACGAGAATTGTTATTAACGCAATCTCAATCTCTTTTTTCATGTTTAAAATTTAAACCACCTATATACGAATAGCTTAATTATATCAGTAAATACAAGAGTTACAAGTATGGCATAGAGAAGCGTTATCATGAGAAGCCCAAAATGTGCCTTTGAAACAAATATGCCAAATGTGGAGATAAGCGTTGCAACGATTATATCGCCTGTAATTGAGATAATAATAACCTTACTTGGTAAAGACGAGAAAAAGAATCGCTCTTCTCTAAAATTGAGGATGTTAAATAGCCCTGAAACAAGCAAAAGATAAAACATAAGTGTTTGAAGTTCTGAAAATGTAATCTTAAAGAATTTTTGAGCAAGGTACATGGCAACAAAGAGTTCCGAAATTTTGAGTACTCCAAAAATTAAGGACATCGAAAGGAGTTTCTTAATGTTCCACTTTTCTGGGCGGTTTGAAGGCACAACATTATCAGTTGCAATTGACATTGTGACAAAATCATAAAGGAAAAGCATTAAAACCATCGCAACAGGTGTAATAATGGGCTTGCCCATGATGAGTGTTGCAATGGAAACAAAGAAAACTATTTGGAACGTCTTTACAATCTTATTCAGTATCCATAGAATAATCCTTCTGTAGATTTGCCTTCCAACAGTTATGAGGTTTACAATGTTTGACAAACAGACTTCTGTTAAAATTACCTTTGCTGATTGCTTTGCAATATCAAGCGCATCTTTTACTGCAATACCTAAATCTGCCTTCTTAAGTGCAGGTGCATCATTTGCGCCATCTCCCGTCATTCCAACGGTGTGCCCTTTCTTTTGGTATATGTCAACAATATTAAATTTATCCTCAGGAATAACCTCTGCAAACGAATCAATAGATTCAATGTCAATTCTTTCGTTTTCTTTAAGTTCTTTAATTGATAAAACATTCTCGCCTATACCAACATCTTTTGCAACTGATTGAGCAATGAGTTTGTTATCACCTGTAATCATTACAGGCCTTACACCCATTTCTTTTATCTTCTGAATAAATTTTTTAGAGTCTTCTCTTGGGTAATCAAAGAAGGTAAGAAGTCCTACAAATGTTATCTCATTGCCTTTCTTTACTGCAACTCCAAGGCTTCTTTTTCCAACAGATGCAAATTTTTCTACAGTCGCATTAATGCTCGAATCAATATTACTTGACATTCCAAGGATAACCTGAGGTGCCCCTTTATAGACATTCAGAGTATTTCCATCTTTATCGAGTATTTCTCCATCGGAATATTTTTTATCAGGGTCAAAAGGGCGGAACCTAACTAATTTATAGAGACCTTTAACTTTATCTTTCCCGAATTCAATAACTGCAGAGTCAATAGGGTCTTTTGTTACGGAATCAGAGGAAAGATAAGCAAATTCAACAACATCTTCTTCGGTAAACTTTGGATTCATTACCACAACATCCACTATTCTTATTTTGTTTTCGGTTATGGTGCCTGTTTTATCAAGGCAGAGTACATCCATCATGGCACTGTTTTCTATGCCGTCAAGTTTTCTAACAAGCACTCCCACAGAAGCAAGTTGAAGTGATCCAAGGGAAAGTGCAAGCACAGTCATTGCAGGAAGGGCAACAGGAATAGATGCAATAAGAAGCGTTAGGATAAATGGAAGTGTATCTAATAAAGGAGATTTTTGGATTACAAATTTAAGGATAACTGCTCCTATAAATAATGCATCCACAACAAGGAGCCCTCGTGTAACACTCATCGTTATTTCTTCTATTATGAGTTTTGGCTTTGCCTTTTCAATGAGTTCTGCAGTTTTTCCGAAATATGTTTTTGCGCCTGTTTTTTCTACGCTTGCAATAGCACTTCCTCTTGTTATGAGGCTTCCTGAATAAATTTCATCGTTTACACTGCATTCTTTTGGAATTGATTCTCCAGTTAAAACTGACTGGTCAACAAGAATATTTCCCTCAACAATTTTGCAATCTGCAGGTACAATATCTCCCATTGCTATTTTTATTACATCACCAGGGACAAGTTCTTTTGCGGGGATTTCTTTGAATACACCATCCCTTAGGACGTGTGCATTAACTGAAATTTTCTTTGAAAGTGCTTCTACTGCCTTGGATGCCCTAAACTCCTCTGAAAACCCCAAAATTGCATTGAGGAGAAGCAAGAACAACATTACGACTGCATCAATATAACTTCCAATTAGAAGAGAGATAATCATTGCACCTTCTATAACAAATGCCGTTAAACCTGTAAACCTCTTCAAAAAGTCAAGGAAAGGTGAAGTTTCTTTTTGTTTTATTTCGTTAAATCCATACTCCTTTTGTAGTTTTTGTGCTTCTTCTGTTGTAAGCCCTTTGTAAACCATCTATTCCTCCTTTAGAATCAGTGTGAATTTAGAGCCCATGTTAACCTTACTTTCAACCTCGATTTTTGCACCTATTAAACTTGCTAACTCTTTTGCAATTGAAAGCCCCAAACCAACACCACCTGTTTCTCTTGAACGAGACTTTTCGCCTCTATAGAACCTGTCAAATATGTAAGGGATATCGCTTTCTTTTATACCAATGCCTGAGTCTTCAACAATTATTTTCACATTATTTTCAACCTTATCTACATATATTTTTACAAAGCCGTTAATTTTGTTATATTCTATGCCATTTTCAACGAAAGTTGAGATGATCTCAAAAAGGATATCTTTATCAGTTTTTATTGTAATGTGTCTATCGGCATCGATAATTAAATTGACTGATTTGCTTAAGGCAAGGCCTTCAAACTGTGATTTTATTTTTTCTAAAAGTTCTTTTAAGGAAACTTCTTCAACTTTAACGGGATATGTTTCCATATCGAGACGGGATATAAAAAGCATATCTTGAATGAGTTTTGACATTCGATTTACTGAATCTAAAATTGTTGCAAGTTTTTCCTTATAGTAGTCGGAAGTTCGCTCTTTCATAAGTGCAACTTCTATGTTTGCCTTAATTGTTGAGATGGGTGTTTTTAATTCATGGGACGCATCACCTGTGAATTGCTTAAGGATCCTCATTGACTCTTCGATTGGCCTTATTGCTGAACTTGCAAACCTATATGAAAGGAAGATTATAATAAGCAAAATAAACGGCACTACTAACAAAAACGAAATAAGGACCTCATTTAGAGATGAACGTAGATCATCGTAATTTCTTGCAACAAGTAAGTAATAATTTGTGTTGTTGAGTTTTGTTATGTATGCTCGAACTGTTTTTTGCTCATCCCCTTCTATACCTTCAAGTGTATAAAAACCATCTTTTACATTCGTTGGCATTACAAATTTATCCTGTGTATTTTCGTAAAGAATGTTTCCTTTTGAATCGAAAATCATGATGCTTTCATTTCCAAGGTCGTAGTTTTTGAGAATCCCTGCAATTGATTTTAAGTCTTCTATTGCGGATTCTTCTTTTCCTGAGAGTGTTGTTGCAATTGAAATTGCACGGTTTTGGAGTGTTGAATCGAAATCCTTGTAGGCAAAATTTGAGAACGTTAAATAAAAGGAAGTTATAAGAAGTACTAAAACAACAAGAGTAATTAGTGTGTATTGGAGTGTAAGTTTTATCTTTGCGAATTTTATATTATTCTCGTCACTCAATTTCATAACCTACCCCTGGTATTGTTTTTATGAGTTTATGCTCAAAGCCTGAATCAACTTTTCTTCTTATGTTCTTGATGTGAGTCCTCAGAGTGTCAGACCATGGCGTTGAATTTTCATCCCAGAGATGATTTTCAAGTTCTCTTTTTTCTACAATTCTTCCCCTGTTCATACAAAGATATAGAAGTATCTGGTATTCCTTTTTTGTTAGGTTAATAATTTTTCCACCTCTTGTTACAATCATTTTTTCGGTATCTATTTCAAGGTCTTCAATCTTTATAACACTCGTTTTTACATCCTTTGTCCTTCTTAGAAGTGCATGCACCCTTGCTAAAAGTTCTCTAAAGTCAAATGGCTTTGTAAGGTAATCATCTCCCCCAAGGCCAAATGTTTTAACCTTTGTTTCGATTTCGCCTTTTGCTGTAAGCATCAAAACAGGCATTGTGTATTTGAGTTCTCTTATCTTTTTAAGAAGCGTAATACCATCGAGTTTTGGAAGCATTATGTCAAGGATAATAAGATCGTAAGACTCTTCAATTTCTATTTTTGATAAGGCAGAATCCCCATCATAAGCAACATCGACAATAAAATTATTTTCTGTAAGTCCTTCTTTTATTGCATTTGCAAGAGGTTTTTCATCTTCAACAAGGAGTATTCTCATAATATCCTCTAAAATAATTTAAGTGCTCCCGTGGTAAGGAGCGTTACAATGACTCCTGCTTCAATTACGCCAAGTGAAATTGAAATAAAAGCCTTTCTTTTATCCATCCCAAGAATCTCTGCTGCAAGTGCTCCAGAATAGGCACCAGTGCCAGGAAGCGGAATTGCAACAAAGATCATAAGTCCCCAAAATCCGTATTTATCTACATATGGTTTTGCCCTTTTATGAAGGTTTGAAAGATACTTTTTAAGCAATCTATCTAAAGTATGGATTTTTGAAAATACAAAAATAATTAAATTCCACAGTAAAAATACAATAGGCGTTATAAGGATATTTGCAATGATTATAATAATCGCACTGCTTAAAACAGGTAATTTGTAATTTAGTATTGCAAGAGGAATTGCCCCTCTCAGTTCAACTGCAGGGAAAAGTGTCACTAAAAATATATAAAGCCAGGTTTTTAAATTTCCCATTTATACCCCCTAAATTATATCAAAGCCAAAAAAATGAGCAACTTTTTCAATATACGGGAAAATCCAATAGTAGGTTACGGTTGAAAATACTGTGCCAAAAAAGATACCTCCCAAAATATCAAATGGGAAATGGACCCCGATATATACTCTTGCAACACCCAGCAAAACTCCTAAAATGAGAGCAATTACGCCTGAAACATGCTTTTTCATGAGGTAAAGCGATGTAGCAAACGCAAACATTGAAGTTGTGTGGTTACTTGGGAAGGATGAGGTTGCGTCGTCCTTTACAAGGTCAATTCCTAAGCCCATTACAAATGGGCGAGGATGGTAAAACAAGGTTTTAGTTATGTATCCTATTAAAAGCGCAAAGATAACTGATGTGCCCATAAACAAAAATCCTTTGAAGTCTTTCTTTATTAAAAGATATGTTAAATACAACGGAATCAAAAACACTATGTATTTTGCCATGAATATCATAAAAGTATTTAGTTCAAAATGTGTTTTTGCAAGTCCATTTATTGCGTTAAAAAGCGTTATGTCTAAGTTATTCATAATTTACCTCCATATAGCAAGAATTATACCACAAAAATAGGGGGCATAAGCCCCCTACGGTGTGAGGATACTAATCCGTATTAGTGTTCTCCTGTAAATTCTTCTTGTACTGTATCTGTGTCAGGTGTCTTGCTTGTTTCTTCGGCAGATGCTTTCTCTTCAGCGCCATCAGATGCTTCAGTTGCAAGGACTGTTCCATTTCCTGCATCAACCTTTACATCAAATACTTTGCCTTGTGCATCTTTTACTTCAACTGCATAGACAAGATAGCCATTTTCGTTGTCAAGGGTTGTTTTAATTACAGTGCCTGGGACTTTTGCAAGTGCTGCTTTTTCTGCATCACTCTGTGAAATTTTTGCAAGGCCTTCAATAGCCTTCGATTCGCTTGCTTCATCTTTTGCGTTTGTGTCAGTTACCTTAATACTTCCAACATAACTTGGTTCCTGTGCGCCTTGCTGAGTCTCGGTTCCAATTGCCTCTTCTTTTGTTTCAGTTCCTGTTCCTGAGGAAACTGCCTGGGTCTGGGTTGCGGTAGGTGTGTTTCCTGCCATAACAAAGTGCTTTCCCACAAAAGCCATGGAGCTTAAAAGCCCCAACACAAACAACGCTACTAAAATCTTCTTTTTCATAGTGCACCTCCCTGTGCCTAAGATTTTGGAAGTTCTTTCAAACTTCCTAAGACAATTATAAAGGGGGCCCCGTGAAGAATCTGTGAAGAAAAGGAGTCATTTTAAAGTTTCACCTAAATGAAGTAAATCTCCAAATTCTCCTTGTATTTTTGTTTGGTAAGACATAGGCTTTATATAGAACCCGCTTAAGAAGGACACAGGTTACAGAGGAATAAATTTAAGCACATATTAAAAAGAGTTTTCCTCTACAAAACATTAAAGACAGGATAACTATGCTCAAAATACATAAAACAAACCAAACTTGCACCACACATTTAAATCAGGCTAAAATGTGAAAAAAATGCCTCAAAACCGTGTTGCCTCACGTAATTTTCTATATGAAATATTATCTGGTTGCCTCATCTAAATTATATATGAAATTATTCTGAGTCAAAGGAAAAATCAGTATATCTAAGTCTCTTTTAAGTAAAAGAGGATTTAGTGTTTCATACATTCTCCTGAGATTCTTCTTTATTTCTTCAGATACTAACTCACATTAAAGAATCCTTTGATAGGGTGTCTTGGGTTTGTCGTACTTCTTTAATACCTTACTCCCAATTCTTGTTTTCTCTTTTAGTTTCATTGAAGGTAAGAAAAAGTTCGTATAGAGCCTCAATGTATTGTAGAGTTCATTCATTATCTTCAGTTCCTCATCCGTATCATACCTTATGTATCCTACAGCCCTTCTTACCACAGAATAGTTCTTCTGTTCCACAAAGCAATTATCATTCTTTCTATAAGGTCTTGCCCTTGTAAATGTGATATGCTCTTTTTCACAATAATTCAATAGATGTGCATTGATGAATTCACTTCCATTATCTGAATCAATACCTTTTATTGAAAAAGGGAATCTCTTCCCAATTTCCTTTAATGCATTGAATGTCCATATCTGTGCTTTGTTTTTTTAATCTTTTGTAACCTGTGCTCTTTTTCAACAGGTTATTGCCTTTGTTTCTGTCCATCCAGTATGTATGTCAGTCACATCAAGGGAATAGAGAAATTCTCCTCTTAGATTACCTCCATTGTGCCATGCAAGGTCTACTTCAACAAAGCCTGGCTCTTTCTCATTCCATTCAGAGAATGTCCTTATCGGAATGCTATGCTTTAATAGAGTCCCAGGTTTAGTTAGTGTTTTTCCTTTCATCTTTAACTTAAACTTATCCTTTTCTTTCTTAAGCAACAATCTCTTGTAGCAGGACTTATTGAAAGCAACTTTTCTTTTATCTCTTTAGAGTAAGGGAACTCATTAAAGTTCTCTAAGATAGGTATTATTTCTTTCATATACACATTCAGTCTTTTCCCACATAGGTAATCCGACATCTTCCATAGATATACAAGGGCATCGAAGACTTCTTCACCGTATACCCTTTCCCTTTTTCTCTTCCTTATCTTAAGTCCTTTACCACTATACAGATCATCGCCTATGAATACAGTTCTTTTTCCATTTTCTAAATCAACAACAACTTTACTTCCATATGTTCTCAATACATATGATGCATAACATCTTGAGTATCCTGTGAGTTTCACAAATTCATCAAGCATCCTGCTTTTCTCTTTCTTCGTTACCTTTTGGTATATCGCTGCCTCCTCTTTTATCACAGCCTTTCTCTCTTTCAGGGATAGAATCATAAAGCCTCCTTCTTTCAGTTTCTTTAGAACTTCTTCTACTTTTTTCATTATTTTACCTCCATTTCCATTTTTGAATAGATTTTTATATGAGGCAACGATTCAATTTCATATAGATTTTTGATGAGGCAATTCGAAAACTTTCAAATTTTTCAAAAAAGTACTAAAATTTTTTAGAGTGATAAAAAATAGTTCAATTTAGGTTGTTAAAAATTCTTTCCGTTTTTCTTCAAATTCACGGAACTTTTTTCAAGGTTTTTGTATCTATTATATGAGAGGAAAAATTTTACAAAATTTATGCAGATTTTCTGAAATCCTCTTAAAAGGTATTGACAAGAGAGAGAGAGAGAGAGAGAGAGAGAGAGAGAGAGACGATAAAATATAGTGGAAGAAAAATTATAGATTTGAGGGAGAGAGAACTCAAGAGAAATAGTTTCAATATTTTCTTGAGTATTTGTTAGGAGCGGAATCTCCCTCGGAAGGGAAGGTGATGCACTTAAATGAGGGCAAGGCTCCGAAGAAATGGAGGTGAAAAGAGGAAAAAAGAAGAAAAGAATTTAAACACACTTTTAGCAAAAAAGTTTTGAAGTTTGTAATAGATAAGTAAAATTTAACAAAGGAGGTTAAAATGAATACGAAGTTTAGAATGTTTTTGACTGTTTTTATTGTTTTAGTTTGCATTTTTTCAACTTTAAAGATTGTGCATACAAGTGGGCAGGAAGGAGTGAAACAGGATTTGATTGTCACAGAACTTTCAAATGTTCTAAAGGAGTGGTACTATGGGGTTCGTTCAACTAGTTTTAAAAACATAACCGTCAATGTTTCTCAGGCGAATGATATTCAACCTGTAAAAATTGGAGATGGAAAGGCTGAAGCAGTTTTTTATGTAAAAGCAACAATGATTCCAAAAGCAACATTAGAAGAAGCATCACAATCTCCTTTCTTAAAAGGTATGCAAAGGTATCTGAATGAAAATAAAACAAAACTTACTCCCGCTCAAATTAAAACTGTGGAATTAGCAATTAAAGAAAAATACGATGCATTAAAAGACATGGTTAGTAAATTGCATGAAGAAAATGGGACTTTTAAGGTTGTATGTGGTATTACGTCTGAAGGAACAATCGATAAAAACAGTGTAAAGATTTTCTATGATGTTTCTGTTAAAGGGGAGGCAAGATGGGAAGATACAAACAATTCATTTGTTTCTTCTACATTCACATACGACGTAGAGGAGAAGAGAGGTTACACTGAAATTAAGGGTTTAATTGAGAAATTATATTCGTCAAATGTTTCTGCAAATCCAATTTCTCCCAATAGTGTTTATCAGAATCTTTACAACAGAACTAATGCTAAAAATTATGCTGACCTGTATACGAGTGAAGCTCTTCAGAGTAAAACTATTACTTGCTGGATAAACAATACACCAGTAGTTTCTCAATATACAGATATGAGTTATTGGAACAATTCACAATACCCTTTGACGAAGTATTCTAATGGCTACTATGAACAGTTAGCTTGTAATAATTGCGCTGACTTTGTTTCCCAGGCAATGTATTACGGTGGAATGGCTATAGATAATTATTGGAACCCTTCAATTAGAAAAACAGGATTTGGTGGTAAGTGGTGTTGGACTTTTGTTCCCGACCTTACAGACTATATGGTAAGTAGAGGTGATTGGTCTTCATGCTCATATAATAGCTTAGATATTGGAGATGTAGCTGTATTTTGGCGTTATAATCAATATGGCCAAATTGAAAGGTATCACGTTGCCATGGATGATTACTCCTATGGTTATTATGGAATCTATTATAACTATTTTGCAGCGCACACAAATGACGTGAAAAACCACTACTACGATTCATCAAGCAAATATCTTTATAAAGTTAGTTGCTGGAGATTTACACCATGATGACAAGAAAGACAATTATTCTGTTTTTAATTTTGCTCGTTTTGTTTGTATCTACTTCTGGGTGCAATAATAAGATAGAGGCACCCTCCGAGAGTTCCATCCCATTTTTAACATTCTCAGTTAATCAAAAAGCAGGTTATGTTGAGGCATATCTAAATTACTGGGATATCGCAAATGGAAAGATTTTACAGACAAACAAGGTTCTGTATATAGTTAAAGCTCAACCAAACCGTACTGATAAACCTGGAGTTTGGGATTGGAGCATGCCGGTTCACTATTTTGGTCCTCCTTTATCCTGGGATGGGGAAAGCTACATTTATCTTTCAAGTCAATATCATAATGTAAAAAACTCCTTCAATTTCAAAATCACAATGTTTGATGATCCAATAGATTCTGCTAAATTCGCTTCTGGCAAGGTAATTAAAGATTATGACCTCTTTAATTATTCACAGAATCTTCAGGTGCAAATGAAAAATGTTGGAGGTATCAACTATCTAAAGGAGAAATATAGCGATTTTACTTATCGAGTGTTTGATAACAATGGAAAAAAACTTATAGAAAAAGAAATTAAAATCTCCCTCTATAACGATGTATTTCATGGAGGTGTCGATATAGGAGAGGCCTGTCTTTATGAGAAGGATAAGAATGAGGTCAAACAACTTCTTCTCTATTATGATAGTGTAGGAATGGGACATTTTCTTATCTGTACGATTAATTTAGAGAAAGGCACATATGAGTGGAATGAAGTAACTGGCCTTAAAGGATGCATTCCATATATGAACCAATCAGAGGTATCAATTATTGAAGGTAAATTCTATGTTCCTTTGTGTGGTTGTTATATCGGCGTTATAAATCCAGATGATTATACTTGTAAACTTTTCGATCAGCAAGAAATATTTAAATCTTTATCTTTTTATAATGCCCCGATTTATTGTGGTGGATACCCAGCAATTCCGGGTGAGTATAAGGACTTTCTTATTCTTAATGGCACTGTAGATTACGGAGAGAAAACTAAAGACGAAACTCTATCAGAAAATTACAGACACCTCTGGATAGCGTTTAACACTAAAACAAATGAGATTGCTTCGATACTGGAGTGGAGTTCTCTTGAGCCCAAATTCATCGTTGTAAGAGACAGGAATGGAAAGGAGTTATCAAAAGTAGAAACCGATAAACTAATAAAAAATATTAGCAAACTTTATAATGTTAACGGAGAGTCCTATATTAAAGGCTTTTTCATCTTTGAAAATTTTGTTCGATTTCCACATAAAAATGGAGGTTAAGAAAGCAAAGTTTGCAACTACTCTTCGTGAATTTGTTGCTAAATTTATGAGGAATAATAAGGGAGGTAAATGTCTCCCTCAGATTGTATAACACATATTTGAGAATGCAGAAACTATCTAATTAAAAACTCACTTATAAGTTTAGACATTCTTTTAAGAATGGGAAAACCTAAAACTTAAATCAGAAAAAATTTTTAGAAATTCACTTTAAAATTTGCACAACCTTCATGACTAAAAACAATTGATTAAACTATTGTTAAAAGCATGCGAAAGGAATGTATATAAATAAAGTCTAAATACTCTTGCCTAAATGAAGTAAATCTCCAAATTCTCCTTGTATTTTTGTTGCTAAGACATAGGCTTTATATAGAACCCGCTTAAGAAGGACACAGGTTACAGAGGAATAAATTTAAGCACATATTAAAAAGAGTTTTCCTCTCCAAAACACTAAGGACAGGATAACTTGCTTAAAATACATAAAACAAACCAAACTTGCACCACACATTTAAATCAGGCTAAAATGTGAAAAAAATGCCTCAAAACTTTCAAATTTTTTAAAAAAGTATTAAAATTTTTTAAAGTGATAAAAAATGCTCAATTTAGGTTTCAAAGAATTCTCATTTTTTGAAGTTCTGTTAGAATTTCATGTTTTATCTTTTGATAGTTTTCTCTTGTAAGAGTATAAATTTTATATTGCTCAAAGTCTTTAACAAAGTCTCTATGAAGCGTCCCTACAATATTTTTATTTCTTTGAAGATTTTCAAGAAAATATTTCCTAAACTTATTTGAGTAAAATTCCATCTTGCCTATTTCATCGATAAGAACAATTTTAGGAGAGTCATCAAATACTTTAAGTGCAATTCTTTCGAAATTTTCAATATTTAGGAAATATTTACCGAATTTTATATTTGAAAAACCTTCAAGTGATGCAAAAATAAGTTTTTCTTTGGTTTTTAAGTCTTCAATTGTAAATCCCTTACGAAAGCCTTTTTCCCGAATTTCTTCGGTAATGAATCCCGAGAAAGCCACTCCTTTTATTTTCAAAAGTTCACCGATTTCTTTAATTAGTGTAGTTTTTCCACAGGCAGGGTTTCCTGTTATAAAAATTTTTTCCACAATATATTATAGATTTATTGTGATACAATTAAATTGTGGAACAAATTGAGAATTGGGTACTGTTGCTTAAAACGTACACAGAGGTGCGAATTCGTCACTTTGAGGTTCCTCTGTATGTCTTGAATTATAAGGTTTCTTATCCTCCTCTTACAAGGTACATTATTTTTTACTATCTAATTAATACAATAAACCTACTTTCAACAATAACTTTTATAGGACTCATTTTACTTGTAATAATTGGGCTACTTAAAAAGCATTCTGCACCGGTTGAGAAGTATAATCCAAAGAAAATTGTCTCCATTGTTACTGCTCACAATGAAGAATCGTCAATTGGTGTTATTCTTGATTCATTATTTTATGCAAACTTTGACGAGGTGTATCTTGTTGCGGATGCTTGCACTGATAGAACTATCGAGATTGCAAGAGAAAAAGGTGCAAATGTAATTGAAGTGGATAAACACTCGAAATCAAAGGCGCTAAATGAGGCGATACCAATAATAGTTGATAAAGTTGGAGAAAACTCTTTCTACATGTTTTTTGATGCAGGCAATTATGTACCAAAGGATTTTCTTTTTAAAGCATTACCATATATTAAAGCATATCCAATTATCCAATTTAGGACTCGCAATGCAAATTTTAAAACATGGGTTTCCCGCATGTTCGTTATCATGTCTGCCTTCTTCTTTAAAATCCAGGAAGCACTTAATAACCTTGGTTTATCTGCAATCTTAAATGGCTTTGGATGGGGTGCCTATGGTTTTGTTTTGAAGGAATATCCATACACTTGCAGAAGTATAACTGATGATTTTGAATATAGCCTCAAGATAAAATACAACATTACATACATTGGTTCTGTAAGTATCTACGATGAAAAACCTGAGGATTTTTTGACCTCTTTTAAACAGAGGTTACGTTGGATCAGAGGCTATTTTTATGAGATGTTTTTTGATATCAAGAGTTTTAAGTGTAAACCCTATTTTCTCTTCCTTCCGCTTTCGTTTCTTTTCTGGATTATAAGTATTGTTGCACTTCTCACAAATTTCCGAATTATTACTGTGGCTTCATCCTTTGTAATAAACTCAATTCTGTTTTTCTTTACTCTTGATAAAAATGACCTAAATATGGTTAAATCTTATGATATCTTTATTTTCTTTTTCTTTAACCTTACAAACCTCATTGTAATTTTTATTGCCCTTTTTACGTGTAAGAACACAAAGTGGTTTAGAACACCTCATAAAGGAATTGTTGAAACAAAGGTATAAATCTTTTGGTCTTTTTTGTTGCTCAATAATATTAGGAAAAGAAATAAAGTTATTGTAAGGCGTGTAGTATAGGTGGTGTAAAAAATTTACATAGAATTGCATTTGGAATTAAAAAGGTTATGACAACTTACCTCAAAAAGCATTGAGTAAGCGAAAAAATTGTAAGTTGAAATATTTTTAATAAAAAGTTATTTTTTAAAATTTTTTGCTATAATATTATTGACCTCGGGGGAGCCCTTTGTGGCTGAGAGGGATGTACTGTTACATCCGACCCCTCGAACCTGATCCGGGTAATGCCGGCGTAGGGAGATGGTGCAAGGCAAAAGCCTACACCCTCCCAAAATGCGGGAGGTTTTTAAATTTGAAAAAAACGTTAAAGGTTGTTGAAATTGCACTTGCTTTTGGACTTTTTGTACTTACTCTTTCAAAGTCCTCAATTATTTCTATCGTTGCGTTTTTCCTTTTCGTGGTTCTTTTGGTAAGGTTGATTAAGAATTCACGAATTCTAAAAGGTATCTCATTTGTCCTATTTTTGTATCTTTGGCAAATAATCTCCATACATAAACTTGTTCCTTCTTATATACTTCCCTCGCCTATGGAAACTCTTCAAATCGTCTTAACTCAATCAAATGTGATTTTACCAAATCTTATAGCAACTCTTGAGGTTACATTTATTGGGTTTTTCTTTTCAATCCTCTTTGGGATACTTCTTGCACTTATCATGCACATCGCAAAGCCAATAGAAGACCTTATTTACCCTATTGCAGTTATAACACAGTCCACACCAACCATTGCAATTGCACCTCTTATAATCTTATGGCTTGGCTTTGGAACGCTTCCAAAAATTGTTGTTGTTATTTGGGCTACATTTTTCCCCATAACGGTAAATACGCTTCTTGGACTACGCACCGTCGATTCCGACATGATTGATGTTTTAAAGGCAATTTCAGCAAAGAAGAGCGATATATTCAAGTATGTGATTTTCCCGCACACATTTACATACATCATAACAGGCATTGAGATTTCATCTCCCTATGCCATTTTGGGCACCCTTACAGCAGAGTGGATGGGGACAACCGTTGGCATGGGACTATACATAAGAAGGTCTTTTTCCTCTTTTAGACTGGATCAGGTTTTTGCAGGAACAATTATTATAATTATCTTCAGCCTTCTTATGTGGGGCTCTGCAACGATCCTGAGGCAAAGATTCACACGCTACTTAGGAGGTGAAAAATGAAAAAAGTAATTCTGTTTTTGTTGAGTTTTGTAATTCTTTTTTCTTCGTTTGGATGTGCTCCGAAGGAGACGAAACTCTCAAATCTCACAAAGGTAACACTCATGCTTGACTGGACACCAAATACAAATCACACTGGCATATATGTTGCAATTGACAAAGGTTATTTTAAGGAAAGGAATCTTGATGTTACAGTTGTTCAGCCGTCTGAGGTGTGGCCAGAAACTGCTGTTTCAGGCGGGAAGGCCGACTTTGGAATTTCGTTTCAGGAGTCGCTTACCCAGTATGTGGTAAATGAAGGTGCGCCACTTGTTGCAATATCTGCAATTCTCCAACATGATACATCAGGTCTAATATGGCTTAAAGATTCAGGTATCACTTCTCCAAAAGATTTTTCAAACAAGACCTATGGAGGTTGGGGAAGCGCTTGGGAAAGTGCAATTATTGATTATGTTGCAAGAATGAATGGAGTTAACCCTTCAACAATTAAGAAAGTTGAACTTGGTGTATTTGATGCTATTACAGGGCTTCAAAAGAAGGTCTATGACTTCACATGGGTTTACTATGGATGGGAAGGAATTGATGCGCAATTGCGAGGACTGAACTTTGACTTTTACAGTTTGAAGGACAATATTCCCAATTTTGATCACTATACTCCTATATTTATCACAAGTAAAAGTATGATAGAAAATCACCCCGACATAGTAAAGGCATTTGTTGAGGCAATTTCTGAAGGCTATACCTATGCTTATAAGAACCCAAAGGATGCTGCCCAAATTCTTCTAAGGTATGCACCCGAACTTGATAAAAACCTTGTTATAAAATCACAAGAATGGCTTTCGCCATACTATCTTGATGAATCTGGTTGTTTTGGTGTGATGAAAGAGTCTGTGTTTAGGAATTTTACAGACCTCATGTATAATCTTGGAATTATTAAAAGTAAGCCCCAGGATGTTAATACACTTTTTACAAACGAGTTTCTTCCATGCAAGAAGTAGAAGTTTCGAGTGTTAAAGTTTATTACGAAGGTTTCCTTGCGGTAAATGGTATAAGTTTCGCATTACCTAAGGGAAGTTATCTTTCGATAATTGGCCCTTCTGGGTGTGGAAAAACATCTCTTCTTAAGGCTATAGGTGGACTTTTGCCTTACGAAGGATACATTTCACGCCCCGAGGGGCCTTTAGGCTATATGCCACAAAAAGGAGTACTACTCCCTTGGTATTCGCTTTTGAAAAATCTTGAAATTCCCCTTCTTATAAGAGGGGTAAGTGAAGTTGAAGCAAGAAAAAGAGTGCTCGATGTGCTTCCTCAATTTGGACTTAAAGGGTTTGAAAATTACTTTCCAAATGCTCTTTCAGGGGGTATGTATCAAAGGGCGGCACTCCTTCGCACGCTTTTAACGAATTCGGAATTATTACTTTTAGACGAGCCGTTTGGTGCAGTGGATGCCTTAAATAGACGTAAACTGTGGCTTTATCTTGAAGATATGCGACAAAAATTCAATTTTTCAACCATAATGGTTACTCACGATGTTGAAGAGGCAGTATTTCTTTCAGATATAATCGTTATTATGCACAAATACCCCGGCGAATTAAAAGAAATTGTTGAGATAAATTTACCGCACCCAAGAACACTTCAAACAATTTCAACTGATGAGTTTTCTTCAAAAGTTGAGCATGTCCTTGAAAAAATAATCGGAGAAAATATTTAGATAGGCACACCCATTTCAATTTCTTTTTGTTGTTTTTCAATACTATAATGTTTCTGAGGTGGGAAATGAAGAAAATACCAGTATTAATAATTTTATTGTCTCTTCTTATTCCCAATATCGCATTTGGGAAAACTCTTTACTGGAGATCACTTTTTTCAAAAGCCGGGTTTGTGTCTTCTCCAAATTACTTTAATCCTGTTAAAGGTATCGAGATTGATCCTAATAACTCTAATGTTGTGTATCTTGCAACATGGGGGAACGGGGTTTTAAAAAGCATAGATGGAGGTAAACACTTTGACCCAATAAATAACGGGCTAACTGAACTTAATACATATGTTGTGAAAGTTGATGGAAATAATCCTAAAATTGTGTATGCGGGGACTGCAACAGGCGTATTTGTCTCATATGATGGAGGAGCAAGTTTTAACCTTCTTCAAGATTTAAGATTAAGCGTTACAAGCGTTGAATTTGGAGTAGGCATTCTATATGCAGGTATCCTAAACGATGGAATAAACGCAGGACTTTATAAGTTCAAAGATAATAAGTGGATTGAAGTAGGACTTTCTGACAAAGACGTTCTTTCAATTGCAAGATTAAATACTTCTACTCTTCTTTTAGGTACTTCCGATGGGCTTTACTCTTTTGATGAAAAAAGTTCAACTTTCAAATTTCTTGGATTTCAAAATCTTACAGTGAATAGTATCGCAGTCTCAAAGAAAAAAATCGTTATAGGGACATCTGACGGTGTCTTTGCAAGCGATATTGATCCTATTTATTTTGTGTCATTAAATAATATTAACGTGCTTCTTTCAAGTGGGAATTTTCTCTCCGTAGCCATATATAAGGATAATCCTTACAAGGTTATTGTGGGTAATGATAAAGGCTCTCTTTTCAGGTTTGATCTGAATATGGGAAGTTTTGAGAGGTTGCAGGTGCGTGCAAATTGCATTTATTCTTTGTATGTAAAAAGTGATGACACTATATTTGTTGGAACTGAAAATGCATTTCTTTGGTCAGACAATAACGGGCAGTCTTTTAAGGGATTTGCTCTTACGATAACAGGAGGAGAAATGCAAATTGACCCACAAAATTTAAACATTATATACGTAGGCTCTGATAATGGCCTTTACAAAAGCGTTGATGGTGGTGTTAACTTTATAAATCTTGGGTTTGTTGGTAATAGAGTTTTTTCTGTTGCGATAAATCCCAACGATGACAGGGAACTGTTTGTTGGAACGTATCTTGGATTATACCATTCGATCGATTACGGTGAAAGTTTTGTAGAATTAAAGCAATTTTCAGGATATTCTGTGACGTTTGTTGCAATTGTGCCTCAGACTCAAATAATTTTTGCAGGTTCAGAAATAGGAGTGTTTGTTTCACAAGACCACGGCATAACATGGACAAAGAGTTTGTCGATTAAAGAAGGCGATTTTATTCTTTATATAGCAATAGATCCCACCAACTCAAATATCGTTTATGTTGCGTCTTTTATAGACGGGCTTTATAAGACGTATGATGGAGGTAAAACTTGGCAATACCTCGGGCATGATGACTTTGTTATATCCTCAATTTCAATTTATAAAGGCAATCCTAATGTTATCTATATTTCAACTTTAGGAAGTATTTACAAAAGTAGTGACGGAGGAAAAACACTCACGAAGATTTTTAATATTTCGGGAGGCTCAAGCGGTTGGTATGTCTTTAAAGATGTTTTAGTAAGTTCTTATAATCCAAATCTTGTTTTTGCTGTAGGTGACTTTATTGTATACGGAACGAATAGAGTAACTGGGTTACCTGAAATAGCCTATGATGAGCCTATATTATTTAGGACAATTGATTCGGGAGAACACTGGGAAAAACTTGATCTTCCAAATACTATCGAGTCTAACAATGCAATCTATTATGATGAAAAAACTAATACCGCACTCCTTTTAACAGGCATTGGCATACTTCATTACGATTTTACACATATGAAATACTACTTCTATTCAGAGGGATTTTCTGAAGAGTACATAAGGGTTGTAAGAACTTTTGATGATGCTCTTTTTGTTGGAACAAATTCTGGAAATATAGGTAAGAGTTTTGACGGTGGTAAAACCTTCGAATTCCATGCGAAATTTGATGTTCCGGTGCTTTCGCTTTTCCAAAGCAAAACGAATCCTAATTTTATTTACGCGGGGACCTCAATGGGTTTGCTTGTCTCAACCGATTTTGGTTCTTCATGGAAAAGATATTTTTCGGGAATGGTCTATGCTATTACAGGATTTAACTTAAATGGAAAAGACATCATATTTTTAGGAACGGATTCAGGTATTTTTGAGATTAATGGTTATTTGGATACAGGTAAACTCATTTACGATGGTGTAAGTACTGCCCTTTACTATTATGATGGCAAACTGTATGCAGGTACTGATAGAGGGCTACTTGTCTCAAATGATTTTGAAAACTTTGAGTTACTCAAAGATATAGGAAGTACAATTAATACAATTGCAATTTTTGATGGTTCTCTTTTTGTGGGTACAAATGATGGGCTGTATGTTATTGACAGAGATAGTGTAAATTCAATCCTTAAAGATAGTGTAATCTTTGACATGGTATATCAAAATGGTACTATCTACCTTGCAACCGATAGTGGTGTGCTTATATTGAATAAAGACTTATCTTATACCTCAATAAATAACGGGCTTACAAGTTATTATGCAACTTCTATTACCGTAAGTAAAAATGGTGATATATTCTTAGGAACAGATGGAGGTGGCTTATTTAAACTTGAAAGTAGATCGACTGTGAAAGTGTCGGCTTCATTGGGTGGAAAAGTTGAACCCTCAGGTGAATTTGAAATGTCTCCAACCGAAGAAAAAGAATTTATCATAACACCTAATTCGGGATTTCGCCTTAAAGACGTGTTAATAAATGGGAATTCATATTTAACAAACGCAAAAGACCTTGGAAACGGCACATATACCCTCAAATTGTCGGGTATCTATGACGATTCGACTCTTCAGGTAAATTTCGAACCGATTACTTTTGTAATTAAAACCTATGCGCATTTAGGTGGATCGATTACACCGGGAGAGACTCTTTCAGTTAGTTTTGGTTCCTCTCAAACATTCACAATTACCCCAGACAGTGGCTACAAAATTAAAGATGTCTTAGTTGATGGTAAATCTGTCGGTGCAGTTTCAACATATACCTTTAATAACATTACTTCTGACCATACAATTGAAGCCTTTTTCGAAAAGAAAACAACTACTATTGCACTCCAAATTGGTTCCTCTTCTTTTACTGTAGATGGTGATATAAGAACTCTTGACTCCCCTCCTGTGATTAAAAATGGTAGAACACTCCTACCAATTCGAGCAATAATTGAAGCACTTGGAGGAACTGTCAGTTGGGATGCAACAACAAGGAAAGTAACCATTTCACTTGGCAATAACACAATTGAACTTTGGATTGGAAGAAGCATTGCAAAGGTAAATGGCACAGATACTCCCATTGACTCCACTAATCCAAAGGTTGTCCCTGAAATAATCAACGGTAGGACAATGATACCCTTGAGATTTGTTGCTGAATCTCTTGGAGCAGATGTGCAGTGGGATGGAACAACAAAAACTATTACGATAACATATGGAGGCTGAGATTTAAAGACTAATTCACGAAACATTGTTTATAAAAACCTTTATCATTAGGTTTACTTCAAGTATAAGAAGTTATTAAAAAATGAGTATATTAATAGCATGATATGAAAATAAAAATTGTATTTGCAATTCTTCTTACGCTTTTATTAAATATGGTATTGAATACAAATAATATAAAAGGAGATATTATGATTGAAAAAGGCGATAGGATTTTGATTGTTGCACCTCATCCAGACGATGAAGCACTTTCAAGCGCAAAGGTCATTTTGGAGAGCGTAAGTAAAGGTGCAGATGTTTATGTAATCTTTATTACTTCAGGCGAGCATAACACTGACACAATGCTTAAATTTGCCCCATTCCCTGTTATTTCATCGTATCTTCTTGCCTATAAAAGATATAAGGAGGCGCTTGCTGCAGCAAAAATTTTAGGAGTCCCAAAAGACCATCTTGTGTTTTTAGGATATCCTGATTTTGGGATGATGAAAATCCTTACCAATCCTGACAAGACATATTTTTCAGGAATCACTTTTAGAAAAAGCGTTTTTGAAGGTTGGGCCTACGATAAAGGTAAAAATTTTAACTTCAATAATGTTTATACTGCCTTTAAAACGGAATATGAGAAAATCAATCCAACAAAAGTTTTCTATCCATCTCAATATGACTTAAACCCAGATCACAGGGCTGTCTCAGTATTAACGCAGGCAGTTTTAGAAGAGGTTAATAATAAAAATGTAGAGGCATTATCATATTTTGTGCATGCTAAAGGTTGGCCATTTCAAATGGGATATAACCCAACAAAAGCACTTACTATGCCGCGTTTCTTTTTAATTGAGCCAAAAGGTCACATTGAAGATATTACTCTTGAAAGAGAAGATATTGGAAAGAAATTAGCCGCCGTAAAAGCACACAAAAGCCAGTATCTTACAAAGCCAAAGTTCATGGTAAGTTTTGTAAGGAAAAATGAGTTGTTCTTTATTCCGGAGCCTATTAAATTAGGGGATACACTTCCTTTGTGGAGTGAAAAAATCATGGAAAAACTCGATATTACACCGTTTGTTGAAAGTGCTTCAATAAGCGATTTTGGTGATAGTTATGTAATAAACTTCACTTTATTTAAAGGCACACCGAGGCTTTCCAAAATAAACATATTTTTATACCCTGAAAAAACGCAAACAGATTTTGTTAAACTCCCTAAATACAAACTTGAGATCGAAAGAGGACTTACATCAAATCTTGAAGTGAAATTGTTTGATAATGACAAAGAAATTTTTGAAACAAAAGATACAGTTTCTGGCATTGTTAAAGAACTTGATTTTCTATAAATATAAAAAAATCGTATTTTAATGAAGCAGACAAAACGTTTTTGATGTTTTCGTTTGAGCAATTTGGCATACGCTTAACAGAAACACCGTGGTGGACTATTGATTTAAGATAAGATTGGGTTAGACTACAAATAAACTACTAAAGGAGGCACATATGCTAAACGAATTTATGGAATTTTTGAAGCAGTACAATGTTATTGGTCTTGCAGTTGCGGTAATCATTGGAGGAAAATTGAATGAACTTGTGTCAAGTCTTGTAAATGACCTTTTGACGCCTCTTATTTTCAATCCTGTGCTAAATACTTTAAAACTCACAAGTATAGCAGAGTTATCGTGGCATGGTATCTTTTACGGAAAAGTCGTTTCGAATATTATAAGTTTTCTTATTGTTGCCTTTATTGTATTTTTACTCATTAAATGGGCAAACAGTATTTCTAAAGTAAAAACAGTTATAAAGAAAAATTGAATTAATTCCAGGCTTACAAGAATTTTGTCCAAGTTTTGCAAAAAGAGACTCGCGTGGTATAATTATTTCATGATGAGTGTGAAAAAAATATCATTTGTAATTTTGATAGCGCTTATTCTTAATCTATTTACTATTGGTAATATTAATGCTCAAAATTTAAACATTAAACTCATTAGATCCTTTGATTCTCAAATCAACACTATATACATAGCTTCAGCAACTATCCTCATTGGCACAGATGAAGGGCTTTACTACACCTCTGATAATTTTAAGACATTGCGAAAAAAGAACGAAGGCTTGACCGAGTTAAGTATCTCTGCTATAGATTACTATAATGGAAAATATTATATTGGTACAGATGGGGGAGGGCTTTATTTGGGAAGCCTTGAAGACGCACAATGGATAAGTCTCAGGAACCTTGTCGATTGCCCAACAATTTCTTCTATTAAACATGAAGGTGATAGAATTTATGTTGCGTCCTATTGTAGTGGTTTTTTTGCTAGTTTTAATAAAGGCTCCACTTTTTTAAACTTAAACAAGGGACTTTCATCAGTAAAAGCGAGTGCATTTTTAATCGCAAGTAGCGGTTATTATCTTGGAACTGATGAGGGGTTTTATTATGCTAAAACGATAAGCGAGGGTATGGTCTGGAATAAGGTTTTGAATAATGTTTCGGTTAATTCTGTATCAGAGTTTAATGGTGTTGTTCTTGTGGGAACCTCTTCAGGTATCTATTCAGGAAGTGAAAATAAGTTTGAAAAGATTAATATCGTCTCCGGATCTCCTAATATAAAGTTTGTTGAAGCCCATTATAATAGGGTTATTGTTGGGATTGATTCCTTAGGTTTGTTTTTGTCTTGTGATGCAGTCAATTATTTTCTGAATAGTTCTGAGCTATTCTTTGATGTTAGAACGGTTGCGTTTGATAGCGATAAAAAATTAATTTACGTTGGCACGAAATCTGGCAAATTGTACTCCGTTGATTTAAGTACGCCGATTCTTCTTTTTAATAAAACAATTAACTTAGGAACCGTGAGAAAGGGATCAGTCTTCACTTTTTCATTTGATGTCTTTGATTTTAGCTTTAATACACAGGAATTGAGTCTTTCAGGTCCTAATTTTATTCAATTTACAAAAACTTCTTCTGGGAATAAAATAAACTTTTGTGCTAAACTTGATTCATCAAAATTGGCGGCGGAGAAGTACTCTGTGCCACTCGTTTTGAAAAAAGGTTCTGTCGAAGAAAAGGTGTTTGTGAATTTTGAAGTAGTAGAAAATACAGAGATAGTTGTAAGGCTTTACATAGGCTCAACTACTGCTTATATAAATGACAAAGAATACAAACTTGATGCGCCACCTTTTATAGACAAGATATCTAATAGGACTCTTGTCCCTGTGAGATTCATATCTGAAGCGCTTGGTTTTGATGTATTGTGGGATGGCATAAAAAAGGAAGTCACAATTAAAAATAGAGAAAATACAACCGAAATAAAACTTTACATTAACAAAACAACTGCAACTGTAAATGGAAAAAGTATTGCTTTGGATGTTGCACCTGTAATTCTCCCCCCAGGGAGGACTTTTGTTCCTATAAGATTTATTTCTGAAACTTTCAAAGGTACTGTTTATTGGGATTCAAAAACTAAAGAAGTAAAGATTGTTTTTTGAATGGTTACAATAGGTGAAGGAGGACACTATGTCTAACAAGAAGAATAAAAAATCGAAAAAGGTAAATAAAAAAGAAGGGAAACACATTTTAAACAAAAGAGTTTTTTTAATTTTAGGCATTATTGTTTCGATTGTAGTTGTTATAGTCCTTGGGTTCTATCTTAAAAATCGACTATCAGTTCAGAAGTATACAAAAGTTATTCCAAAAGAGGATGTAAGGTCCGAGGTATTTGGCTTTAAAGGCACATTAACTACTCCCAGAGTTCTTACAGACCCAGCACAGTTTTCTGATAGTTTTGCAGCGGAAGACATTGTGGATGATAATGGGAATTCAGTAGGAACTGAAGTTACTATACTTATAGATAACCCATCTTACAATAAGGATAAAAAACGAATTCCACAAAGTGTAGCGATGCTCTTAATCGTTGATCAAGGCCTTAAAATTAAAACCTTAACGCCCTTTAATCCAACGTATTTTGACCTTGGAATTGATTTTGAAAAATACTTTAACGCTTACAAAGGGAAAGATGCAGAAACGATAATAAAACAAACCGATGGTATTTATACCGGTGATAGTTCAGTTGCGACGATTATAAAAAACAAAGTACGAGAGGCAATGAGTCTTCTTTATATAGAAAAATATGGGAAGGAAAAATTTAGTGCATTGGGTGTCTCAGGATATGTATTTTCTGAGAGAGGAACAAAACTCCCGCAGATTAAGTTTAAAGATGTTAACGGAACAGAATACGATATTAATGATTTTAAATACAACAAGATTGTGATTATCGGTGGTAATCCTGGTTGCGGCTCTTGTGTTGAAAGTGTAACTCAACTTGCGAATCTTTTTAAAACATACAACATTGAAAATGTTAAATTTATAGTATTTGCATTTACACAAGAAAAAGACCAACTCTTGCGACTTACAGCACCTCTCGGCGATAATGTTATAGGAGTTTTAGATCCTGATAGAACTGTTGCAACTCAATTGAAAGTGAATGTTTCGCCATATATTGAACTTGTCGACAAGGATCTGACCGTTTACTACAGAGGCCCAGGCGAGCCAATTAAAGAAACAATTGAAAACATAAAAGCGTTCTTACAAAAATAGGAGGATATAATGAAAAAACTTTTTGCTTTTTTAACAATGCTTGTAATGCTTTTTTCAGTCTTGACATTTGTTAGAGGAGTAACAAATTCTATTGGGAATTTGACAATTTCTGTGAGTCCCTCCGATCGAGGTGCTTACGGTGAATATAAAATTACATTTGTAACGCACTCTGACCTTAAGCAGGGATACGATAGAGTATATCTACAGTTTCCTCAAGAATCTACAATACCTTGTACATCTTGTGCTTATGCGCATTGTTCGGATTGCTTTCTAATAAATGGAACAAGGGTAGCAGGCGCAGGTCCTGTTTACGATTTGCCAAAGACAGTTTATTTCACAGTACCGTCCCCTGGAATAAAGGCAAATGACACAGTAGAGCTTCTAATTAAACAATCGGCAAGTTTCCAAAATCCGACAACGCCAGGAGATTACATATTGAAAGTTTGGACTGATCAAGAACCTGAAAAGGTGCAGGCAACATTCACAATAACTTCAACAACAATCCAGAATTTAGGTGCTTCAGCTGATCCGGAATTTACCAACGCAAATATAATGTTATCGCTTGACTTTACCACAGGAAGACTTGGCGATGTGATGAATGGCAAGAATGTGTATGTAAGATTTCAAGACGGATTTATTTTGCCTCAAAAGCCTGATGCAAACTACGTTACGATAAATGGAGAAAACCCTAAATCGGTTTCTATTAATAGTAACACCTTTACTTTAACGCTTGCTTCATCAATTGGGAAAAATGCAAATGTAAAGGTAAAATTCTATCCATCGTTTGGAATTATCTCCCCAAAAAAACAGGGCAGCTACACAATAGAAGTTTTTACAGATTCAGAACCGATGCCTGTTTCAATAAAAGTGGATTTCAAAGATAAAGATTTCGTGCGAACGCTTTTAGAAACAACGCCAAACGAGCCTAACGGCAAAAACGGATATTTCATATCAAATGTCATTGTTAAATTGATTGCCGAAACTAATACGTCTGAGACACCTACTACATACTATAAGTTAGATGATGGAGACTACAAGGTTTTTACAGATCCAATTGTTATTAATGATGGTACCCATACAGTGAAGTATTACAGCAAGACTAATACTCTTACAGAGGAAGAAAAATCGCTTACGTTCAAGGTTGATACGGTAGCACCTCATATAGCATTAAACTTGAAAGACCTAACTTATACTTACGAAAATACAATATTAATAAAAGGTGGACTTTCGGAGAGTGGGGATATATATATCAACGGAAATCAACTGCAAGTGCTTTCTGACTTTTCATTTGAAGGCGTTTACACCCTAAAAGAAGGACAAAACTTTTTCCATCTTATCGCTATTGATGTTGCAGGCAACAGAACCGAAAAACTTTTAACGGTAATCTTAGATACCACAACACCCGTTCTTACGATAGAATCTCCAAAATCAAACTTCGAGAAATTCTCAAACTTTATTCTTGTAAAAGGGAATGTATATCCATCAAATTGTTTTGTTCTTGTAAATGACAAGATGGTTGAGGTAAATGGAAATGGTGACTTTGAATATAAACTTATTCCGAACTCAAAGAATAATATGCAACCTGTGAACCTGAAAGCCATTTATCCTCTAACGGGTAAATCAGTAGAGCAAAAGTTTGTAGTGATGTATGTATTTGATAATACCGTAAAACTTCAGGTGGGTAGTAAAAATATTTCCGTCTTTGGAGAGACGAAAACCATGGATGTAGAACCGTTTATTGACAAAACAAGTGGAAGAACCCTTGTTCCTGTGAGATTTGTTTCGGAAGCATTAGGCTTTGAAGTTTCATATGATTCAAAAACAAGAACAGTCTTATTACAAAAGGAGAATGTGAGAATCGAACTTGTTATTGGAAGTAGGTTTGCAATCGTAAATGGAGTAAAGAAGAGCCTTGATGTTGCACCACTTATAAAAGATGCAAGGACATTTGTTCCGCTAAGATTTATTTCAGAAACAATGGGGTATAAAGTTGACTGGAACGCCGAAACCAAGACCATAGTTATTACCCCATAGTAATGTAAGATACCCATGAAAAGATTTGTGTTAATCTGGTTAGTGGTTACAGTCGTATTGCTGCTTCTAGCACCCTCTGTTAAGGGAGATACGCCTAGCATTAAAATTCTTTTCTTCTCCACACCTGGGTGCTCTGAGTGTGCACTTACGAAGTCATACCTTGAAACCCTTAAGGAAATTTATCCGAATATTGAGGTAAAAGAGTTTTCGGTGTCGGAACCTAAAAATAAGGAACTTCTTGCAAGCCTTGGAAAGATTTATAATCTTCCTGAAAACAAACTTAATGTTACACCTGCAGTTTTTATTGGGAAAAGCGTGTTTGTAAGGGAAGAAGCGTATAAAAATGTTGAAAATACAATTAAGAACTTCAACTACGATGACAATGCTTTTCTTAACGAAGCGCTAATCAAAGCACAGGGCGAAAATTCAGAACTCCTTGAG
The DNA here is from genome assembly GCF_000284335.1 of Caldisericum exile AZM16c01. NCBI lineage: Bacteria > Pseudomonadati > Caldisericota > Caldisericia > Caldisericales > Caldisericaceae > Caldisericum > Caldisericum exile. Next base: position 151,956 of record NC_017096.1, read on the forward strand.
TTGTTTAAAAAATTTGGTGTGTTAACGGTTGTAGGGGCAGGGCTAATTGATGGCTATAATCCGTGCGCAATAACGGTTTTGATATTCTTTATTTCCCTTCTTGCGCTTAGAAAGAAAGATAGGCGTGAGATTCTTCTTGTTGGAATTCTTTTTACTTTGGGCATTGGTGTATCCTACCTTCTTTTGGGCATTGGACTCTTTGAACTAATATCAAGATGGAAATATTTTGATTATATCTCAAAGTATGTGTATCTTGGGACTGCAATCGTTACCTTTGTGCTTGTTGTATTAAACTTCTCTGATTACTTAAAGGCAAAAAAGGGAGATATAAAGAATATGGCGCTTCAACTTTCTACAGCCGAGAAAAAGACAATCCATACATTGTTGAGAAATCCCAAGGTCCTTACGGAGTTTATCTTTGCGTTTCTCGTTGCATTCCCTGTGTCAATTGTGGAGTTTTCATGCACGGGACAAACGTATCTTCCAACAATTGTTTATATCTTTGGGTTGGATTATCTTAAAGCACAGGCGTTTTTTTACCTTGTCCTATACAATTTTATGTTTGTATTGCCTTTGATTGTTATCACCTATGTTGCATACCGGGGATCAAACTCAGAGAAGATTTCCAAGTGGTTTACGGATAATTTGTCTACAATTAAACTTGCAACAGGGTTGCTCTTTTTGGTTTTATTTGGATACCTTTTCTTGAAGACACTGAGTCTTTTTAACATAATTAGTTTAAGAATTTAAGTAGATCTATTAAAAGACGAATTTGTAATTTCAGTTTGAGGCGCAACTCTTGTTGTGCCCCTTTTGTATATTACTTGTGATCCATGATTTATAATGCGTGATGCTTCAAGTAGTTCTGAAAAACTCAATGGCTCAACAATGTAAGCTGGAGCACGCACAACCGTGTTTATGTGAATTTTATCTGGTCGTATAAGCGTTAAGGCGTCGTATAAATTTAAGTAATTTTCAATTGTATTATTGATACCCTTTACAAGAAGAACTTCAATCCAAAGTTCGTGCGTGAAAATTTTTCTAAATTCGATAATGCCTTTAATTACATCTTCAACCTTTATGTCGGGATGGTTTAAATTGATTTTCTCGTATGTTTCTTTATCGGTTGCGTTGAGCGTGAATTTTACGATATCAGCACTTAATAAGTCCATCTTCGCATCGTTTTGTGAGATTAGGGATCCATTTGAAAGCACTGCAACAGGAATGTCTGTTATTTTCTTCAATTCTTTAATGATATATCCAAGCCTAATATGAAGCGTAGGCTCCCCGAGACCAGAAAAAGTTATGTGGTCGATTTTTGTTGTGTTGTTTGTTAAAAAGTCCTTTAATTCTTCAAGAATTGCTTCTGCCGGGATATATTCCTTTCGTTCGCTTGTAAGAACTGTAGTTTTTCCGACCTCACAGTAGATACAGTTAAAACTGCATACCTTATGAGGCACGGTTGTAACCCCGAGCGACACCCCCAGTCTTCTTGAAGTTATAGGTCCATAAACGTATCTGTATGCCAATTCTTCTATTCCCTCTAATTAATCATCAAACGATATGAATTTTATATAATTTTTCAATCCTGTCAATAGGTTTTGAGGCATTTTTTACACTTTTTTTCAAAATTCTTTAAAGCATTATTAGAAGCGATTTTTTTGAAGTTTTTGGAAATTGCCAATTAAAATTTTGGTGATAAATAACTTTGTAGTATAATAAAAATCTGGATTGGAGAAAATTGCAATGGAAACTTATGAGAATAGAAACACTTTTAACAGGATAAGGAATAGATTTTTCCTTCATTTTCCTTCCTTTAAATACAGGAATTTCAGATTATTTTTCTTTGGACAGGTAATTTCTGTTATTGGGACATGGATGCAATCAACAGCACAAAGTTGGCTTGTTTTACAGATTACAAATTCTCCTTTTAAACTTGGACTTCTTTCTGCTGTGCAATTTCTTCCTGCCCTATTCTTATCACTTTATGCAGGCGTTATAATCGACAAGTTTTCTAAGAAGAAAATCCTCATATTCACACAGAGTTCATTAGCACTACTTGCCTTTGTATTAGGCCTTCTTGTTACATTAAAGGTTGTTCAATACTATCAAATTTTAATAATTGCATTTTTGTCAGGACTTGTAAACACAATAGATATGCCTGCAAGACAGTCATTTTATATAGAACTTGTAGATAAAGAGCACTTAATGAATGCAATTTCATTGAATTCGTCTGCCTTTAACCTTGCAAGAATTTTAGGACCTGGGATTTCTGGGGTACTTATTGCAGCAGTTGGATATTCGTGGAGTTTTTATCTCAATGCTATAAGTTTTATCCCTGTTATTGTTGCAATTTTCTTCATTATTGAGCGCACAAAAAGGCCTGGTAGATTTAGTCTTAGAGACCTTGAGAATGTTAACAAAGATGCGGTAGAAGGCGTAAAATATATTCTTAAAATCCCAATAATTCTTATCATATTTGCTCTTTTTATCGTTGTTAACATCTTTGGACTTAATTTTAATGTACTTGTTCCAACGCTTGTAAAACAGGTTTTTAAATTGAAATCGACAGATTACGGTTTCCTCATGTCGATGATGGGTGTTGGTGCTCTAACAGGGTCTCTTTTCCTTGCGGTTATAAGTTATAAAGGAGTAAAACATTTCTATTTGTTTGGTGGCGCATTTTTGTTAGGGCTAACCCTTCTTTTAACGGGGCTTTTTCCGAATTACTATCTTGTAATTGCGCTTACGACATTTTCTGGATTTTCAATGGTGCTATTCCTTAATACTGCAAATACGCTACTTCAAATGGAATCATCAGAGAAATTTAGGGGAAGGGTGATGAGCATTTACTCTCTTATCTTCCTTGGATTTACGCCTTTTGGTGCGCTTCTTACTGGCACGTTGAGTGAAAAAATTTCAGTTCAGTTTACATATTCGTTTATTGGCATAATTGTAATTTTAACCACATTTATCGTATATTTTGTTGGATATAGAAAAGTTTTCGGAAGAGAGGGACTACACATAAGAAGAGTATCAGGTTCTTACGAAGGGAATTTTCCTAAAAAATGAAAAAGCATTTTCAACTTCTTTACGATTTTTTTATTATAGGGCTTTTTACAATAGGTGGAGGATATGCAATGATTCCCCTTATGAGGGAAACTTTCGTGAAAACAAGAAATTATCTTACAGAAGACGAATTTTTAGAGATGCTTGCGATTTCACAGATTACCCCTGGACCAATTGCAATTAACATGGCAACATTTATCGGGTATAGAGAAGGAGGTCTTTTGGGTTCTACCTTTGCAACCGTTGGTGTTGTGCTTCCTTCGTTTATCGTCATTCTTCTTATTTCGATGTTTTTTGCAAACCTTACTCAAATTCCTCAGGTGAAGAAGTTTTTCATAGGAATTCTAACAGGTGTTGTTGGAGAGATAATCTATATTACATTTGATATCTTTAAGAAAGCCAAAAAAACCATATTATACATTTTGATACTTTTACTTTCTCTTGTGGAACTTTTCGTTTTAAAGATAAATCCGATTTATGTAATTCTTATTGGTGGCGCATTGGGGATAGTTTTTGGGAAATTTTTCGAGGATAAAAATGGCGCTTCTTCTTAGGTTATTTTTTGAGTTTTTTAAAATAGGAATTGTAACCTTTGGCGGCGGACAAGCAATGCTTCCCCTTCTTCAACACTCCTTTGTAACTGAACTTCACTGGATTACGCAAGAGCGTTTCCTATATTTTGTATCTGTTTCTGAAGTTACCCCTGGTCCTGTTGCGCTTAACATGGCAACCTTCATTGGTTACGAACTAAATGGCGTTATCGGTTCTGCTTTTGCAACTCTTGGCGTTGTGATGCCGTCATTTCTTGTGATTCTTGCTATTGCACACTTTGAGAAGAAGTTTAAAGAGAGTGTTTTGTATAAACGATTCATGTTTGGCATAAAGCCTGTTATCATAGCACTTCTCATAAATGCAATATATCTTATTATAGGCCGTGGATTTGTTGGTTTTATTCCTTACCTAATGGCTATTGCAAGCCTTGTTGTGTTCATTTTTTATAAGAAGTCGCCTGTTTTGATACTTCTTGTTGCGGGAGTTATTGGAGTGTTTGTTTTAAGATAGTGTCGCAAAACCCTGATTTTATGCGGGTTTAATTTTTTGTATCTCCCAAGACTATCCTCTAAAAACCCGCATAGTACCGTTGAAGGCGCATAAATACTTGTATAAAACTATGCGTTTATTTCGTTTTAGAGCGTCAACTTTACCCTAAAATGGGTTAAAGTACTTACGAATAAATTTTTGCCCTTTGTAGCGCATTTATATGAGTTTTATAAAAAGTTAAGAAACACTTTCACAACTTGTTTTATTGGGTTTAAAAATCTGTTTATAATTGCCCAATCTTTAAGTGTAAATTCTTAACCAAATGTCTCTTAAGATGCTCTTTTAATGTTATTATATTAATCTGTGGGTTAAATTCTTGCAAATTTATTACCTCACTTTTAACACTTTTTACAAAACGCTTTTCACTTTCTTCATAGGGGTGCCCCTGAAGGATTTCTTTAAGAATCTTTTGGTTTGCGTTTACAAGAATTGATATATGATACAGAAAATTTCTTGATACAGCAACACTTGACCCTGCAATCTTTTTATAGTTTATAAATATTCCGTTTCTTTCGTTTACCCTAACAGGGTTTCCAGTTTCTTTTTCAATTGCATCTGCAATTAAATTCGTAAGATATTTTGCTTCATCGATTATGTAATTTGAAAATAGCCAAAGTTCCTTTTCCTTTATAATTGTCATATTTAACACACCTTCATCATGATAAACGGCACCTCCTCCTGAAAATCTCCGTAAAACTGGTATTCCCAAACTTTGTGCAAGGTCAAGGTTAACTTCATATTCAACTTTTTGGAATTTACCAATTATAACAGATGGAGAATTGACCCAAAACCTCAGAATTATTTTGTTGGATAATGGGCTCTCGAAAAGGTCCTGCTCTATCTTCAAATTTTCAAATGGATCAAAGGAGTTGCTTTCAATAACTTCAATTTCCATATGTTTATGCTTGCGTAAAGAATTTTCCTTTTATTCCTTCTTCAAGTGCTCTTTTAAAATCAAGCACTTTTGGGCCATTAAGAGTTAAGGATACGGAAGCGACACTTTCTTTATAAACTTCGATTTTTCTTTCTCCGTCAAGCGCTATGGTTCCTCTTTCCATGAGGAGTTTATAAGGTATGTTTTCGTGTAAAATCCCAGATTCTTTTATATTTGCTTTTGCAATTTTTCCTGGTGCAATGGGGAAAAGGATTTTTTCCCCAGTATCTGAAAGTATTGCAAAACCTCCGTATGGATCGTTTCTCCGGATTGGGTGCTCGTATGCAATAACCGAGGAAAATCCAATGTTTGTTACCTCTGCTACAGTTACAAAAATTGCTTTAATAGATTTTTCATTCCAAACAGCCTTAGAACCAATAAATTGCTCTTTTGAAACTGCAATATCAACGAGTGCCAAATCAGAAATGTCATTTATTTTTATTCTAAGCAATTTTTCTCTTTTTGTAAGTTCTTCTTTTTCTTCTGTTAAAAGATATGAAATTATAGAAAGTGCAACGGTTGTGCTCTCAATCATCTGCGGGAATGCATTATTTGTGCCTGTTGAAATTGGGGCAAGTGGCATAGGGTCATCAAGATTTAGCCCCTTAACAACAGCCCTATTTGTGCCATCACCACCTATTACAATTATGATATCAACTTTCTCTTGCATAACTTTTGCGGCATTAGTGCTATCTATCTCATCAAAGGTGTAATCAATTTCTATTGGGTTTGCCTTTATGTTTATTCCTTTAATTCTTGCAAGTGCTTTTCTTACAATACCATAGCTATCATCCATATAATAAATTTCTTCAACACCGAAATAGTTGAAAACCGAAAGAATTCTCTCTACGATATTTACCTTTTCCTCGTTATCAAATACAGAAGCCTTTGACACAAGCCTTCTTATATCTTTCCCTGACTGTGGATTTGCAATAATTCCAACCTTACCAATCATATTTGACATTATAAGTAAAAATTAACAATTTGCAAAAAACTTGCAAAGGTGTAAAATATTTTTATGGATGGCAAAATAAAGGAAAAATTTTTAACAGTTTCCTATAAAGAACTTGAGGAAAGGAAATCACAATATGCTTCTTATATTTCCAATTTGAAAGACATTTTTTCTTCTTTTTCTAAGGATACACCGCTAACCGTATCTTTTGTCGACAAAGATGGAGTTGTTCTTTTTACAGTAGGAAATTCTGAAGATTCGACAATTTTTGAAGGTCTTGTTTTTGATGAAAGGTTAGGTAATACTGCCATAGGCAAGGCACTTCAAACAGGTGTGCCGTGTGAAGTAAAAGGGAGGGAGCACACAAATCCCAAATTTTTTGAATGGTCATGCAGTGCTGTCCCAATATATGAAAAGGATAATTTAATTGGAGTAATAGGTGTTTCTACACGCTTGCAAGATTATCCGCCATTTACAATTGAACTTGCGAAACTCATTGCAAGTAGTGTCACAAAACAAGTTCTTCTTGATAGTGCTCTAAAAGAAATGAATATTTCAAAAAAATTTATACAAGTTTTTGCCGAAGGGAACAAAGATGGAGTATTGATTCTCGATAAGAATGCAAATGTAGTATATATAAATTCTGTAGGCGCCTCGATTTTAAGGATAAACCAACAAGAAGCAATAGGTAGAAATGTTACGGAAATTGTTGACTTTACACCCGTTATACTTGAGGTTTTTAGGACCCATAAAGGCTATATTGATAGAGAATTTATAATTGAGAGTCCTTCAAGAGGCACATTGCATTTCATAAAAACTGCAGTAGTTCTTCGCGATGAAAATGGCGAATTTGCAGGCGTTGTAGATTTCTTTAAGGAGATTGAGAAGGTAAGAAAATTTGTAACATCATTCATTGGGGCAGAAGCACGCTTTACGTTTGAAGATATAAAAGGAAGATCCCAAAAATTTGTGGAAGCAATGAGAATTGCAAAAATTGCTGCTCATTCTAATGCCTCGGTATTAATAACTGGAGAAACTGGAACGGGCAAGGAAATGTTTGCTCAGGCAATTCATTTTGAAAGCGCAAGAAACAAAGGTCCTTTCGTTGCTATTAATTGCTCCGCCATTCCACAAGAGCTTGCTGAAAGCGAATTCTTTGGGTATGAGGGTGGCTCTTTTACAGACGCAGACAGAAAAGGTCGAACTGGGAAATTTGAACTTGCCAATGGTGGAACATTGTTCTTAGACGAGGTGGGAGACCTTCCACTTTCACTTCAACCTAAAATTTTACGAGCACTTGAAGATAAAGTTATAACAAGAGTTGGAGGAACAAAGTCAATTAAGATAGACGTGCGTGTAATTGCTGCAACGAACAAAAATCTTGAAGAACTTGTTAATCAAAATCTCTTTAGACGTGACTTATATTATCGGCTTAATGTAATTCAAATAAACATTCCACCTTTAAGAGAAAGAAAAGAAGACATAGAAGTTCTTGCAATGCATTTTCTTGAAAGGCTTTCAAAATCCCTCGGAAAAGAAGTAAAAGGGTATGATAAAAGTTTTATTGAACCCCTTCTAAATTACAGTTTTCCCGGGAATGTAAGGGAACTACAAAATATTATAGAAAGAGCCATAATAACTGCTGATTCAGATACGCTTACAGCACAACACCTTCCTAAGGAGATATTCAAACAAGAAAATCCGGATTTAAATTTTCCAGATTATTCTTTTGATGAGATGAGAAAAAATCTTGTAATTAAAGTTCTTTTTGAAACGAATTTTAACATAACTAATGCATCAAAGAAATTAGGCATATCGAGACCCACGCTGTATAAACTCATTAGAAAGTATAATATTAACATTACTCAACATCTGTAAAAGCAATTTACACTTATTTACACATATGTGTAAAAAAAATTTACAATATCCTTTTTTCTCCTGGTATAAAATCATTAATTTTCCTTAATTTACATTTTTGGCACGATTTTTGCATTAAATAAGCGAGGGAAACTATGAAAATAAAAAAGGAAGGTAGCTTTGAGTTTATTGAGATGGAACGCGGGGAAACCCTAAATAAAAATTTGAATGAACTTATTGGACTTAGCGGTTTTATTGTAAAAGACAATAGTTTACCTCTCCATTTGCATGTGTATCTTGGGAATTCTCAAAAAGGGGTAATAGATGGACATCTTTTTGATTCTGAGGTATTTACCTTTGGAGAGATGTCTATCTTATGGAGCCCCATTAATGTAAAGAGAATTCTAAAGGATGGTCTTTTTTTGTTAGATTTTTAAAAAATATATGTTTGAAAGGAGGTAAAATGGAATTATCAAAGGAACTGTTACTGAAATTTTACAAAGACATGGTTCGCATCAGGAATTTTGAACTAAAAGCTGAAGAGCTATTTCTTCAAGGGAAACTTCCAGGGTTTATACATCTGTACATTGGTGAAGAGGCGATTGCAGTTGGCGCAATGGCAAATTTGAGAGTTGAGGACTACATTACTTCTACTCATAGAGGGCATGGTCATATGCTTGCAAAAGGTGCCTCAATGAGAAAGATGATGGCTGAACTCTATGGCAAAAAACACGGTTACTGTAAAGGTAAAGGTGGCTCAATGCACATTGCTGATGTTTCAATTGGTGTTCTTGGTGCAAATGGTGAGGTTGGCGGTGGTTTGCCTATTGCAGTTGGTGCAGGAATGGCAATTAAATTACAGAAGAAAGACAGTGTTGTTATTTCATTCTTTGGTGATGGGGCATCAAACAGAGGTGCCTTTCACGAGGCTCTTAACTGGGCGTCGGTCTTTAAACTTCCTGTGATTTTCCTTAATGAAAATAACCAGTTTGCTTCTACTGAAAGAGTGCAGGAAACTACATCTGTTGAGAATATTTCCGATAGAGCAGTTGGCTATAACATGCCTGGTGTTTCAATCGATGGAAATGATGTAATTGCGGTATTCGAAACAGTAAAAGAGGCGGTTGAAAGAGCAAGAAATGGTGGTGGTCCGACGCTGATTGAGGCAAAGACCTACAGACTTAAAGGTCACTTTGTTGGCGATCCTCAACTTTACAGAACAAAGGAAGAAGTTGATTTAAAATGGCCCAACGAACCTATTTCAAGGTTTGAGAAAAAACTCTTCGAAGGTGGATATCTTACAGAGAAAGAAAAAGAAGAAATTTGGAATGATGCAAAGAATGAAGTAGAAGATGCAGTCCTGTTTGCGGAACAAGACGAATATCCTGCACCTGAGGAAGCTCTTGAAGACCTTTTTGAAGACAGCACAAATTGTCTATATTGATGGGAGGTTGATATGAGAGAAATTACCTTTTCTGAGGCATTAGGCGAAGCAATTTTGGAAGAAATGTCCAGGGATCCAACAATCTTTACATATGGAGAGGATATTGCAAAACAAGGTGGGATTTTTGGAGCATACAAACCAATTCTTGGCAAATATCAAGATAGAATTATAGATACTCCAATTTCTGAGGAGGTTATTTTTGGTTCAGCACTTGGTGCGGCATTAGCAGGAATGAGGCCAGTTGCTGAGTTTCATTTTGCAGACTTCCTTTTTACTGGGATGGCTGCTATTGCAAACCAGATAATGAAGTTTAAGTATATGACAGGAGGGCAGGGGAAACTTCACCTGATCTTAAGAGGACCTGATGGTATTTCAAAATCTGCTGCCGCACAGCATTCGGAATCAATTGAAACTATTTTTATGCATATCCCGGGCATTAAGGTGATTATTCCATCTACACCATACGATATGAAAGGGTTATTTAAAACAGCACTTCGTTCTGACGACCCTGTCATTTGCTTTGAACACAAAATGCTTTACAGAATGAAAGGACCTGTCCCGGAAGAGGAATACTATATTCCGTTTGGAGTTGCTGACGTAAAACGTGAGGGTAAAGATGTCACAGTAATTGCAACATCAAGGATGGTTCATGAATCTCTTTTAGCAGCACAGGAACTTGAAAAAGAAGGTGTAAGTGTTGAGGTTGTTGACTTGCGAACGCTTGTGCCGTGGGACAAAGAAACTGTCTTTAAATCTGTGAAAAAAACCCACAAGGTTGTCATTGCTCATGAAACTTGGAGAAGAGCAGGATGGGGTGCAGAAATTGCTGCAACAATCCAAGAAGAACTATTCGATTATCTTGATGCTCCAATTAGAAGAGTCGGTGCAAAGAATGTTCATATACCTTTTTCACCACCGTTACAGGATTTTGTTGTTCCTGACAAGAACAGTGTAATTGAGGCGGTAAGGAGCGTGTTATAATGTTCGAAATAAGAATGCCCAAATTTGGGCTTTCAATGGAAGAGGGCACCATTACAAAATGGTACAAGAAGGTTGGGGATTTTGTTAAAAAAGGCGAACCTCTTGTTGAAGTTGAATCCGAAAAGATAATTAACACGCTTGAATCACCTTTTGAAGGTATCCTTAAAGTAATTAAGGTAAATGAAGGAGAAACCGCAAAAGTTGGAGAAATTATTGGTCTAATTGGAAGTGAAGATGAAACGATAAAAGAAATTACTGAAGAGAAAAGAGTAATTACTTCTGAGGAGAGTAAAGTAAGGAAACTTACCGAATCGAAAATAGGAGAAGAGAAATCGGAAGAGGTTATTCTTGCTTCACCTGCCGCTAAAAGACTTGCAAAAGAGTATGGTGTAGATCTTTCGAATATTAAAGGCACAGGACCATCGGGTCGCATTGTTGAGAACGATGTAATTGCTTTTGTTGAGAAAATGAAACAAACTAAGCCAGTCTCTAAAAAAATTCCTCTTGACCCTGTAAGAAAAAGAATCATGGATAACCTTGTTAAGTCCTACAAAGAGTCGGTTCTTGTAACAAACATAACTAAAATAGATTTAACGAATTTAATTTCTTTTAAAAAGGAGTTTCCTGATATTACACTTACTGCGTTTTTCGTTAAGATAGTTTCTAATGTTTTAAAGGATTTTCCAAAATTTAATGCACATTTTGATGGAAATGAACTTGAAATTTTTGATGCAATTAACATTGGTGTTGCATTTGACACGGCTAACGGTCTTATTGTCCCAGTTATAAGGAATGTTCAGGAAAAATCTCTTAAAGAAATTGCGCAAGAACTTCAAACACTAAAAGCAAAAGTAGAAGAAAACTCTTTGAACGTAGATGATTTAACTGGTTCAACGTTTACAATTACAAATCTTGGTATGATGAGAACAGATATGTTTACACCAGTTTTAAATGGTAAAGAAGTTGCCATTCTTGGCATAGGGAGGACTTTAAAAGAGCCTACCGTTGCCGAGGATAAAGTTGTTGTAAGAGACTTTGCTTACTTTAGTTTGTCTTACGACCATCGTGTAATTGACGGTGCAGATGCTGCAAGATTTTTAGGAAAGCTTGCAGAATATTTTGAGTTAACAGACAATTTTCAAAAAATAAATAAAATTTAAACAAAAGGAGGTAAGGTATGAAGAAAGTATTAGCAGTGTTGTTGATTGTAACAATGGTGTTGGGAGTTACAAAATTTACTCCTGCCATTGCTGCAAGCGAGGTAATGATTAAAATGACAATTGGTAATCCAAAGGCTTATGTTGATTCTAAAGTTGTAACACTTGATTCTCCTCCAATCATTGAAAAAGGCAGAACTCTTGTGCCATTTAGATTTATAGGTGAGTCAGTTGGTGCCCAAATCGGTTGGGATGGTGCTAAGAAGGAAGTAAGTTATGTCTTTGGCGACATCAATCTTAAACTTACGATTGGTTCGAACAAAGCGGTAGTTAATAATGTTATTAATATGCTTGATGTCCCCCCAAAGATTGTTGCAGGAAGAACTCTTGTTCCTGTGAGATTCGTGACCGAAACACTCGGTGCAAAAGTTGATTGGGATGCAAAAACAAAAACTGTTACGATTACTGCTTCCACTATACCCCCAAAGATTACATTTAAGCCAAAAGCAGAATACACAATGCAGGTTAACGTTGGCCCTGCGTTTGATTGGGGAAAAGGCGCTCAAAAATGGGCTGATCTTGTAAGAGAAAGAACAAATGGATTAATTAACATTAAGCCCTACTTTGGAAGTGCATTACTTCAAGGTAAACAGACTAACTGGTTCCAAGCCGTGTCTGAAGGAAGTATTGATTTTGTAATGGATTCAACGATCAATGCTTCTGGTGTGGTACAATCGCTTAACCTATTCTCGCTTCCATTCTTCATTAACACATACGAGAATGTAGATAAAATTGAAAATGGCACTGCAGGTAAGATGATTATTGAACAAATGGAAAAAATGGGTGTAGTGCATCTTGCATGGGGCGAAAATGGTTTTAGAGAACTTACAAATAGCAAACGCCCTATAAGAACTCCTAATGATATGAAAGGCCTTAAATTTAGGGTTGTTGGCTCACCTATTTTTATTGATATCTTCAAAGCCTTAGGTGCCGATGCTGTTTCTATGAACTGGGGCGATGCGGTAACTGCATTCCAGCAAGGTGCTGTTGATGGTCAAGAAAACCCCTACGGTGTATTGATCCCAGTTCAAATTTGGCAATACCACAAGTATCTCACAAACTGGAATTATGTAATTGATCCACTTATTCTCGGGGTAAGCAAACAAACTTGGGATAAGTTTCCAACTTATATACAGAAGGCTATTAAAGACAGTGCTCTTGAAGCAGCAGAATGGGAAAAAGCAATGGTAAGGCGTGGTCTTGATGGATTTACTTCTATAAACATTCTCAAGAATAAATTTGGCGAGACACCTCAATTGCTTGATATGGTCGGGTATGTAAGAAGCAAAGGAATGCAAATTATAGATTTGACACCAGAAGAACGACAAGCGTTTATTAATGCAACTCAATCTGTTTATGATAAGTGGATTTCAATTATAGGGAAAGATATTTACAATGCCGCTTTAAAAGATATAGGTAAGTGATAATAGGGGAGGGGCAACCCTCCCTTTGTTTAAGTTGAAGGAGGCTCAATGAAAAAGCTTAAATTGGAAGAAATTCTCGTGGTAGTTATATTAAGCGTGATGGCACTGCTTGGATTTGTTAATGTATTAAGTAGGTATATTTTCCATTTGTCTTTGGCTGCAACTGAAGAACTTGAAGTTAATATGTTTGTGTGGGTTACAATACTTGGTATTGCAATTGCTTTCGAAAGAGGTTCACATCTTGGAATGAATATCGTATTTGATAAATTTCCCAAAAGTTTAAAAACGATTGCTATAATTTTGTCTTCGCTTCTTGCCATTTGGCTTTTTGTGATGGTAGATTATTATGCTATAAAAGATGTTATAAGAGATATTACTCTGTATCACTCAAGATCAGAAGCGTTAAATATACCTGTTTGGATGTATACTATATGGACTCCGATACTCTCGGTATTTGTTTTCAAAAGTATCATTGTTGCAACACTACATAATATTAAGCAAATACAATCTGGAGGCGCAAAATGAGTGCAGCGTTAATCCTCTTCGGAATTTTTATTCTTCTTATAGTTCTTGGTGCTCCAATTGGGACTGCTATAGGTGTTGCAGGAGTATTCGGTATCTTAAAGTATGACCTTGGAGTTACTATGATTGCCAAAAACTTCAGTGCAGGAATTGCGAAATTTCCGCTCATTGCGATTCCTTTCTTTGTGCTTGAGGGAGAGCTACTTTCAAAGGGTGGTCTTGCAAAAAAGATCTCTAATTTTATTATAATTCTTGTCGGTAAAGCACGTGGTGGCTTGGCAATGGCTGCAGTTGTAACAGCAGCATTCTGGGGTGCAATCTCCGGATCAGGACCTGCAACAGCAGCGGCAATTGGACTTATATTTATCCCTGCAATGATTGAGCAAGGTTATCATGATACATTTGCTGCATCAGTTGTTGCCGCAGCAAGTGGTCTTGCAATAATTATTCCGCCAAGTATTGCATTTATCGTGTATGGGAATATTACAGGTGTTTCGGTTGGTGCACTGTTTTTGGGAGGAATTCTTCCTGGTCTTGTTGTAATGGGTTTCTTCTTAATTATCACCTATATTATTTCGCGAAATAGAAATTATCACGGTATTCAGGAACGTGGAAGTGGAAAAGAGATTTGGCATGCATTTAAAGAAGCAATCTGGGCAATTCTTGCACCTGTGATTATTCTTGGTTCAATTTATGCTGGTATTGCAACACCAACAGAATCTGCCATCATATCAGTTTTTTACAGTTTATTTGTAGGGCTGTTTGTTTATAAGAGCCTTGGCAAGAAAGAAATTATTGATTCATTAATTGGAACTGCTGTTACCTCTGCCGTTGTCATGTTTGTTGTGACATTTGCAGGTATTTTTTCAATAACGGAATCGACGCTTGGTATCATTGGTGCGGCAGGAAACTTTGTTGTTAGTGTTGCAAAAAGTCCAATTGCATTTTTACTTTTGGTTGATTTGGTGCTATTTATTGCAGGTTTCTTTCTCGATGCAATTTCCATTTTATATGTCATTATGCCAATCTTTTTACCAGTTCTTCAGGCATTTAAAATTGATCCACTCTTCTTTGGTGTTATGGCAACTGTTGCTCTTGCAATTGGACAGATAACGCCTCCTGTTGCAGTAAACCTTTATGTAACTTCAAATCTTATTAAGAAATCTCTTGACCAAACTTCTAAAGATATTTGGCCGTATGTTGCTTTTGCAGTGATAGGATTGCTTGTCATTACACTACTTCCAAAACTTTCACTTTTAATTCCTATTGCTTCAAAACTCTACACTCCATAGACTTATCATAATTGGAGTTTTGCCCCAAGGACTTTTCTTGGGGCGATTTTTATTTTGAATTACATAAATCCTTCATTTTCTGAATTATTTGGAAATTTTGGTTAATTTGTATAAAATGGTAAAAATTTTATTAGGTGGTGGAGAGTGTATAGAAATTTAGGCATTGATAAGGTTAAGGAAATACTTCCACATAGAGAGCCGTTTCTCTTTGTGGACGAAATTTTAGAAGTTGAGCCTGGCGTGAGAGCAATTGGAAAAAGAACATTCACATCGAATGATTTTTTCTTTAAAGGACACTTTCCTAATTTTCCAATTGTTCCTGGTGTAATTTTAATCGAATTTTCAGCGCAAGTTTCTGCATCTATGATTCTTTTGCATGATGAATACAAAAACCTTTTTGGGTATCTATCAGGCGTTGAAAACTTTAAATTTGTTAAGAAAGTTCAAGAGGGCGATACAGTAATTGCAAAATGCGAAATGCTTGATTTCAGGCATAGCGTTGCAAAAAGCAAGGTAGAATTATTTGTAAATGACACACTTATTGCAATGGGTATCATTAAAGCGTTTTTCGTAAATAAAAATTCATTAGGAGGTGAGTTTTGAAAGTTGGAGTTCTTGGGCTTGGGAGTTATATCCCGGAGAAAGTAGTAACAAACCATGATCTTGAAAAATTTCTTGATACATCAGATGAGTGGATAAGGACACGTACCGGTATTGTAGAAAGACGCATAGCAAATGAAAACGAAGCAACATCTGACCTTGCTTCTATTGCTGCGAAAAGAGCACTTGAGGATGCAAATTTAAAGCCAGAAGATATTGATCTTATTATTGTCGGCACAAACTCTCCTGATATGCTATATCCTGCAACTGCATGCCTTGTGCAGGAAAAAATTGGTGCTTCTGGTAAGTGTGCTGCATTCGACCTTCAGGCAGGTTGTCCTGGCTTTATTTATGCTACTGTAGTTGGCTCTCAATTCGTAAAATCTGGTGCGTATAAGCATGTGCTTGTAATTGGTGCCGAAGTAATTACAAGAATGATGGATCCAACTGATAGAGGGACCTACGTTCTTTTTGGCGATGGGGCAGGTGCAGTTGTCCTTGGCGAGGTTGAGGATAACCGTGGCATTGTTGATTTTGAATTGTATGCAGATGGCTCTATTGCGGAGCATCTTACGTTGCCTGCAGGTGGCTCAAGAAAACCATTCTCAGAAGAAGTCTTAAAAGAGCGAAGTTATTTTACAAAAATGAACGGAGGAGAGGTTTTTAAGTTTTCCGTAAGAGAAATTTCAAGAATCTCAAAGAAATTACTGGATAAAACAGGCACAAAATTGGAGGATATTGATTGGTTTATTCCGCATCAGGCAAATTTGAGGATAATTCAAGCAGGCGCAGAAAAACTCGGGATTCCTATGGAAAAAGTCGTTGTAACGATTGATAAGTTTGGAAACTCTTCTGCTGCATCTATTCCTGTATCTCTTGACACAATAAGAAAAGAAGGTAAACTTAAAAGAGGTGATTTGGTACTCATGGTGTCATTCGGAGCGGGGATGACATCAGGTGCAATTTTAATGAGGTGGTGAGGTATGATTGCATTTGTTTTTCCAGGACAGGGTTCGCAGTACGTGGGGATGAGTGCGAAAATCCCCGAAAGTTCAATTAAAAAGGAATTATTTAATAAGGCATCTGAAATATTGGGTTTTGACCTATTGGAAATCTGTGAAAAAGGGCCGCAGGAATTATTAACCTCAACAGATATTACTCAACCAGCCCTTTACACTGTGTCTTCAATCTACGATGTTCTCCTTAAGGAAAAAGGCATAAAGCCGCAGATTGTTGCAGGGCACAGCCTTGGGGAGTATTCGGCACTATATTCTGCGGAAGCAATCTCTTTTGAAACAGGTCTTAAACTTGTTAGAACTCGTGGACTCCTTATGAAAAGTGCGTCTGATAAAGCACCTGGGAAGATGCTTGCGGTGATTGGTCTTGATAAAGATAAAATACAAAAACTTTTGGAAGAAGCATCAAAGTTTGGTGTGATTGTAAATGCAAACAACAATGCATTTGACCAAGTTGTCCTTTCTGGGTCAGTTGAAGCAATTATGGAAGCGCAAAAAATTGCAAAAGACCTTGGAGCTCGTCTTTCAAAACCGCTTGAAGTTTCTGCTGCATTCCATTCGCCTTTAATGGAACCAGTTGTGCCTGAGATGTCAAAAGCAATCGACGAAGCCGAATTTAAAACTCCTTCTATCCCTATAATTCAGAACGTTACAGCAGAACCTGAGACTGATATTAACCACATTAAAGAAAACCTCAAAAAGCAACTTACAGGCTCTGTAAACTGGGTTGGCTCAGTATTAAAAATGGATTCAATAGGAGTAAAAGAGTACTATGAAGTTGGGCCAAAAAATGTTTTAAAAGGCCTCATTGAACGCATTATTAAGGGCTCCACTGTTAAACTTTCAGAGGAGGCTTTTAATGCTTGAGATAAACCTCAAAGATACTGTCTCAGTTGTAACAGGCGGGGGAAGAGGTATAGGGCGTGCAATATCAATTGCACTTGCAAAGGCGGGAAGTAAAGTGTCGATCATTTATGCTTCAAGAGTTGAGGACGCTCTGAAAACGAAAAGCGAAGTCGAATCTTTTGGAGGGGTTGCCGAGGTTTTTCAGTGTCAAGTTGAGGTTGAATCATCGGTTGAAAATACAACAAAGCAAATCGTAGAAAAATTTGGGAAGATCGATATTCTTGTAAATAATGCAGGCATTACAAGGGATACACTTCTTTTGAGGATGTCTTCTGAAGATTGGGACAAGGTTTTGAACACTAACCTTAAAGGTGCATTCTTAATGACAAAACATGCGCTTAAATATATGATAAGAAATAATTCTGGACGAATCATAAATATTGGTTCAATCGTTGGAATTACTGGGAATGTTGGACAAGCAAACTATGTATCTTCTAAAGCAGGACTCATTGGATTTACGAAGGCAGTTGCGCTTGAATATGGCTCAAGAGGGATTACTTCAAACCTTGTTGCACCAGGGTACATTGAAACCGAGATGACTGAAAAATTGCCACAAAATGTCAAAGATACATATTTAAATAAAATTGTTTTAAAGAGGGCAGGTACCCCAGAGGATGTTGCAAATACAGTTCTCTTCCTTGCATCTCCTCTTGCAAGTTATATTACGGGAAGTATTATTGTTGTTGATGGTGGTTTGTCATTAACATAAAAAATAAAATTTTAAGGAGGTAAGAAATGGAAGAAAGAGAAATTAGAGAAAAAGTTGCTCGTGTTGTAAAGGAGAAATTAGGTGTTGAGGACGACAAAATTGTTGACTCTGCAGAATATGTGAAGGATCTTGGTGCAGATTCTCTTGCACTTGTTGACATTGCAATGGCACTTGAAGATGAGTTTGGAGTAAAGATTCCAGACGAGGACATCAATAAAATTACAACAATTGGTGCAACGATTTCCTACATTAAGGAGCACTTAGGGTAGTATGGAGAAAGAAAGAGTAGTTATTACGGGTTTAGGAGCTGTATCTCCTATTGGAGTTGGTATTAACGCCTTTTTAGATGGGCTTCTTTCAGGAAAATCTGGTGTTTCAAAAATTTCGTCTTTTGATGCATCTGCAATTTCCGTTCAAATAGGTGGTGAAATAAAAGACTTCAATCCCGAAAATTACCTTGATAAGAAAGAGATCCCGCGTCTTGATAGAGTTCAACACTTTGCATTTGCTGCAGCAAAAGAGGCAATAGAGGATGCAGGCATTGGAGATGGATCAATTGATCCTGAGCGTATAGGCGTATATATTACCTCAGGAATTGGTGGGGTTATCTCTCTTGAACAACAGATTCTTGTAAATAAAGAAAAAGGCCCTTCAAGAGTAAGCCCATTTCTTATAACTCAGATGATTATTGATGCAATCCCTGCATACATTGCTCTTAAATATGGCTTTAAGGGTGAAACGAATGCTTGTGTTGCAGCATGTGCTTCTTCTGCAAAAACTATAGGACAGGCTATGCTTGCAATTGAAAGAGGGGATCTCGATGTGGTTGTAACAGGTGGCGCCGAAGCACCTTTTACGCCAACTGCAGTTGCTGCATTTGCATCAATGCGTGCACTCTCAAAGAGGAACGATGACCCAGAGCATGCCTCTCGTCCATTTGATAAGGAAAGAGACGGTTTTGTTATGGGAGAGGGTGCAGGAATTCTTATTCTTGAATCCTTGACGCATGCAAAAAAGCGTGGTGCAAAGATTTATGCAGAGCTTGTAGGCTACGGTACAACTAACGATGCGTATCATGTAACAGCACCAGATCCATCTGCAAAAGAAGTGATAAGAGCAATGGAACTTGCTCTTAAAAAGGCAGGGTTAAACAAAGAAGACGTAAGTTATATAAATGCTCACGGAACGTCAACACCCTTAAATGATAAGAATGAAACATTTGCAATTAAGCAATTCTTTGGAGACCTTGCCTATAAGATTCCTGTAAGTTCTACAAAATCACAAACAGGGCATTTGTTAGGTGCTGCAGCAGCCTTAGAATCTGTTGCAACAGTACTTTCAATCCATAAAGGTATTATTTTCCCAACAATTAATTATCAAGTGCCTGATCCTGAGTGTGACCTTGATTATGTGGGAAATGCACCAAGAGAAGCAAACATTAAAGTTGCGTTGAAGAACTCTTTTGGTTTTGGAGGGCATAACGTAGTATTAGCCTTTAAGAAGTTTGAAGGCTAAACACAATTGCTGCTGACCAATTTTCAATAGGAGGATTAGGGGAGGTGTTTCCTCCCCTAATTTATTTTTTTAGAAGATTCCAATATGATTTAAATATGTTATAATTAAGGAAGGAGGTGGTAATTTTGGATATTGTCAAAAAGGAAGTTTTTACGGTCCTTGTAGGCGGTTCTGCAGGAAATGGTGTAAAGAAAATTGGTGCTGTTTTAAGTTCTTTCTTTGCATCTATGGGAAGACATGCCTTTGAAATGGAAGATTACCAGAGCCTTATAAAAGGTGGCCACAATTTTTGTGTTGTTTCAACTTCGATTGAGCCTATTTATAGCCATTACGAGAAAAAAGACATTATTGTTACTTTAGATGAGAGAAGTTACAAAAAACACAAAGATGAGGCAACTCAAGATGGAGTTGTTGTTTATAATTCAGATCTTGTAAAAAATGCAGATGAAAATCATATTGGGATTCCTCTTACAACATTCGCAAGAAAGTATCCAAATCCAGAATTAAGACTGGGAGTATCTGTAATATCTGTTCTCTTTGGTGTCTTGGGACTTTCAAAAGAAGAACTTGCAAACATCATAAAAGACAACTTCAAAGATGTTGAAAATAATATCAGTTTTGCAAATGAGGTTTATGATTTTTTTGTTGACCACTTTAAAGAGAAGCGAATAGAATTAGAAAAAGGAAACAAAACATTCCCCGTTGTTTCTGGAAACGAAGCAATTCCTCTTGGTGCCTATGCGGGTGGTCTTGATATGTTCTTTGCGTATCCAATGACTCCTGCTTCAACAATCTTACATTTCCTTGCATCCCACACGAAAGATTTTGGGATTGGCGTAATGCATCCAGAAAATGAAATTGCCGTTATAAATATGGCAATTGGTGCCGCTTCTGTTGGTCTTAAAACGATGGTTGCTTCATCTGGTGGCGGTTTTGCGCTAATGGAAGAGGCTATATCGCTTGCAGGTATGACTGAAACACCAATATTAGCAGTTTTATCTTCAAGGCCAGGTCCTTCAACGGGTGTTCCAACATATACAGAGCAAGGTGATTTATATTTTGCATTAAACCAGGGGCATGGAGAATTTCCTAAAATTGTTGCTTCTCCTGGAACGCATGAAGAAGCGTTTTATCTTGCATCGGACCTGTTAGCACTTGCTTGGGAATTTCAAACAGTTTCAATTCTTTTGACAGAGAAACACCTTTCTGAAAGCAGAAAAACATTTGAAATTGACCTTGAAAAATCAAGTTTTGCAGATTATATGAAACATACCGACGGAGAATACCTACGATACAAACTAACAGATTCGGGTGTTTCACCACTACTTTTTCCCCCATCTGAAAGTGTAATCAAATTTTCAAGTTATGAGCATGATGAATATGGTCTTTCAACAGAAGACCCAGAAATGATAACAAAGATGCATGATAAAAGATTTAGAAAATACAATTCTATCGTCCAAAAATTAAAAACGATGAAAACAGTTAACGTGTATAATACACAACTTGGAGAAAATACGCCTGTTATTTTCACCTATGGTTCGACAACGATGTCTGTGCTTGAAGCACTCAAATTTGGGAAAATTGAAGCAAGAGTTATTCAACCTATCTATCTTGAGCCCTTCCCTTCTTGGGAATTGGATAAATTTAAGGGTGTAAAGTCATATGTTGTTGAGCAAAGCGTAATGGGATCTTTTGAAAGACTTCTCAAAGAGAAAGCAGGTATCAAAGTAAACGGCCATATTAAAAAATACGATGGAAGACCCTTTGAAGTCGAAAGCCTATCAAAGGCTATAAAGGAGGTATTAGCATGAGTGTAAGAGATGAACTTACAACATACGAAGAAAATACTTGGTGCCCAGGCTGTGGTAATTTCGGAATATTTACTGCATTTAAAAGCGCAGTAAAGGAATTGGAAAAATTTGGCGTTAAAAGATCTCACGTTTTAATTACTGCAGGGATTGGTTGTCACGGGAAAATTTTTGACTACTTAAATTTAAGTGGGTTTTATTCGCTCCACGGACGTGCCGTTGCAACGGCACAGGGAATGAAACTTGGAAACCCCGATTTATACGTTATTGCCTTTGTCGGAGATGGAGATGCAATGGGCGAGGGTCTTGAGCATCTCCTCTTTGCTGCAAAAAGAAATGCAGACATCACAGTAATAATGCATAATAATGGTGTGTACGGGCTTACCACAGGACAATTCACTCCTGTTTCACCAAGAGGTTTTAAAGGACCTTCAACACCGTTTGGCTCTGTTGAGGAACCTCTGAATCCTATTAAGTTAATGCTTGATGCAGGTGCAACATTTGTTGCAAGAGGTTATTCTGCGAAAATCAAGGAGTTAACGAATATTTTTGTTGAGGCGATACTCCATAAGGGATTTTCTTTTATTGATGTTCTTCAGCCGTGTGTATCATTCAACGATACTTATGAACTTTACAATAAGAATACATATTTTGTGGATAGTGTTGCAAAATCAAAAGAAGAAGCAATTGAAATTTCAAACATTGGAGACAAATTTCCACTTGGAATATTTTACAAAGAAATTAAACCAGTGCACCATGAACTTCTCTTAGAAGGAAAAAATCTTTTTAGGGAAAGTCCTTCTAAAGATGTGCGTCTTCAAAAAATTAGAGAACTTTTGAAAATCTAAACCCTTCCAATTTTACTTAAAATTTAAGGGGGCTTCAAATTAGCCCCCTAAATAATTTGAAAAGATTTTTACAACTTTATAAAAATTCAAAATTTCTTCATAATGTATTCACAATTAAAAATATAATGTGAGTAGAAGTAAAAATTTTTAGGAGGTTAAAAATGAAAAAAACATTATTAGCAATTGGTTCAATAATATTAGCAATTGGAATTATATTTACAGGTTGTAGCAGCGCAAATTTGGGTAGTATAGGTTCTGTAACTAATAATCCTACAGATAACCCAACACAGGTTGTAGTTTCACCTTCAACAACTACAACTTCTGACCTTGCAAATATTGAAAAAGACGGACTTCTTTACATGGTTGAAGAGGAGAAACTTGCAAGGGATGTTTACGGATACCTATATAACCTTTGGGGATTAACCACATTTAAGAACATCCAAAGTGCAGAACAAACACATATGGATGAAGTTTTAAGCTTAATTGATAAGTACGGACTTACAGCACCATCTACACTTGATGAGCCCGGCGTATTTACCGACCCGCATTTACAGGAGTTATACAAGACTTTAACTGAGCAAGGTTCAAAATCTCTTGTTGATGCACTTAAAGTTGGTGCACTTATTGAAGAAACTGATATTATTGATCTCAAATTGATCTCAAAACTTATATTAACAACACAAATAACAATGATATGAAGACTGTCTATACAAACCTCATGAAAGGTTCTGAGAATCACCTAAGGGCTTTTGTAAGTCAGTTATCTGCAAATGGTGTTAAATATGCCCCTGTCTTACTTACAACAGATGAATATAATTCAATAATAAATGGAACAACAGGAAAAGGCAAAGTTAGTAATCAAGGAGGACATTAATGAACGAAAAGAGAAGGGTACTCAACATCAATATGTTGATTGTAAAGATTAAAGGAATAATTTCAACTTTAATCTTCCTTCTCTTTGTTCCTGTCGCTTTCTCTGGCATCGGTCTTTATTTTGCACCATCTGGAAGAGAAGCACGCTTAACTAACTGGACATTTTTAGGTTTCTCAAAAGACGCCCTTGAGACAATGCACTCCATTCCTGGTTTAATATTTTCGGCGTTAATTGTAATTCATCTTTTACTGAATTTTCGGATTTACAAAAATGAAATCATTTGCTTATTAAGGACAAAGTGACGATAAATCTCAAGACATTTATTTGCAATAGGGCTTCTTTAAAGAAGCCCTATTTTTTACTCCACATCTTAAACTAAAGAATTTTTTGTTAATACCTTTTACATTCCTTGTTTTTCCATTTTATTCATTGCGTTTTTGTCAGGACCTTCTTTAAGGTACTTTTCAGGATTTTTCTTAAACTCTTCAAAACAAAAATCACTACAAAAGTAATAAGTTTTGCCGTTGTATTCAAAAGTTACTTTGGCCGTTTCTTCTTTTACAATCATCCCACAAACAGGATCGATGTGTTTCATTTAAACCTCCTAAAGTTTTAATTTATTAAGTCTTAAAGAGTTTGTTATCACATTTATTGAACTAAATGCCATTGCGATTTCGGCAATTGCTGGGTGTAGTAATCCCATCGCAGCAATTGGTATTGCAATAACATTGTAGAACAATGCCCAGAATAAATTTTGTTTAATTTTTTTAAATGTCTCTCTTGAAAGTTCTATTGCCTTAACCACATTTTCAATGTTTCCTTTAACAAGCACAATATCTCCTGCTTCGATTGCTATGTCAGTGCCTGTCCCCATTGCTATTCCAACATCCGCTTGCTTTAAGGCAGGTGCATCATTTACTCCATCTCCAACAAAGGCAACTTTTCTACCTTCATCTTGTAGTTCTCTAACAATTTTGATTTTGTCTTCTGGAAGAACCTCTGCATAAAACCTTTTAATTCCAAGCATTTCTGCCACATTTGATGCTACATTTTTATTATCGCCTGTAATCATAATGATTTCGAAGCCCATTGTTTTAAGTGTATTAATCGTTTTTTTTGCAGTTTCTTTTATCGTATCTTCTATTCCAAAGATACCCACAAGTTTTTCTTCTTTAAAAAGTCCTAAAACAGTTTCACCCTTTTCCTCAAAAGTTTTAATAGTATCCAAAATTTCTTCATTCTTGTTTTCTATTTTACTAATTTTCTTTGCAGTGAAACTCAATCCATTTACCTTTGCAGAAATGCCTACTCCACTTGTTTCTCTAAATTCTTCAATGTTGTAGGAATTGTTTGTTTTAATATCTTGGAATGCCCTTGCTATTGGGTGGCTGGAAAGCTTTTCAATTGACACTAAAGTGTCAAGACCCCCTTTTTCTATCTCTAAAACATCCGCAAGTTTTGGTTTTCCATACGTCAAAGTGCCAGTTTTATCAAATATAACCGTATCTATATCCTTGGCAGTTTGAATTACAGCCCCATTTCTAATAAGGATTCCATTTTTTGCACCAACTCCACTTCCTACCATCAATGCAACAGGTGTTGCAAGTCCAAGAGCACATGGACAGGCAATTACAAGCGTTGCAACAGATGCAAAAATTGCTGCACTTAACCTGTTGAGTGTTGGATTAATCCATGGTAATAAGGTCGAAAGATGCAATGAAACGCTCTTTGCCAATTGAGGAAATAAATACCAGAAACTGAAAGTAACGGTAGCAATAATAACAACTGTTGGGACGAAGTAAGCAGTTATTTTGTCGGCAAAAGCCTGAATTGGCACCTTGCTCCCCTGTGCTTGTTCAACAAGGTCAATTAGTTTTGCTAAGAATGTATCTTTTCCAACTTTGGTTACCTTAACTTTTATAAAACCATTTTCGTTTATAGTTCCTCCAATTACTTCGTCACCTACACTTTTATCAACTGGAAGGGGTTCACCTGTGACCATAGATTCATCAATTGATGATGAACCTTCTATTATAACTCCATCTGTGGGGATTTTTTCAAAAGGCCTTATCACCATTACGTCATCCACATCTAACTCTTCAATGTTAACTTCGATTTCTGTATCGTCCACTATAATATGTGCCTTCTTTGCGCTGAGGTCTAATAGACTCTTGATTGCTTTAGAAGCATTTCCTTTTGCTAGTTCTTCAAGGTATTTTCCTAACAGATGGAAGAACATTATCATTGCACCTACATAGGAGAAGTCTGCAACATTTATTCCTATAAGATTTAAAATACCCGTAAAGAATGCCGCAGTTGTGCCGAGAAAAATTAGAAGATCCATGTTTAAAGCATTATGAAATAATCCTTTTAAGGCTCTCCTTTGGACTTCAAATCCGATGCCATAAACCATTACTGCCGAGAGGATCAAGTTAACATATATCATCCTTTGAAACATTAGAAGGTGGGTCATATCAAGAACCATTAGCACAAAAGAGGGAACCATTAATATACTTGACAAAATAATCTTAATTTTTGCTCTCTTGTAGTCGCTATCTTGTTTCTCCATTTCAGCACTGAGAGAATAACCAATTTTTTCGACATTCTTGAAGATTTCTTCGAAGTTAACTTTTGAAGGGTCATATGAGATAGTTGCTTTGTTTGTTGCAATGTTTACATTTACATCAATGACACCTTCTGATCCTTCAATCGCTTTTTTTACATTCACCGCACACGAGGCACAGTGCATTCCTTTCACTTCAAGGGTTTTCGTTTTAACCAAGACTAATCCCTTCCTTTCGAGAGATACTCGATGATTGATTCAAGTTCTTTGATCTTCTCATCGAAATTTTCACCCTTTGCTGCACTCTTAACGCATGTCTCCAGATGCCTTTTTAAGATTTCCGTGTTCGCCTTTTTGAGAATTGCAATAAGGGCAAGGATCTGTTTTGAGATGTCTATGCAGTATCTGTCACTTTCGATCATTTTTTCAATTCCAACAAGGTGTCCCTC
Organism: Caldisericum exile AZM16c01; assembly: GCF_000284335.1. Lineage (NCBI taxonomy): Bacteria > Pseudomonadati > Caldisericota > Caldisericia > Caldisericales > Caldisericaceae > Caldisericum > Caldisericum exile. The sequence continues at coordinate 178,037 of NC_017096.1, forward strand.
AGCAATTTTAATTAGTTTTAAGGTGTCTTTGTGCTTTGGTGAATGGACAATTTTTGAATCCATTTCTAAATCACAAACGTGTTTATCATTTTTCATTTTCCTTGCCCTCCTTGAATTAGTCTAACAGATGTCTCTTTTTCTTTTCAAACTCTTCGTCAGTTAATTTTCCTTCTGCATAAAGTTGCTTGAGAATTTTTAAGGCTTCGTCTTCATGTTGGTGGGAGTATAGGTGACTATCGCGATGCCCAAATCCATGCAAAATTTCTTTAACACCAAAGGCGATTAGAATAACTATTAGAACCCAGAACAAAAGCATAAGAAACATTCCAAAGCCAGGGAAAAAACCACATGCTCCAAAGAATGGGGCTCTGAACAAAAACCAATGCATCATATTTTTACCTCCTATCTATTCCACCCCACGGGGGGTGGTATCATATTTTACTACTTATTAAAAAATTTGCAATAGTAATAAATTCTTTCTTTAAGATTTATGACTTCTCGAACTGTTTGTTTATTTTGTTTCCTCTTTATTCTTGTATTTATTTGCTTTAAATTAAAAACATTTTTATACTGGTTATAAGGATTTAATTTCAAAAAAGGAGGTAAAACACGTACGATTTAGTTTTGAGGAATGCAAAGCTTAGATTTACAAATGAAAGAGTCGATATTGCAATTGAAAACGGGGTAATTAAAGAAATTGGAAAAGTTTATGGCACTCACAAGCTTGAGATCAACGTAAAAGGAAATCTCGTAACAGAATCGTTTGTTAATCCTCATTTGCATCTTTGTAAATATTTACACTTTTCAAAATAGATGAACTTTCACTTTTGGATTACCATGGAGAGAAAATGGGAAAAGCAATGACTGCAATAGAACTTGCATCTCGTGTTAAGGAGAGCTATTCTCTGGACTGGATTTTTGAAAATGTGAAAGTTGGCCTAAACCTTGCAAAAGAGTATGGAGTAACCCATATAAGGGCATTCGCCGACGTGGATTCAAAAGCAAAACTTGAAGGAATCAAAGCACTTCTAAAAGCAAAAGAGGAGTTTAAAGGGGTTGTTGAGCTTCAAGTAGTTGCCTTTCCTCAAGATGGTGTGGAAAGGGAGTCCGAAGCTTACAATCTTGTAAGAGAAGCGGTAAAAATGGGTGCAGATGTTGTGGGTGGTATTCCGTGGATTGAATTAACCGAAAAAGACGAAGAAACACACATAGATAAAATGTTTGAGATTGCACTTGAATTTGATAAAGATATTTCGATGCTTGTGGACGATGCGGGGGACCCTACATTAAAAACGTTAGAAAAGCTTGCAATAAAAACTTTAGAAACTGGTTATATGGGGAGAGTTTTAGCGCATCATGCAAGGGCGATGTCAATGTATCCAATGCAGTATCTTATGAAATTGATTGCTCTCCTTAAAAAAAGTGGCATTTCAATTGTTACTGATCCCCATACAGGTCCGTTGCATGTGCCAGTAAAAGAACTTTTGTCAAGTGATATCCTTTTAAGCCTTGGACAGGATGATATATTAGATGCATACTATCCTTATGGAAGGAACAATATGCTTGAAGTTGCCTTCCTTGCGTCGCACATTTTATGGATGACAACGGCAGCGGATATGGAAGCACTTTATGATATGATTACCAAAAATCCTGCAAAAGCCATGCGTATAAATGATTATGGGATTGAGTTGGGTAAAACAGCAAATCTCGTAGTACTGAATGCTCCTAATGTACTTGAGGCATTAAGATTCTATGAAAAGCCACTTTATGTAATAAGTCACGAAAACTTCTTTAAAGTGATGGAACTTTTTTCAAATTAATGGTATCTAATTAGCGGAGGTGAAAGAAATGAATAAAAAGTTATTAGTGTTATTTGTGGTAGTTGCAATTTTGACAGTTGTCTTTATTGGTGGAAAAACCCTTCCAAAAGGCGTTGCCACAGCGGATTCGGATCCTACAAATCATACGATTTCTGTAACAGGTGAGGGCTATGTAGAGGTTATTCCGGATATCGCATATCTAAATTTTGGAGTTTTCTTTGAGGATTTAGATCCAGCAAAGGCAATGGATGGACTTGCAACAAAGGCAAGCGGTATAGTCGATGTTCTTGTAAAGCAAGGCATTGCAAAGGAAAAAATCAAGACAAGTGTTCTTAATCTTTCTCCAATTTATTCCTACAATCCACAAACAGGGAAATCCACTTTGGAAGGCTATAGAGCATCTGAAAACTTCATCGTGGAAACAAAGATATTAGATGCAGGCAAAATCCTCAGTGCCATTGTAAAAGCAGGAGTTAACGATATTGGTGGTATTTCTTTTGATGCATCAAATAAAGATAATCTTAAACTTCAGGCAATTGAGAATGCGATGAAGAATGCACGCGCAAAGGCAGATGCGTCTTTGAAGAATACAAACTATAAAGTAACCGGTATTAAGTCTATTTCTATTGAGTCAATTAGTTATCCTCAACCTGTTTTCAAGTCATTTGCAGCAGGGGCAACTCAAGCAAATGTCCCCGTTGAAGGTGGAACTCTAAAAGTTAATGTGAATGTGCAAGTTGTGTTTACATTTGATTAAAACTTTGTGGTAATGCTCTTTTAAGGCTGGGTTATTGCCCAGCCTTTTTAATTTTAACAAGCTTTATATCAATAAACGACTTTAACTTTCTTAAAAAAGTTATGTAGTCGATATTTTCTTCCTTGAGTACTGAAGATACCGGTAAACCTTTGCCAAGGTCTCTCAAGAATTTTAAGTCGGATCCTGAGAGTGAAATATTCTCAAAATTTGCTTCCTGAACTAAGTCAAATGTTGTATCATCAGAGATCTCGCTATTTAGACTTGCTAATTCTTCTTTTAAAGCAATACCCTCAGTGATCACATCAAAAAATGGCTTTGATATTGTTATAAACTTTGAATTTAACATTTCCTTAAACTCAAAGGTGCCTTTCGTCTCTATGAAAGCCTCTAAAACAGCATTTATTCCTCTTTCGTAATGAGGAGAAAATGCATGATATATGTTGTCCTTGTTTATGTAAATTCCGTATTGACCATGAGCACCTTGAATGTCAATTCTTCCAAATTTCTTTGACTGATTTACAGCCTGAAGTATCTCTTCAAGAGAGAAACTTTCAAGGGTCCCTTTCATTAAATTCTTTTCTTGGGGTTATTTAGAATCCTCTACCTTAAACCTTTTTCTTTCCCTAAATTCTTCCCTTTTTCCGTTGTTCCAGTGCTGAACAGGCCTAAGATAACCAACTGGCCTTGACCAGATTTCGCAACGAGTCCTCATTTCTTTAGGGATAACAGTGCCGTCTTCAAGGATAAGGTCACCTTCATTTAGTACTTTCTCTGCCATCTCTTCCTCCTTCATCAATAAAATTATAATCAAAAAATAAAAAATGCAATGCTTTTAATTCTTTTTTTAAAAAATATTTTGAAATACACTTTGTCATTTTTAGAAGAGTAATATAATATTTCTGAAAACCTAAAATTTTTTTGTAGAAAGGAGGTAGTACAATGAAAAAGCTTTTATCATTTTTGGTTGTAGTTATGTTGCTAATCGCATTTATTCCCGTTTTACCAAAGCAACCTATTGCAAATGCTACAACCTATGGAAATGTAGACGTGGATGTACTTGTTGAACGTGGGGTTATACAGGGCTTTCCCGATGGTCAACTTCATCTGGAGAGGACGCTTACCAGAGCAGAGTTTGCAAAAATGATCGTTAGGGCTTTTCCCTATGACTTTATCCCATGGTTTAATCTTCCAAAGTATTCTTTTAAGGACACACCAAAGGATTTTTGGGCGTCTCCTTACATTGAAACACTTGCAAAGGCAAAGGTATTTATGGGATATCCAGACGGCACATTCAAGCCCAATAGTCCTATCACACTTGATGAAGCAGTTTTAGTGCTCTCCAGGGCGCTACAAATTACAAATCCGCAAGCCGAAGATGTGATTTCGAGTTTCAAAGATGTATCAATGCTTTTACCTGAAGCAAAAGATTTTGTAAATTACTTTGTAAAAATGGGATTTTACAAACCCACTGGTGATACTCTTGGTGCAGGAAAACCAATAACAAGGGAAACTTTTGTCCACATGCTCGCATCCTCGCGATTCCCAGTTATCACAATTCTTCACACAAATGACTTCCATATGTATTTACTTGGTTCTACCGATAAAGATAAAAAACCAATTGGTGGAAGTGCAAGAATTTATACAGTCGTAAAAGAAGAAAGAGCATACAACCCTGATAGAACTCTTCTTGTTGATGCAGGAGACGCAATTGGTGGTGGTCCCCCAATTGGTGCATTCTTCTATGGAAAAGACGTCATTGAAGTTTACAATGCAATGGGTTATAACTATGCAACATTTGGGAACCATGAGTTTGATTGGGGAAAGGATCTTCTTGCGCAAAGAGTGTCTGAGGCAAAATACACATATCTATGCGCAAATATTATCGACACAAAGACAAACTCTACATTTATGAGTAAACCATACGAAATTAAACCGTTTGGTTTTGTAAAACTTGGTCTTTTTGGGCTTGATAATCCTCAACTTCCAATACTTGTAAATCCGAATGGAATTCAAGGGCTTGAAATTCTTGACCCTGTAAAAACTGCAACAAATGTTGTCTCAACATTAAAAGATAATTCGAACTTTGTAGTACTTCTTTCTCACCTTGGCTATACTGCAACAGACTACTACACTGGAGATATCGGAGATGTCCAACTTGCAAAACAAGTTAACGGTATAAACCTTATTATTGGCGGACATTCGCATACAGTACTTGATAAGCCAACAGTCGTTAATGGAACGTATATTGTTCAAACGGGCTCATATGGAAATAATCTTGGTGAAGTAAAACTCTACTTTGAGGCAAAGGCAAATTCTGTAAGACTTTCAAAGATTGACTACAAACTGATACCGATTAATGCCAACGTTAAAGAGGACGAGACAATTCTATCAATTATTAAGCCCTACAATGATGAAGTAACAAAGAAAATGTCAGAAGTTATTGGCGAAGCACTTGTTGATCTTGATGGTTCAAGACCTAATATAAGAATTAAAGAAACAAACCTTGGCGATTTTATTGCAGATTGGATGAGAGAAATTTCAGGTGCTGATATTGCAATTACAAACGGTGGAGGTATTAGGGCATCTATTCCAAAAGGACCTATAAGTGTTGGAACAGTGTATACAGTTCTTCCATTTGATAATCTTATTGTCCTCCTGGAGTTGAAGGGCTCTGATATAATTGCAGCACTTGAAAACGGATACTCACAGGTTGAGGCTACTGCTGGAAGATTTGCACAAATTTCGGGAATTAGGGTTAAAGTAGACCTTTCCAAAAAACCTGGAAGTAGAGTTGTTGAAGTAAAACTTGCAAACGGCACACCTCTTGATCCCAACAAGGTTTACAAAGTTGCAACAAATGACTTCATGGCAGCAGGTGGCGATGGCTATACTGTGTTGAAGAATGCACTTTCAATCAAGATAGTTACTGGAAACTACATGAGAGATGACCTTGTAAATTATATTAAGTCAAATCCAAAAGTCTTTAAAGAAGTTGACGGAAGAATAACCTTTGTAACTCCTTAAGTGAATTGCTAAATTTAATAGATAAAGGGGGGGCTTTTACCCCCCCCTTTGTTTTGTTTGAATTTTTCATTCATCTACTCAAAATATTTTAAGTTTTCTTCGTTAAAAATATGAGGTGCAACGACACTTACAAGGTTAAACATTTCTTGCGCCATTTTCCTTATCTCCCACTGAGCATGTGGGTCAAGACGAAGTTTAAAAAAGTGCATTAATTCTCTTGCATTTGCTGTTGCAACTATTTTAGTTTCTGTTGCATTAGGTAAAATAAATCTTGCATCTTCTTCTGGAATTTTTAAGGAAAGAAGTTTTTTGTAAGATTCTTCTATTGTTTTTAATGTTTTTTCGAATACCTCAAGTGCCTCAAGATTATTCTTGACTGATGGAGGAAATATAAACACTGGGTTTTCATATTTTACATATCTTTGAGATTGTTGTGTGAATGAAAAAAATCTGTGTCTTACAAATTGATGCGAGCAAGATCGTGAAATACCTTCAATTGCAAATGTAAAACTTATATGCTCAAAAACAGAATAATGCCCGAGTTGAAGTGCAAGGTTTATAAGGTGAATTATATCTTCCTCTTTAAGGTTCAAATCTTTAACACTACCGAGATTACGTGATTGTCTCATAGCAATTGCAACAGTGAGTTCTGGATTAGGTGTAAAGTTTATAAGAGTAATTAATACACTACCTTCGAGCACTTGTCCCCCTTCGGTATTCAGTTTTAAAAATACACTACAAACTATTTACAATTTGGTTTGTTTTTCTTTTGGTTGGTGATTTTCTTTATTAATTTAACAATTTTTCTTTCGCTTTTAAATAACTTTCTTTTTAGCATACTTTTAACTTCCCTACTTTCTAAATGTCTATTTTCAAATCCACGTTAATTTTAGCAGATTTTTTATTATTTTCAAGTTCACCTTTCCGGGCTTTCTCTTTCAACTCTTCATCGCACAGAGGGCAGAATTCATGTTCCCCTGGGATATATCCATGTTTGGGGCAAATTGAGAAAGACGGAGTAAGTGTAATATAGGGCAGTTCATAGTTCTCGAGTATCTTTCTTACGAATACTTTTGCAGAATTTGGATTGTATAGTCTTTCGCCTAAGAAAAAGTGGACGACCGTTCCTCCCGTATACAATTTTTGAACTGGTTCTTGGAGTTCTGCAAGTTCAAATGGGTCATCTGTGTAATTTACTGGTAGTTGGGTTGAGTTTGTGTAGAATGGATTTTCTTCCGACCCTCCCGTAATTATATCAGGAAATTCTTTTTTATCTTTTAACGCAAGAGAATAAGAAGTTGACTCAGACGGTGTTGCCTCCAAATTAAACAAATGGCCTGTGTCTTTCTGAAATTTTTGAAGCAATTCTCTTATGTGCAACATTACTTCAACTGCATTCTGAATGCCTTTTTGTGTTCCCATGTGGATTGACCTATCAAAAAGCATCTGCAGTGCTTCGTTCATGCCTATTATTCCTATTGTTGAGAAGTGATTGTCCCAAAATTTGCCTGTTTCCTCTTTTATGGGTTCAAGATAAATTCTTGAATACGGATAAAGTCCCATTTCGGTGAACTTTTCTACAGTTTCTCTTTTCTTTTCAAGCCCTTCTTTTGAGGCTTCAAGAATTTCATCAAGCATTTTGTAAAACTCATTTATATTGTGTTTTGATAAGTAGGCAATACGAGGAAGATTAATTGTGATGACGCCCACACTTCCTGTTAACGGGTTTGCTCCAAATAGCCCCCCGCCCTTATTTTTGAGCTCTCTTGTATCTAATCGAAGCCTACAACACATACTCCTCGCATCTTCAGGTCTTAAATCAGAGTTTATATAGTTTGCAAAATATGGCGTTCCGTATTTTGCTGTTGATTCCCAAATTGGTTCAAGCACAGGATTATCCCAATCAAAATCTTTTGAGACATTGATCGTTGGAATTGGAAATGTGAATGGTCTTCCATGACCATCGCCTTCAATAAACACTTCAAATAGCGCCTTGTTAATTAAATCCATTTCTTTTTGGAACATACCATATGTGTATTCCTTTATGGGCTTCCCGCCGATTACAACTGGTTTATCTTTTAAAAGAGGATGAGGTGTTAAATCAATGGTTATGTTTGAGAATGGTGACTGTCCTCCTGTTCTCATTGTTTGGTTCATATTATAGACAAACTCCTGAATTTGCTGTTTGACCTCTTTGTAGGTGAGCTTATCAAAATACACAAAAGGTGCTAAAAGAGTATCAAAAGAGGAGAATGCAACTGCACCTGCTGCTTCATTTTGAAGCGTAAATAAGAAGTTCATCATCTGTCCTAAAATTGATGAAAGGTGCTTTGCAGGTGTTGAATAAGGTTTACCGGGGACTCCGCCGAAGCCTCTTTTAATTAGATCCTCCAAGTCCCACCCAACGCAATAGCTTCCTAAGAAGGAGAGATTGTGGATATGCACAAATCCATCTTTGTGGTAATCAGAAATCTTCTTTGGATAGACTTTCTCAAGCCAGTATATCTCCTCTGCTTTACCGGTAATATATGCTTTCAAGCCTTGTATTGAGTAGTTTATGTTAGCATTTTCGTGAATTTCCCAGGTTTCTTCTCCTATGTATTTATCAAAAAGTTCAGGTATATCTAAATGTTTTCTTAATTCCCTTAATTCCCTTCTCTTTTCTCTATATATAATGAATGCCTTTGCTGTTTGATAAAATCCTTTTCGCATTAATATTTCTTCAATTTTGTTTTGAATAATCTCAATGTTAATGGGTTCGGATTCGTCAATCAGTTCATTTAATACAATGTTTGTAAGATATTCTGCTACATCTTCTCCAAATTCGTGAGTTGCAATCCCAGCTTTTAAAATTGCCCTAGTTATCTTTTCTTTTTGGAAAGGAACAATTCTTCCATCTCTTTTTTGGACAAATTTTATCATCTCTATCACTCCTTTATATGGATAGGATAAACTAATTTAGCCTAAAATCAAATACCATTTGAATAATAATGTTTAAAAAGTTAAGTTTAATAAAGCCTCTTTTAAAAAAATCACCACAAACGGAACTGCTTTAACACGATGCGATTTCAAAAAAGTATTAAAAAAATTGCAAAAATCCCCCTAAAACCTATTGACATAAAGTAAAATTCGTATATATTAAAATTAAGCAAGTATTTATGCGGTGTCCTTAAGAGAGACTGCATAAATACTTGAAAAATTGATATAGGAAAGGAGGTGAAAACGGATGAACAAGCCAGAACTCATTACGGCAGTTGCTGAGAAAACCGGCATGAAGAAGAAAGATGTCGAAGCAATGCTTGATGCATTCATCGATGTCGTAAAAGAAACCCTCAAGAAAGGTGACAAAGTAGCACTTATTGGCTTCGGCACCTGGGCAACAAGGGAGAGAGCAAAGAGGAATGGTGTTAACCCCAGAACCGGAAAGAAGATTTCTATTCCAGCAAAAGTAGTTCCTTACTTCAAAGTCGGTAAAGAGTTAAAAGATGCAGTTTCCAAGTAGTTCCTAAGCCTTTTTTTGTTATGGGGGCCTTTAAGGCCCCTTTATTTATAAACAATAAAATCTACATAACCGTTAATATCTTTCAGAGTATAATCCATAAGAATAATTTACATGATGTAAAAAATAAACTCTTGACTTTATAATTTTTTTTCATATAATTCTTGCAACAAATTTAGTAGGGGTAAAAAAAACGGAAGAGGAGGCGAAAGATGGCAAAGAAGTTTTTAGTTGTGCTACTTCTTATCGTAGCACTCGTAAGCACGACATTTACAGGTTGTACGTCGAAAGGACCAAGCACAATCAAAATTGGAGGAATTGGTCCTGTAACTGGTGAAGCATCCACTTTTGGTGTTTCAACAAAAAACGGCTATGAGATGATGATCGAGGAGTGGAACGCAAAGGGCGGAGTTTTGGGTAAGAAAATCGAATTGGTCTTTGCAGATGACAAAGGAGACCCAACAGAAGGTGCAACAGCGGCACAGAAACTCATTAATGAGGACAAAGTAGTTGCTATTGCAGGTACAGTTATGAGTAAAGTATCCCTTGCAATTGCACCTATTTGTCAGAGTGCAGGAATACCTATGGTTTCGCCTACATCAACAAACCCCAAGGTTACACAAGTTGGAGATTATATCTTCAGGGCATGCTTCATCGACCCGTTCCAAGGGACAGTTGGCGCACTATTTGCGTACAACAATCTTGGCGCAAAGAAAGCGGGAGTCCTCTTTGATAACAGTAATGATTACACAAAGGGACTCGCAGAGTTCTTTAGAGACAAGTTTAATGCTCTTGGTGGGACCATTGTTGCATTTGAAGGTCACCCAGCAGGAACAACTGACTTTACTCCCTTCTTAACAAAGATTCTTGCTGGCAACCCTGATGTAATTTATTGTTCAGATTACTATAACGACGACGGTCTTATGGCAAAACAGGCAAGGCAACTTGGCTATAAAGGACCATTCCTTGGTGGCGATGGTTGGGATTCACCAGATTTGGTAAAGATTGGTGGAGATGCAGTTAATAACTCCTACTTTACAAACCACTTCTCTAAAGATGACCAAAGACCTGAAGTTCAGGAGTTTGTAAAGAAGTATACTCAAAAGTATGGTCAAGCACCAGATGCTCTTGCAGCACTTGGATATGATGCTATGGGTCTTATTCTTCAGGCAATCCAAAATGCAGGCTCAACAGATGGCGCAAAAATTAGAGATGCTTTGAAGAACATAGAATACCATGGTGTTTCAGGTGTAATCAAGTTTGATGAAAATAGGAATCCTGTAAAATCTGCAGTTATAATAAAGATCGAAAACGGACAGCAAGTATACGTAACAACTGTAAATCCATAAGATTCTTCTTTAAGGCAGGGGTGAAACCCCTGCCATTTTTAGAAAGAAGGTGAAAAATGAGCGGGATATTTAATCTTCAGCAGTTAATTAACGGTATCCAACTTGGAAGCGTCTATGCGTTGATTGCAATAGGATACACTCTTGTCTATGGAATAATACGATTGGTGAACTTTGCTCATGGCGATTTCTACATGCTTGGTGCATATGCTGCCTATTTTACAATTAATTTTCTAATGGCGCAGCGTATGGGGCAAAATACATTAATCGTAATAGCGCTCCTTGCGAGTATGTCTGTAGGTTCACTTGTTGCTTTCCTTTCAAATAGGATTGCATATAGAAAGTTAAGATACAAACCAAGACTTTCTGCGCTCATTACAGCAATTGGTGTTTCAATGTTTCTTGAATACTTTTCATCAGCAATTCCTGCAATTGGGCCATCCTATAGGCCATTCCCGCAATTTATCTCAATAAAGGATTTTAACATTGGGACAGTCCATTTTACAAACTATCAAATAATTAATGTTTCAATTGCAATTGTTCTAATGATAATCCTTACTTACATTATTTTCTATACACGCCTTGGAATGGCAATGAGGGCATCAGCTCAGGACAAGGACGCACTGAGACTTATGGGTATTGACCTTGAAAGAATTATTGATCTTACTTTTATCATTGGTGGTGCGCTTGCAGGTGCAGCAGGATTACTTGCAGGACTCACATATCCAAGAATTATGCCTTATATGGGTATTGTACCAGGATTGAAAGCATTTATTGCAGCGGTTTTAGGCGGTATTGGGAATGTAGTTGGTGCTATGCTTGGTGCATTCATACTTGGTATTGCTGAGGTTTTGGGATATGCTATAAACTCTATCGTAGGGGAAGGAATCGCATACGCAATTCTAATAATTGTTCTCATTTTCCTTCCTCAGGGATTATTTGGCAAGAAGACAGGAGAAAAGGTGTAATATGAAAGTGCTAACTAAAAACAGGTTACTTTTTATATATGCTTTAATTCTTTTTGTAGTTATTCAAATTCTTTATTCGGTAGGCATTCTTAATAATTACTATATGCAAATTATCGATATTGCTCTTATTAATATTATTCTTGCAACGAGTTTAAATATTATTAATGGCTTCACGGGGCAATTCTCTTTGGGCCATGGCGGATTTATGGCAGTTGGTGCATATACTGCAGGTGTCCTAACAACATTAATTTGGAAAGTTGGGCAGATGCAAGCACTCCCTAAATTTAGCCTCTTTATCATTGCGGTTCTTCTTGGAGGCGTAGTTGCTGCAATAATCGGCATTCTTTTGGGGATTCCTTCTTTGAGGTTAAGAGGCGATTATCTTGCGATAGTTACTCTTGCATTCCAAGAAATTGTAAGAGTCGGAATAAATGCAATTGATTACGTGGGTGGTCCGAGAGGTCTATTGGGTATCCCAAGGCTTTCAACATTTGCTATGATTTACTTCTTTACATTGATTTCAATTTTTATCATGAAAAATATTGTTTATTCAACAGTAGGAAGAGCGATGAAATCAATTAGAGAAGATGAAGTTGCTTCAGAACTTGTTGGTGTAAATACCACAAAATACAAGGTTATGGCATTTTCAATTGGTGCATTCTTTGCCGGTGTTGCAGGAGCCTTGCTTGTGCATGTTCTTCAACTTGCACATCCTACGATGTTTGGCTTTACAAGTCCAAGTATCGCAGGTCCATTAAGTATCCTTGTTATGGTGTATATTGGTGGTGCAGGAAGTTTAAGTGGTTCGATAATTGCAGCTGTTGTTCTTACTGTTTTATCAGAGCTTTTAAGGCTTGGAATAGACTCATTGAACGGACTTCATATATTCCCATTCACAATTGGTCCTGAGTGGAGAATGGTTGTTTATGCAGTGCTTCTCATTGTGGTAATGCTCTACCGAACCGAGGGAATTATGGGTCAAAGAGAATTTAAGATACTTGTTCCGGAAGAGGAGGAGAAAAATGCAACGGGTAGTGCTTAAACTTGACTCTGTAACTCACTACTTTGGAGGCCTTCGTGCTGTTCATAATTTCAATCTTGAACTTCCAGAAGGTGCATTGTGGGGACTCATTGGTCCAAATGGTGCAGGTAAAACAACGATCTTTAACCTCATTACGGGTGTTTATATTCCAACAGAGGGCAAAATCTATTTATATGATAAAGATATTACGACATATAAACCGCACGATGTTGTTGCGGTTGGTATTGCAAGAACATTTCAGAATTTAAGAATTTTCGGAAACCTTACAGTACTTGACAACATTCGAATCGCAGGTCACTACAGGTTAAAATATGGTCTTGTTGATTCAATAATAAGAACACCTTCTTATTACAAAGAGGAAAAGTCCGTTACAGAAGAAAGTCTTGAACTCCTTGAGCTTTTTAAACTTAAAGATAAGGCATATTTACCTGCAAAGGCACTTCCTTATGGGGAACTACGAAGGCTTGAAATTGCTCGTGCTCTTGCAACACATCCGAAACTGCTTCTTCTTGATGAGCCAGCAGCAGGAATGAACCCAAAGGAAGTTTCAGAACTCATGGAAATGATTCTCTGGATTAGGAACCATTTTAAAGTTACTGTTTATCTTATTGAACACCATATGCAGGTTGTAATGGGTATTTGCGAGCGAATTAAGGTTATGGATTTTGGAGAAACAATTGCCGAAGGCACTCCTACAGAGATCCAGAACAACCCTCGTGTAATTGAAGCGTATCTTGGAAGGAGGGCAAATGTTAAAGGTTAATAATCTCGAAGTTTATTATGGTGCAATCAAAGCCTTGAAGGGCATAAGTTTTGAGGTTAAGAGTGGCACGATTGTTACTCTTATTGGTGCGAATGGTGCAGGCAAAACCACCACATTGAGGACAATCTCAGGACTTGTAAAACCGAAGGCAGGCACAATATTTTTTAAGGATATTGATATAACGAAAATGGAACCTCATATGATCGTCCAACTTGGAGTTGTGCATGTACCAGAAGGGAGAAGAGTTTTCCCTGACTTAACGGTAAAAGAAAACCTTGAACTTGCAGCATGGACTTTAAAGGACAAAAATAGATTTAAAGAAAAACTTGAAGATGTTTTTGAACTTTTCCCGAGACTCAAGGAAAGAGAAAAACAACTTGCAGGAACTCTTTCAGGTGGAGAACAACAGATGTTAGCCTTTGGGCGTGCGCTCATGGTGGATGCAGACCTCATTATGATGGATGAGCCATCAATGGGACTTGCGCCAGTTTTGGTAGAGGAAATTTTTGATACAATTGTAAAAATAAACAAGGAAGGAAAAACTATTTTACTTGTTGAGCAGAATGCCGAGATGGCTTTGGAAATTGCACACTATGCATATGTTCTTGAGGTTGGAAATATTGTTTTTGAAGGTCCTGCAAAAGAGGTAAAAGAAGATCCAAAGGTAAAGGCAGCGTATCTTGGTGCTTAATTTATAGAAAGATGAAAATATTCATGGGCACCGAATGGTGCCCATTTTTATTTCAAAATACTTTCAACTATTTCTTTAATCTTATTTCCGTCAACTACACCTTTAAATTTCTCCATTGCAACTTTCATAACTTTTCCAAAATCTTGCTTCCCTTTTGCGTTAACTTCCTGAACAATTTTCTCAATTTCAGTTCTTAACTCTTCGATTGAGGGTTCTTTTGGTAGATAACTTTTGAGTATTTCAAGTTCTTTTTCTTCCTTTGAAAGGAGATCCTCTCTTTTTGCTTCCGTATACATTACAATTGCTTCTTCTCTTTTCTTAATTTCCTTTCTGATGAGGTCAACAATATCACTATCAGTAATTTCTTTTTGAAGCCCTTTTAATTCTATTTCTCGGTATTTAATTTGTGATCTCAGCATGTTTAATACACTTGCCTTTATTTCATCCTTTTCCTTCATTGCTTGAATGTATTCTTTTTGAATTTGTTCAAGTAATCCCATGTTTACCTCCTATATCATATTATACCATTTATGCTATAATATATTGGTTATGGAATATTTTTTGTGTCCTTTACATAAAAGTATTTTTGGATTCCATTATCTTTTTGCTTTGTTTATTATTATAGTATTTATAATAGGCATTACATACTTTAAAAAGGGACTCATTAGTGAGTCCCTATATTTATTTTTAGGGAGGTTTTGATGAAGGTTCTTGTCATTAATCCAGGCTCGACTTCAACAAAGGTTGCAGTATTTGAGGATGAGAGTTCGCTTTTAGAAAAAACTATCAGACATTCTTCAGATGAATTAAAAGACTTTAAAAGTATCATAGAACAGTACGATTTTAGGGTAAATGTAGTTGAAAAGGAACTAAATGCAAGTGGATTTAACCTAAAGGATTTTGATGCTTTTGTTGGGCGCGGCGGACTATTACACCCAATTGAGTCTGGCACTTATAGGGTTAACGAGGATATGCTCCAAGACCTAAAGGAATGTCGATATGGGGAGCATGCCTCAAACCTTGGTGCAATAATTGCTTATAACCTTGCGCAAAAAGTAGGTAAGCCTGCATACATTGTTGATCCAGTCGTTGTCGACGAAATGGAACCACTTGCTCGATATTCAGGGCTTAAAGGCATCGAAAGAAAATCCATTTGGCATGCGCTTAACCAAAAGGCTGTTGCAAGGAGGGCCGCAAAGGATCTTGGAAAGCGTTACGAAGATGTTAACCTTATTGTTGTCCATCTTGGTGGTGGAATTTCCGTTGCAGCGCACAAAAAAGGAAAAACCATTGATGTGAATAATGCTCTTAATGGTGATGGGCCCTTTGCGCCAGAGAGAGCAGGAGGACTTCCAACGATTAGCCTTGTAGATCTTTGCATGAGTGGTAAATACACGTATGAAGAAATGAAAAAACTCCTTGCAGGTAAGGGAGGTCTTGTGTCTCACCTTGGAACAAATAACGCAATTGAAGTTGAGGAGCGTATTAATAAAGGTGATGAATATGCAAAGCTTGTCTACGAAGCAATGGCATATCAGATTGCTAAAACAATTGGAGAAATGGCGACAGTACTTTATGGAGAAGTTGATGCGATTGTTTTAACTGGCGGTATTGCAAGGTCCCAAATGCTTGTAGACTGGATCAAAGAGCGTGTAAGTTTTATAGCAAAAGTGTTAATATATCCAGGCGAAGATGAAATGCGTGCCCTTTTAGAAGGTGCACTCCGTGTTTTGAAAGGAGAGGAAAAAGAAAAATTTTATGAAAGAATTTGATGTAAGAACCCTTTTAGAAAAAAGGACTCAGATTATTACTGGACGTATTGGCTCTGGAAAAACAGAGATTGCAATAAATCTTGCAATAAAACTAAGCAATTTGCAAGTTCCTGTAAAACTATTTGATCTTGACATTGTAAAGCCTTATGTAAGGATTAGAGATGTAGAAGAGAAATTAAAAGAGTATAACCTTGACCTTATCTTACCACCGCCTTTAACAAGAGTACTTGATGTGCCTGTTTTCCCACCAAATGTTGTATCTGAACTCATGGATAAAACTTCAATACATGTAATCGACGTTGGTGGCGATGCATATGGTGCAGGAAGTATTGCTCAGTTTAGAAACTTTTTTGAGGATTCATATAACATGCTTTTTGTTGTAAACACAAAACGGCCTTATACGGAAACAAAAGAACAAATCCTAAAAGAACTTGAAACAATTCAAAATGCTTCAAAATTGAAGGTGACGCATCTTGTATTAAACACGAACTTGCGGTGGGAAACAACAAAAGAGATCATTAAAGAAGGGTATGAAGTTTTAAAAAACGTTTCTTATGAATTGTCACTACCAATTATTTTTGCAGGCGTTGATGAATCTAAATTGGCGTTAATGGACTCTCTTGATGTGGATGTTTTTCCACTCAAACTATTTGTTAGTCCAATTCCAATATAAGGAGGTTTGGTTAATGGAACCAAAGGTAATTATTGACGAAGAGAGGTGCAAAAGTTGCGGCCTCTGTGTAAGTGTATGTCCAAAACATGTTTTGAGAATCTCTGACAGAATTAACCTTAAAGGGTATCATCCTGTGGAACTTTTTGACAATGAAGGATGTATTTCTTGCGGCTTCTGTTACATTATCTGTCCCGACAGAGCAATCGTTGAAGTAAGAAGACCTGAGAAAGCACAGGTTTAATGGAGGTTATTATGGGTGAAAGACTATTAATGAAAGGTGCCGAGGCACTTGCTGAGGCAGCAATAAGAGCAGGTGCCCAGATTTTCTTTGGTTATCCTATTACGCCTCAAAACGAAACACCAGAGTATTTTTCAAGAAGAATGCCAGAGTTAGGCAGAAAGTATGTGCAGGCAGAAAGCGAGGTTGCTTCTATTAATATGGTTTATGGTGCAGCCTCAACTGGAACAAGGGTAATTACTTCTTCCTCAAGCCCTGGCATTAGCCTTATGCAAGAAGGTTTTAGTTACATTGGAAACTCAGATGTGCCATGTGTTGTTGTAAATGTTATGCGTGGTGGCCCTGGCCTTGGAAACATTGCCCCTGCACAGGCTGACTACTTCCAGGCAACAAAGGGTGGGGGACATGGTGATTATCACTCAATTGTATTAGCACCACATACAGTTCAAGAGCAGTGCGATCTTATGTATGATGCCTTTGAACTTGCAGAGAAATATAGAATTATGGTTGTTGTTCTTTCAGATGGACTTTTAGGGCAGATGATGGAACCAGTTGAGTTTAAAGATTGGGTTGATGTCAGCAAACTCAAAACACCTGACTGGGCAATCGTTGGTAAAGGTGATAGACCAAGAAATCTCATAACTTCATTTAATCTCGATCCAGAAGGCCTTGAAAAGATGAACCTTGCCTTACAGGAAAAGTATAAGAAGATTGCAGAAAATGAAACAAGATACGAGTTATTTATGATGGACGATGCAGAATATGCCCTCACTGGCTTTGGAACTGTAGCAAGAATTATGAAAACAACGGTTAAGATGTTGAGAGAAAAAGGCATTAAGGCAGGACTGATAAGGCCGATTACTGTGTGGCCTTTCCCATATAAGGTTTATGAAGAATTTGCAGATAAAGTAAAGTTCTTCCTCGACGTGGAGATGAACGAGGGTCAGATGCTTGAAGATGTTAAACTTGGAGTTAATGGCAAGAAACCAGTTCAGTTCTACGGTAGATTTGGTGGGGTTGTCCCTACTGCGGAAGAAATTTATAAAGCTTTTAGATTGCACTTGGGAGGTTGCTAATGAAACTCATATATAAAGCACCGGAAACGTTTACAAAAAAGCCTACAACTTATTGTCCAGGATGCACACATGGCATAGCACACCGTATTATTTCAGAATTGCTTGAAGAGATGGATTTGGTAAAGAAGGCAGTAATTATTTGGCCGGTTGGATGTGCCGTATTTGGATACGATTTTATTGATACGGACGCTGCAGTTGCAGCGCACGGAAGAGCATGTGCAATGGCAACTGGTATAAAAAGAGCACATCCAGAAAGTTTTGTTATTACATATCAGGGAGACGGTGACCTTGCTTCCATAGGAATGGCTGAGACGGTGCATGCTGCGGCAAGAGGCGAATTAATCACAACAATTTTTATTAACAACGGAAACTTTGGTATGACAGGTGGGCAAATGGCACCTACAACGCTAATAGGACAGGTTACAACAACATCTCCTTATGGAAGAAAACCAGAGGTAAGCGGATTTCCTATTCATGTTGCAGAGATGCTTGCAACACTTGATGGTCCTGCTTACATTGCACGGGCATCACTTGATTCACCGCAGCACATAAATCAGGCAAAGAACTTCATAAGGAAGGCATTTAAAGCGCAATTGCTTGGGCTTGGTTATTCGCTTGTTGAACTTGTTTCAACGTGTCCTACAAATTGGAAGATGACACCAGTTGAATCACTTGAGAGAGTAAGAAAAGAAGTGCTTCCCGTTTTCCCTATTGGTGAATTTAGGGTTGTAAAGGGGGTTGAGTAAAATGGAAAAGGGAGTGGTTATAGCAGGTTTTGGCGGTCAAGGCGTAATGCTTGCAGGGGAAATTCTTGCAGAAGCAGGAAAGGACGAAGGAAAGTTTGTTACATTCCTTCCATCATATGGTCCAGAACAACGTGGTGGCACTGCAAATTGTCATGTAATAGTCTCTGATGAAGAAATCGCATCACCCGTTATTGATAGGCCAGAAGCAGCAATAATTCTTAATCTTCCCTCCTTAGACAAATATGAACCGATGATGAAAGAGAATGGTATCATGATTCTTAATAAGACCCTTATCCCAAGAGAAGTTAAAAGATCTGATGTAAGGGTTCTTCAAATTGATGCGCATGATGTTGCACGTAAACTTGGTTCGGAAAGAGTTGTTAATATGATTCTCCTTGGTGCATATGTCGAAGTTGAGAAACCTGTGTCATTAGAATCTATAAAAGAGGCACTTAAAAAGTATCTAACAGGAAGAAAAGCAGAACTTCTTGAGATAAATATTCGCGCAGTAGAAGAGGGAAGTAAAATTGCAAGGGAGTTTTTGGGAGGCTAAAGTGAAAACAATAAAACCGGAAGAATTAAAGCCAGAACCGGTTGAATTTAATGGGGCATACATCCCTGGCGTGACGATTCGGTGGCTTATTAAAAAAGAGGACGGGGCAGAGCGTTTTGCGATGAGGTATTTTGAATTGGAGCCTGGTGCAGTTATACCAGAGCACCACCACGAGTGGGAGCATGAGATTTTTATCCTTCAAGGTAAGCTCATTATAACCGAGGGCGACGAAGAAAGAACTGTGGAAAGTGGAACAGCAGTCTTTATAAAGCCAAATGCACCTCACTCTTACAAAAACATTGGTGATACGAAGGCTTTAATGCTCTGCCTTATTCCTTACTTAAAAATCTAAGATGGACTTTTTGGGGAAGTCTATCTTAGTTGTAGGTGGCTCTTCTGGAATTGGGAGGGCCACCTCCTTACTTTTAGATAATCTTGGTGCAAAGGTTATTGCAACTGGCAGAACCAAGAAGCACATTGATGAAACTTTGAGATTAAGCGCTCGAATTGTTTTAGGACAGTTTAATCTTCCTTACGATATAAATGAACTACTAAACTGGGTGAAAGAAAAAACAGACAGTCTCAACGGTATTGTTTTTTCTCAGGGGGTAATTTTTACAGAACCTTTTGAAACTTTTAGAGATCACGAACTCGAAAGTATGTGGAAAATAAATGTTGAGTCTTCTTTTAAGATTTTAAGAGACCTTCTTCCATTGTTTAAGAACGGTGGAAGCGTTGTATTTGTTTCCTCTATTGATGCATTTTTTGGGGAACGAGAGCCTTCCTCTGGCTACGCTTTAACAAAATCGGCTATAATAGGTTTAACAAATGCCCTTGCGTATGAACTTGGAAAGTATAAAATAAGAGTTAACAGTATTTTGCCAGGGCTTATAAGAACAAATATGACAGAGGATTTTTTTAAAAGCGAATTTGATAGTGTGCGTGAAGAATTTTTAAGGAGAGTTCCTCTTGGGCGTGAAGGAAGTCCCACTGAGGTTGCAAAACTCATTACATTTTTGCTCTCTGATGACGCCTCATACATTACGGGTGATAGTATTTTTATTGATGGAGGGTACCATACGGCATGAGATTTTTTCACCTTGCAGACTTACACATTGGTTTTCCTCTTAAAAGTGGAGAAAACAATTTTAACTTTCAAAATACGCTTGATTTTGTTGTTGAAAAGGCAAAAGAGTATAAAATTGATGTTGTTGTCATCGCAGGGGATGTTTTTCACAAAAGAGACCCTGAAGTAAAAGACGAAAGACTCTTTGCAAGATTTATAAATGCTCTTGCAAATTTAGGTATAGAAATTTTGGTCGTGACAGGCAATCACGAAGGAGCACCATTTAGAGAGCGCATAATTCACCTTGATCTCTATTCTGAACTTTCTCTTGGATTTATAAATATAAGTAAGATACCGGAAGTTATAAACATAAAAGGTTTTAATTTTTTAACACTTCCATATCCATTTAAGACAAACATTCTTTCAAAAGAAGAATTTAGGGATTTAAGCGAGGACGAGGTATTAGTAAAGTTAAACGAGAGATTGCTTAAAATTATTGATGAACTTTTAGAAAGCGTTAGAGATAAGAATAACATTCTTGTTGCACATATTCCTGTATCTGAAGGGACTGTTGGCTATGAGCAATTTATAAATTTTTCCAAATATCTTCCACTTTCAATTAACGAATTAGATAGAGAGAATATTCTCTACTTTGCCTTGGGGCACCTTCATAAAAATCAGGTTTTGGAAAGCCAAAAATATAAGCATAAATTTGTGTATCCAGGATCTCTTGACAGGCTTGATTTTAGCGAGGAAAATGATCCTAAAGGCTTTTTCTTTGTGGAAGTTTTAGATTCAGTAAAGAATACAGAGTTCATAGAAAATCCTTTCGCGCGTAAATTTTACACAGTTGAAATTTTCGACGATAAGTCATTCGAGCAAATTGATTTTGACCGCGCAAAACAGTCTATAGTTCGTGTTGTTGTGAAAGGAAACGTTGAAGATGAGGGGAAATTACGTGCAGCCGTTAATAAATTAAAAGAGGTGTCATACGTATTTACCCAAGTAATAGACGAGAGGTCTGAAAGTACCCCGGTTTTATCGTCAATCTACGAGGTAAAAGATCCAATAAAGGCTATAGAAGAATATCTTGACAAATCCGAAAATCAAAAGTATAAAAAGATAAAGGAACAAATTCTTGAAGAGGCACGCAATATAATGGAGCAAATAAATGAGTAGAAGAAAAGGCTTTGCAAGTTTAAGTGTTGTCCTTTTGGTTACCGTTATGATTTTTGATACTCTTGTTTTGCTGTCAATTCCACCAAACCCTTCGGATAGTGTCCTTAGAGCAAAATTCATAGAAATTGCAAAGAAATATAATATACCATCTGTGATTCTTATGGGAATTGCTTACACAGAATCTGGTTGGAAACAATTTGATGCAAATGGAAATCCAATAATTCATACGAACACCGATGGGTCAATTGATATTGGAATTATGCAAATAAATTCTACAGGTAGATCAGACCTTGACAGGTTAAAAACGGATATTTTTTACAATATTGAAGTTGGTGCAAAGATCCTTGACGGAAAATGGAAAATTACTCCTGCAATTGGTGATTCTGATAGAAATATCCTCGAGAATTGGTATTACGCAATTTGGGCTTATAACGGATTTTCCTACATAAACCACCCAGCAAACCCAACAGGAAGGCGTTATCAGGATAAAGTTATCGACAACATTGCAAAACTCATCATAGGTGACGATGGACAGCCCCTGTGGACACCAGTAAGTATTACAAAGCCAGATCCATCTAAAATTACAAATCCACCCTCTTACATTGATACGCCAACACCTTACCACTTTGGTGATTTGTATCAAAACCCTTCCGATAACGCTCGTATAGTTCAAGCAAATACAGACCTTATAATGCCTACAAATACAGATACGCATCTTCAATTTCTTATTCAGAATGTTGGCACATCCACATGGAGCGGAACAATATTTAGCAATCCTTATTCAGCGAAACTTACCCTTATAGGCGAAAATGTTAAAGTCGAAAAGTCAATTCCTATTTCAAACAGAGTTCAACCAGGCGAAACTTACTTGTGCGATTTTGTTGTAAACATTGGGACATCAGGCACTTATGATTTAACGCTTGAATTTTTTAACAGCAACAATCCGTTTGGACAAAGAGTTAAATCAAGTATTACTTTTGCAAACTTTTCAATATTGGACCAAAATGACATTACTCAAAATGTTTCAAACTACACGATAAATCTTAATTACAAGGCGGATCTAAATATGAATTTCACACCATATTTATTTGTGAAATATACTAATAATGGCACTGTTTTGTCAACAGACCTAATTCAAGGCACCTATGCAAATGGAGAAATTTATTTTACATTTCTACCAAACTTTAAAGTTCCACCGAGCGTTAACCTTGAAACATATCTTGTATTTTCCACTTCAATGAACTTAACAAACACCTTCTCATATTTCTATAAGGCAAATTACACACTTTCTTTTACCCCTGTTGATGGTATTGTTATCGATTCTTATCCCAATGCCTTGATAACTGTTGACGGCAATAATACAAATTTAACTACACGTGCCTTTGTGCCTTTAACATTGGGAACCCACACAATATCTCTTACAAGAGACGGTTATAACCCATACACCTTAACTTATAATTACTCTGGTTTTGATTATGTCTTTTCAAATCTTACGCAAAGCACAAATAGTAAGCCACAAGCAAGCCTAACTAATTTTGATTTCCAAAAGCTTGTTGGAAGTGATGCAAAATTTGTAAATGTGCTTGTGAGTGCTCCTGATATGAATACCACAATGTTTTTCATGTCAACCTCGAAGATGTTTTCCTTTTACCCTGCTTCCGTCAAGGGTCAAGGTGTAATAACACTCATTGCTGATGCAAGATGGGGAAATGTAGGTAATAATAATGGAAGTATCACGTTCTCTTACAATGGTGTAAAAAATGCGATAAATTTAACTGCTTTAGTTCAGGTTGTCGGTGCAAACATTTCAACGAATCCAGCAAGCCTTACAGTAAGAGTGCCTGATTTAATTTCTTTCGATGTCATTTTGAATACAAATACTCTACTTTCAGATATTTCATTTACGGTTTCTTATCCAATGCAAAATCTTGAATTTGTAAGTTACTCATCACATTATCTTACAAAGTTAAATGACTCAATCACATTTACAGGTGATGTGTCAAACGTCCAAAATGGCTCATCAATTCTTACGCTTACTTTTAAGGCGATTTCGGAAAGCACAAATAAAGTGATTATAAACTTTACAAACGTGAGCACAACAAATGGCACAAATGTGTACTCAACACCCCTTGAACTTACAATTTTTCCAGTATTTGTAAAGCCATCGAAGGTTACAGGTATAACACTAATGAACAATGTCTCAAAGGTTGAATTTTCATTTAACGAAAGTAGGGCAGGGTCCTACAAAATAAAGGATTATGAGATATACCGAAATAAAAAAGATGACTTGTCGTCTGCAATGTATGTGGGAGCAACAGTTGCTACTCACTTTATAGATTCCGGACCTTTTGAGCAAAACACGACTTATTACTACTGGGTAATAGCAGTTGACGAGAAAGGGAATTCTTCAGATCCATCAGATACATTTACTGTTAAGCCAATTATTTTCTCTGATACAAAAGTAAATTCAATAAAACTCGAGTTTTACATAGGGTCTCAGAATTATTATATAAATGGCATACAAATGAAAATGGATACAGCTCCTATCATTATTGGTGGAAGAACTTTTGTGCCTGTTAGGTTTATCGCGGAGCCCCTTTATGCTCAGGTTGTGTGGAAGGCAGAAACAAAAACTGTCATTATCGCGCTTAAAGATAAAATAATCGAACTTTATATAGGAAATCCACTTGCATCCGTTAATGGAGTTCAAACGCCAATTGATAAAGATAACCCTCAAGTTGCACCGTTCATAAAGGACGGGAGAACAATGCTTCCTTTAAGATTTATTGCGGAGAATTTTGGTTCAGTTGTACTTTGGGATAATTCAACAAAAAAGGTTACAATTCTATACAATTCTTCAACTCATTGAGGTGATATTATGAAAAAAGTTGATGTCCACGATGCAGTGAATAAGAGGCTTGCAACAGATGTTACAATTATTGATGGCCTCAAGAAAAGTGTGCTTTTCAAACGTGGTTATGTTATTTCTGAGAGCGATGTTCCTAAACTTCTTTCAATTGGAAGGCACTACGTGTGGATTGAAGATGAGAGTAGCACTCTTGTTCACGAGGATGATGCAGGTATTTTTTTAATGGAATCAATAAAAGGTGAAAACCTTACCTTAACGAAGCCGGAAGAGTCAAAGGTAAAAATTGTTGCCGAGACCGATGGCGTTTTAATCGTAAATACAGATGGGCTTTTCAAGATAAATGAAATTGACGATGTTGTTGTTGCAACAAAAAGACCTTTTACTTTTGTTAAAAGTGGTATGTCTGTTGCAATTGGTAAGATTATGCCGAAAGAAATTTCAAAAGATGTTCTTTTGGAAGTTGAAAGTATCGCAAATATGTTTAAACCAATTGTCAGCTTGAGACCGATTGTTCCTCACAAAATTGCGCTCTTCCCCGTTGGAAACGAGTTTATTGAAGGCTTAAGGGAGGAGATATTAAGTTTTAGGATTAAGGAATATCTTGAAAGCCTTGGCCAGGAAATTATTTTAAGAGAAATCCTTGAAGATGATGAGATAAAAATAAAAAATGCAGGATTAAAAGCATTAGAGATGGGTGCAGACATCGTTATCTACATGGGAGGAATGGCAGTTGACCCTGACGATAGAACGGTTCCTGGTATAAAACTTATGGGAGTTGAAGTTATAAAATACGGTGTTCCAGTATTTCCAGGATTCACCTTTCTTGTAGGTTATTTGGAAAATAAGGTTGTTCTCGGTATTCCGTCTTCCTCTGGCATTGCAAAAGAAGGCACAAGTTTTCACTTTCTTATGCCAATAATATTGTCAAATTACAGATTGTTGAAAGATGACCTTATTAAATTTTCTCTCGGCGGGTACATAGGTTAAGAGAAACTATCAAGGCTTTTCCTAACTTTTCTTTTGTTTAATGGGAGACACATTCCTTTTCAACCATTTATAGTGGACTTACAAGTTCTCCCTCTAACTCCCCCTAAAAAATGAAGAGATTTTTTGTTTTCCGGTGGAGTTGGAGGAGGGTGTCCCTCCTCCATTTTGTGTCATGTCGAGCGAAGCGAGACATCTCTAATTTAGAGGGGAATTAACAATTCCCCTCTCTAACTCCCCTTTAAAGGAGAAAAGAATTTTTATGGGGGAGTACTGAGGGGGGTTGTTGCCCCCTCAGATTTAACTGAGGAGATCCCTCACATTCGTTCGGGATGACTTCAATTAGAAAGGGGTATATCCCCTTTCTAACTTACCCCTAAGGATAAAAAGATTTTTAATTCTTTGGGGGAGTGCTGAGGGGGGTTGTTTCCCACTCAGATTGATGAGAGGTAAGAAATTTAAAAAAAATTGAAAAAAGTCAAAGAAAAGTTTAGAAATAGAACAAAATCTTAAAAAAGGAGGTATTTAAATTTTTTTTCTATCGATACTCCGAGAGAAAAATAGCCTTTAATTGTGGGAAAGGCATTTTTTCATGAAAAAAATAAGCAAATGCTTATAGATACAATTTCAACTATTTTATTTTGTCTATCTCAAATTTAAGAATTGGATACTGTTATAGTTGTTCGTAACCCTGAGATTTCATTTTGTTTTAGGATTTGCATCGTGGTGCTTCCTGTAATAAAGAGAAAGAAATAAAGGAATGGTAGGTTTTTAATGACTTCTGCCGCAATAAATTTTAATACTTTCAATTAGAATTCTCAAACCAAGGTGTTTTGTTAACCCTCTTTAACAAAATGGCAAAGAATTAATATAATATAAGTATGAGAAAAAATTCAAAGGAGGTATAAAAGTGGAAAGAAAACTTGACCAAACGCAGGCTTTAATTGAAGCAGAACGATGTTTATACTGTTATGATGCTCCATGTGAAAAGGCGTGTCCTGCACATGTGCCTGTGCCTGAATTTATACAATCAATTCGAAGCGGTAATCTTAAAGGTGCAAGAGAACTTATAAGCCTTGCAAATCCATCAATTGAGGTTTGCGGAGAAGTTTGTCCTGAAGAGCAATTTTGCCAATCTGTTTGCACCAGAACAAAGATTGATACCCCTATAAAGATTAGAGAGCTCCATAAATTTGTTACAGACAATGTGAAGCTAAAAGATCTTGAACTTGATTTGCCTCCCCTAAACGGAAGGAAAGTTGCAATAATTGGAGGAGGGCCGGCAGGACTTGCATGTGCAAGAGAATTAAGAAGATTCGGCGTTAAGTCTGTAATTTTCGAGAAGAAGGAACTTGGTGGAATCCCTGTTCAAGAAATCTCAAAAGAGCGACTCTCAGATGAAATATCGAGAAGTGAGGCAAAACAGATTCTCGAATTGTTTAATGCCGAAGTGAGGGACAAGAAAATTACAAGCATAAATGAACTTCATGGGGAATTCGATGCTGTTTTTATCTCAACAGGTTTGACAGAGGAACTCGAGCTTGATGTAAAAGGTGTAAACCTTCAAAATGTATATACCGCACGAAAACTCTTAAAGACAATTAAGTCTGGTATGAAAACAGGTCTTGGAAAAAGAGTTGGTGTTATCGGTGGCGGAAATGTTGCAGTAGAAGTTGCCGCAGCCTTGAAGCGAGAGGATCCTTCAAGAGATGTTGAGGTTGTCTACAGAAGGGGGTTAAAGGAATTAAGGGCATTTAGGGATGAAATTGAAGAAGCACTTGAATTAGGAGTCGCATTCCAGTTCCTTGCAATTCCACTTGAAATTAAGGGAACAGAAAAAGTTGAAGGGCTATTATGCAGAAGAGCACGTCTTGGAGAAACTGATTCAAGCGGGAGGCGCACATTTGAAGAAGTACCGAACTCTGATTTCTTTATCCCATTTGATACTATTGTAATTGCAATTGGACAAAAGCCATCGGATATATTCTCGGAACTTGAGAAGACAAATAACGGCCTTATTAAGACAAATGAAGATCTTGAAACTTCAATGAAAGGCGTTTTTGCAGGTGGTGATATTGTAAGGGGTGCTTCAACGATTGTAGAGTCTGTTGCTGACGGAAAGAAGGCAGCACAGTCAATTTTAAAATATCTTGAAGGAGGAAAAAATGTTTAAGAAAGTTGATATATCAATTGACTTTTTAGGCATTCATCTTGATTCTCCTTTTATTCTCTCTGCTGCCCCTCCAACTGACGAACTTGAAATGGCAGAGAGAGGACTTGAGGAAGGTTGGGCTGGTGTAATCCTTAAGACAACATCTGTTGAGGGAAATCCCGTTGACCTCAAAAACCCTATGATGTCTTCTTTTGGACCAATGAGTAGAAAGGTTGTAGGCCTTGGTAATATTGACCTAATCTCTCATCACCACATTGATGTTGTTGAAGAAAGAGTTAAGTATCTAAAAAAGAAATTTCCCAATAAGATGATTGCAGCATCCATCATGGGTGCATCAAAGGAGGATTGGCAAACGCTTGTTTGGAGATTGAAGAAAGCTCAAGTAGATCTTATTGAATGTTCCTTCAGTTGTCCGCAGGGAAGTATGGGAGAAGAGCCAGGAAAAATGCTTGCACAAAGTATTGAGGCAACAGAGAAAGTCACTCGTTGGGTAAAAGAAGCTGCCGACACAACGCCAGTTCTCATTAAGATTACACCACAGGTAACTGATATCGTTGAAGTTGCAAAAGCAGTCAAACGCGGCGGAGCAGATGGCATTACTGCATCAAATACTATTCCTTCTCTAACGGGTGTTGACATCTACACATTCGAACCATATCCAACACTCTTTGGTGAAGGAGCATACTCTGGCTTGTCTGGTCCTGCAATTAAGCCTATTACCTTAAGAACCATAGCGGAAATTGCAAGAAACGTGGATATTGTCATTTCTGGAAATGGCGGTGCATTTAACTGGAGAGATGCTGTTGAATTTATGGCGGTTGGTGCATCAAACGTTCAATTCTGCACACTTCCAATGCACTATGGTTTTAGGACAATAAGAGACCTTAGAAGCGGCCTTGAACATTATCTTAAAGAAATGGGATTTGCATCCCCTATGGAAATTATTGGTAGGGCATTGAAGAACATAAAGAATCAAGAGGATCTTGTAAAACCGGAAACAAGGTCTGAAATTAACTATGATAAGTGTATTGGTTGTGGTCTCTGCTATGCTGCTTGTAACGACGGAGGGCACATGGCAATATCCTGGGATTCGGAATTACGTAAACCAACTGTAAATGAAGACAAGTGCACAGGTTGTGCAATGTGTATGCAGGTTTGTCCTGTTGATGCAATAAGGATGAAAGAAAAACTCGATTCTAAGGTTCACTATTTTGCAGAAAGAAGGTGAGAACTTGAAAGAAGTAAATATTAACTTCAAATTGAACGGCAAAGAATATAACCTCACGGTGCCGTCAAATCTTACGCTTCTTCAAATTATACGTGAGAAAATTGGTTTAACTGGCACAAAAAGAGGATGTGGTAAAGGCGAATGTGGTGCATGCACTGTAATTTTTAATGGAAAAACTGTTACATCGTGTCTTGTCCTTGCGCCAAAGGTTGATGGTGCAGATATTACAACTGTTGAAGGAATTGGAACATTTGAAAATCCTCACCCGATACAAAAGGCCTTTGTTGAAGAAGGAGCAGTGCAGTGTGGTTTCTGTACGCCTGGATTTGTTGTGTCTGCATATGACCTTCTTTCTAAAAATCCCCATCCAACAGAAGATGATATTAGGGAGGGTCTCTCTGGAAATCTCTGCAGATGCACAGGTTATATAAAGATTATAAACGCTGTTAAAAAGGCTTCGGAAGAACTAAATGGATAACAAAATTTCAGGAGTCCTTTTGTCTGCTGGCAAATCAGAAAGAATGGGGGAGATGAAGGCGCTTCTCTCCCTAAAAGATAAACTTGTTATTGAAAAACTTATTGAAGAGTATTTAAATGCTCCTATTGACGAACTTGTTGTTGTAGTTGGTTTTAACGGCGAAAAACTTGAATCAGTTATAAAAAGCCTGTTTCCCACTGATAAAGTAAGAATTATCCACAACGAAGATTATGAACAAGGTATGTTTTCTTCAATTGTTAAAGGTGTTGGATCTGCCACTTTTGATAACATTCTTCTTGGGCTTGTCGATAATCCCCTTATAAATAGCGAAATCATTAATAAGATTCTTAAAGCATTTGATTTTGAACACATCGTTATCCCATCTTATAACAAGAGAGGCGGACATCCAGTTTTATTTCCAAAGTTTATTAAAGACGCAATATTATCAAGTAAATACGAAACTTTAAGGGAAGTTTTTGATTCATTCAAAGACAAAATCATTTATATCGATGCACCAATTGAAGTTACTATTGACATGGATACAAAAGAGGATTACGAAAAAATCCTCCGATATTTAGAGGGAGGTAGCATATGATTAATGTATACGAAAAGATTGCAGAACTTATAAAAAGTGGCACTGAATTTGTTTTTGTTGTCGTTGTAAATGCAGAAGAATCAACTTCAGGCAAAAAGGGCTTCAAGATGGTTGTTCTTAAAGATGGCTCTTTCTACGGGACGGTTGGTGGTGGGACTCTTGAAAAAGATGCACTTAGTATTGCAAAAGAACTTTTTAAGACAAAAGGGACCTACTATAAAAAATATGTTCTCAAAGAAGGTGATCCACTTTCTTTGGGTATGGTGTGCGGTGGGGAGGCCGAGTTGTACTTTGAATATGTTGGCACGAAAAGGCAGTTGGTAATTTTTGGAGCAGGACATCTTGGGAAGGCAATTTACGAAGTTGCCAAAGTTTCGAATGATTATGACTTTCTTGTTGTTGATGAGCGTGTGGATTTTGCAAATGTTGAAAATTTTCCCAATACAACAGTATTTAACGGTGAGGGGATTTACAAAAGAGTTTCAGAACTTCCCATTTGTGATGGTGCAGAGGTCATTATCGTTACTCCTGGCGGCGAAAACGACCCATACATTCTAAAAGGACTATACGACAAAGGTGTTTCTTACACCTACATTGGAATGATTGGAAGCCTTAATCGAAGGAATAAGTGCTTTGAAAAGGCAATGGAATTAGGGGTGCCAAAGGAATTTTTGGATAAGATTTTTGCACCTGTTGGTCTTGCGATTGGTTCCGAAACGCCATTTGAGATTGCAATAGCAATTTTAGGAGAAATTATTGCCCTTAAAAAGGGGTATATTGATAAAGTTTTAACTGAAAGGAGTGCCCATGAAAGAGCTTGATTATTTTTTCCCTAAAACATTGGAAGAAGCACTTCAAATTAAAAATGACCTTAAGGGAAGCATTAAGGTCATCGCAGGCGGGACTGACCTTGTTGTCCACTTAAAGCAAGATCAGGTAAATGAGGATAAATTGCTTGATGTATCAAGGTTAGAAGAACTAAAAGGGGTTGTTGATAAAGGTGATACAATTTACATTGGTGCAGGAACAACTCACACAGAAATTCTTGAAAACACTTTAATTAAAGACTCTGTGCCTATCCTTTTTGATGCTATTAAATCCATTGGTTCACCTCAGATAAGAAACATTGGCACAATTGGTGGAAATATTGCAAATGCATCTCCTGCAGGTGATTCAATCCCTGCACTTTTCGTGCTTCTATCAAAGTTGCATGTAAAAAGTGTTGAAGGTAGTCGCGAAATTCCAATCGAGGACTTTTTCCTTGGTCCTGGAAAGACTGCCTTAAAGGAAAACGAAATAATAATGGGTGTTGAATTTGAGAAGATGAAAGATAACGATATCGGTTTCTTTAGAAAAGTTGGTCAAAGAAAAGGTACTGCAATTTCTGTTGTAAATGCTGCAGTACGTCTTACAAAAGATAGTATACCCAACAAATTCTCAAAAGCATACGTCGCCTTAGGTGCAGTTGCGCCAACAGTTGTTAGAGCAAAAATTGTTGAAAATGCTCTTACAAGTGAAATTCTTGATTCTCTTGACAAGATTATGTATATTGCACGATTAGTTTATAGAGAAGTTTCTCCTATAACTGATGTAAGAGGCTCTCTTGAATACAGGCGCGATGTCTCTATAAACATTGTGTATGAAGGGATTGCAGACCTCTTTTTAAAAGGGTTCAGGAGGTAAGAAATGGAAGAGTTGAAATATATCGGGAAGCCTATACCTCGAATTGATGCACTCGAAAAGGCAACAGGGAAAATTAAATACATGTCTGATCTAAAATTCCCAAATATGGCGTTTGGGAAAATCCTTAGAGCAAAATATCCCCATGCAAAAATTTTAAAAATCGATACCTCAAAGGCTGAGGCACTTCCAGGAGTTGTAGCGGTAATAACACACAAAGATGTGCCAGGTGTAAATGGTTTTGGTATTGTTGTCCCTGATATGCCAGTACTCTGCAAGGATAAAGTGCGATACATTGGTGATGCGGTTGCAGCAGTTGCAGCTGAAACAGAAGAGATTGCAGAGAAAGCAATTAAACTAATCGATGTTGAATACGAGCCATTGCCTGTGGTTGAGGATCCAGAAGAAGCAATGGAAGAGGATGCACCGAAAATTCACGAAGAGGGAAACATACATCTTCATACTGAGATAACCCGAGGAGATGTGGAGAGTGCGTTTAAAGAGGCTGATTTGATAATTGAAGAGACATTCTTTACAGGAAGGCAAGACCATACGCCACTTGAAACCGAAGGCGGTGTAGCCTTTGTAGATGAAGAAGGGGTTTTACATGTTTATGTTGGCTCTCAATATCCTCAAAGGGACCAACTACAACTTGCAAGATGTCTCAACTGGAATCCAAAGAAAATTCATGTTGTATCGTATCCAGTCGGTGGTGCTTTTGGTCGTAAAGATGAACTTTCCATTCAACCGATTCTTGCACTTCTTGCAATAAAGGCAAAACGCCCTGTTAAAATAACTCTTTCAAGAGAAGAATCAATCATTGCTTACTGGAAAAGGCATCCTTTTAAGATGCGTTATAAGGTTGCATTCAAAAAAGATGGAACACTTCTTGGCGTTGATGCATATCTTGTTGAAGATAAAGGTGCGTATTCTTCATTGGGTGGACCTGTTTTAAATCTTGCAGTTGAGCATGCTTGTGGCCCCTATCGGGTGGATAATGTACATGTTGACGGCTATGCTGTATTTACAAATAATGGTATTGCAGGCGCATTCCGTGGTTTTGGAGCACCTCAAACAGCATTTGCAATTGAGACAATAATGGATATTGCATCTCGTAAATTAGGAATCGATCCAATTGAACTTAGAAAGAAGAATGCACTACGAAAAGGTGACAGAACTTCCATTGGGAATGTCCTCACAACATCTGTTGGAACTGAACTTGTCCTTGATGCAATAAAAGAATCGTATATCTGGAAAAATAGAGATGCGTTGCGGAAAGAGCAATCCAAACCATGGCTTAGGCGTGGGGTTGGAATGGCTCTAACCTATCAGGGGACTGGTCTTGGTGTTGGCATTCCTGATTATGGTGGTGCGATTCTCAATATGAACGAAGATGGAGGATTTACTGTAAGAATTGGTACTGTTGATTACGGCCAAGGAATTGGCACATCCTATGCGCAGATTGTTGCAGAAGCAATGCATGTCCCGATTGAAAAGGTAAAGGTTATTTTAGGCGATAGTTTCTTAACAGCAGATTCGGGACCTACAAGTGCATCACGTGGAGTTTATACAGGTGGAAAGGCTGCAGTTATTGCGGCAGATAAGATGAAGGAAATTTTGAAAGAGAAGGCAGCAGAATTATTGAAAGTAAGCACTGATAGACTTGATTTTGACTTTGGATATGTTTTTGACAAAGATAGTGGAAACAAAGTTTCCTATGAAGAACTGGCACAGGCCTTTAAGGAGGTTGGATCTCTTCCTGAAACTGAAGGATACTTCCTTGTGCCAACTGCAGATATAAAATTGGAAAATGCCTTTGGGCTTCCACACCATATCTTTGCATTTTCAGCACATGCAGCGTATGTTGAGGTTAATACACTAACAGGTGAAGTTTCTGTGATTGAAGGCGCAGAAGCAGTTGATGGTGGTGTTATTATTAATAGACAAGGATACGAAGCACAGGTTGAAGGTGGCTTTGTTATGGGTATGGGATACGGCCTTATGGAACATACTATTATTGAAAAAGGTATTGTCAAGAATCCTAACTTTTCAACTTACATAATCCCAACAATAAAGGATGCACCAAGACGCATTGAAGCAATTCCTGTGATAAATCCCGAAGATACCGGACCATTTAGATCTAAGGGTATTGCAGAAACCGTTATGGTGGCAACACCCCCTGCAGTAACCAACGCAATTTATGATGCAACAGGTGCAAGAATCTTTAGAATCCCTGCAACACCAGAGGTTGTATATTTTGCAATCAAGGAGAGTCAAAATGAGGACATTGATTAAAAATATTGATACCCTTGCAACCTTTGATAGTGAGGAAAGGGAATTAAAAAACGCTTGGATTGAGATTGAAGATAACATCATAAAGGAAATTGGGGTTAATACGCCTCCTCAGGGCGAGTTTGGTAAAGTTATTGATGCAAAAGGAATGGTAATGCTTCCAGGATTTGTAAATACACATCACCATTTTTACCAGTCACTTTTTAGGGCGGTTCGACAGGTGCAAGATGCAAAACTCTTTGATTGGCTTGTGTTCCTGTATGAGCGTTGGAAGTACATCGATGAAGAGGCAGTCTATATCTCTTCAATTGTTGCAATCCTTGAGATGATGAAATCTGGCGTTACAACCACAACAGACCATTTGTATTTGTTCCCTAAAGGACACCCAAATCTCTATGATGCGGAAGTTGAAGGTGCAAGGTTAACTGGTGTAAGGTTCTACGGTACAAGGGGGAGTATGTCCCTTTCAAAAAAAGATGGTGGTCTTCCGCCAGATTCAGTTGTGCAAACAGAAGAAGAAATTTTAAAGGATTACGAACGTGTGGTAAAACTCTATCACGATCCGAAACCATTCTCAATGAGTAGAGTTGCTCTTGCACCATGCTCTCCTTTCTCTGTTACAAAAGAACTTATGATTCTTACAAGAGAGTTTGCAGAGAAGCATGATCTTCTACTCCATACTCACCTTGCAGAGACAAAAGATGAGGACGAATTTTGCATCGAAAAATTTGGAAAACGCCCTGTAGACTATATGGAAGAATTAGGATGGCTTTCAGACAGAGTATGGTTTGCTCATCTTGTACACCTTACGGATATTGACATAAAGAAACTTTCCGATGCTCGTGTTGGTATGGCACACTGCCCCACATCAAACATGCGCCTTGGCTCTGGCATTTCACCAGTTTATAAAATGAAAAATACAAATATGCGTATTGGCCTTGCAGTTGATGGAAGTTCTTCAAACGACACGGGAAACTTCCTTCTTGAAATAAGAAATGCAATGCTTCTTCAAAGGGTTGCATTTGGAGAAAGTGCATTAACTGCTTCCGAAGCACTTAAATTGGGAACATTTGGTGGTGCATCGGTTCTCAGGATGGAAAAAGAAATTGGTTCAATTGAAGTTGGTAAGGCTGCAGATATCATTGGCTTTAAACTTGATGATCGTCTTGAATTTGCAGGAGGACTTTCAGATCCAGTTCGCGCACTTGTCTTTTGTGATGCAAAAGGTGTTGATTTTTCAATGATAAATGGAAATGTGGTAATCGAGGATGGGCGTTTTGTCCACATTGACGAAGAAAAATACATCCAAAAACAAAACGAAATTTCAAGAAAGTTGCTATCGATGGAGTGAGATTTTGGTAGATTCATGTTTTTTGGGGGGCAAAAGCCCCCTTTTAATGTCTTTATACAAATCTTTTCAAAAGAGGCTCTTGATATTTATTGACAAAGTGAAACTTATGCGTTAAACTATCTTTGTGCCTTGAAAGATTACTTACATGGATAAAGCAATCGTTGTTGAGAATTTAAAAAGAGTATATAAAAAAGGGAAAGATAGTTTTTTCGCACTTGATGGTATCTCATTTGAGGTTCATTACGGTGAAATTTTTGGTTTTTTAGGTCCGAACGGTGCAGGCAAAACTACAACTATAAAAATTCTCTCCACGCTTTTGTATCCAACCTCTGGCAAGGCCTTTGTAGGAGGTTTTGATGTCGAAAAGGAAGTTCAAAAAATAAGGGAAATTATAAATCTTGTTTCAGGAGGTGAATCTGCAGGATATGGTATTTTAACAGTTAAAGAATCTCTCTGGATGTTTTCTCAATTCTACGGCATACCGACGAATGAAGCAAGTAAGAGGATTGAGCATTACCTTAAACTTGTAGGCATGTGGGACTCAAAAGATACACTTTTAAACAGACTTTCAACTGGTATGATGCAAAAGGTAAATCTTGTTCGAGGGCTTATAACAGATCCAAAGATTTTGTTTTTAGATGAGCCAACCATTGGGCTTGATGTTGAAGCAGCACGTACCATCCGAAGTATTGTCTCAGAATGGGTAAAAGAAAAGCCGACTAGAACCGTTCTTCTTACAACACATTATATGGCAGAAGCAGATGAACTGTGCGACAGGATTGCAATAATAAACAAAGGTAGGATAGTTGCACTTGATACGCCAGAAAACCTTAAAAAAGCGATTTCAGATGAGATATTTTTTGAAATAGAAACTTCCATTGTTCCAAAAGAAACTTCTCAAATTCTTACAAATGATCTCAAAGAATTCGGTATTAATTGTTTAATAAAAGATCATATTGAGCGTGGGGTAAGTACTTTAAGTGTGATTTTGAAAGAAGAGAAGGACATCGCAAAAGTCATTCAAAAAATTGTTGAAGTTAACAAAGAGATTTTGAGTTTGCGTAAGATTGAACCGACACTTGAGGATGTCTTTATTAAACTTGTCGGAAAAAGACTTGAAGATGAAGAAACAAATTGAATTGTACCTTAGGACTGTTTGGGCAAGAGCATACGTGAGAATTTTCGCTCAGTTTAAAAGAGACATTAACTGGATAATAAGTTCTGTTATTGGCGCATTCCTTACGATGGCAACATTCATTTATGTATTTAGAAGTATTAACGCACCAGAGGAATTTTCAGGGATTGTTCTTCTTGGCGGTTTTATGACACCATATTGGCTTAATGTACTCTGGTCTGTTGCATCGCAACTCTACTGGGAAAAAGAAATGGGGAACCTTCAACTGATTGTTCTTTCCCCTGCGTCGCTTTCTGCGTTCCTTCTTGGGCTTACGATTGGAGGTTTTATTCATACAACATTCAGAGCACTCCTTGTCCTTTTTGTTGGTATTGTCATATTTAAGATTCCCATAGTTGTTTCAAGCCCTTTTACTTTGGTTTTTGTATTTTTTATTTCGATATACGCACTTTACTCTGTTGGAATGATGTTTTCTGCGCTTTTTCTTTTTTATGGAAGAGAACTTTGGCGTGTGATGGTTCTCATTCAAGATCCTGTATCGATTATCTCTGGCTTTTATTTCCCTATAAAGGTTTTGGGGACGACATTTGCAGCAATTGTTTCAGCAATTCCTCTTACACTCGGACTTGACGCCTTGAGACAAATACTCCTTCCAAGCTACAATATGTTGTTTTTGAATTGGAAAATCGAAACGATAATCCTTGCTATCCTTGGTTCTATCTTCTTGTTTATTGCCTTACGTATGCTTGTTTTTATTGAAAATCTCTCCAAAAAAGAGGGAAGGCTTACTTTAAAATGGCAGTGATACGAGGTTTGCTTGCAGCAATTTACATTGGTATACAAATAGAAAGTAACTGGACTAAGAAGTGGCTCTATGCTCTTTATATATTGCTTTTCTCGTTTTCTACGACACTTCCTGTGATAATTATTTATGGATTTCTTGGTGGAGGTTTTGATAAGGATATTTTCAGGTTTGCTTTTGTTGGATCTTTATTTTACTTTGTTTTTTCTTCGATATTTTTCAACACATCTTTTACAGTGATTGACGATAGGGAGCATTACAGGATGCTAAAGTACATTATTGTCTCGAAAACGAACTACATCATTTATGCGCTTGGAAGAGCCTTGGGGTATGTGCTTTTACAGATTTCAAGCAGTGCCATAGTCCTTGTCTTATTTATTCCCATATTTAAAGTTAGTCTTTCAGTTAACTTTTTGCTATTAATCTTTTCAGTTATTACAGGATTTGTTGGGTCATTTGGCATTGCGCTTATGTTTGCAAGTTATTACCTTCTTTCTGTAAGAGAAGAAACAAGTCTTATGGACATACTATTTGGAGCACTCTTTTTGATAAGTGGTGCGATGTTTCCACCGACGATTCTTCCAAAATTTGGCTATATTATTTCTCTTTATTTTCCTCTCTCTTCTGCAATTGAACTTGGAAGGTATGCCCTCTTCGGGAAGCATCTTACAGCGTTCTTTAGTGGATATTCAACTTCTGCTCTTGTATCTTTTGCATTCCTTGTTAATATTTTGTATTTTGTCTTAGGTCTTATTCTTTTAAATTTTGCCCTCAAAAGCGCTATTAAAAAAGGTTATATCGACATAACAACAGCGTTTTAAAAATTAAATTGTGGAGTATTTTAGAGCATTTGTTGTTATTTAACATATGAGAAGTAATTGAAACTTATTGATCCAGATAATTTTTAAAGATAGTTAGTTAGTTCAATGAAGGAAAATGCAGGGATTTTTACCAAAATCAACTGAAAAGTTAATAACTGTTTTTTTCGGTCACTTCATGATATAGTCAAAAACCGAAAGCAACGATTAACTCAACTCCATTTTTTAAAAGCTTTTTTTGCTTTAATATATCCTTAGTTTTGTTTGCTATTTTTGTATTTTTAGTCTTCATGAGTTCATCCGCAGCTAAAATAAATTTATGAGGCAAAGAATCTCTTAAAAGTTAAATTTGTCCATTTCGGTGAGTTTTTAGAAGATTTTTTGTTTCTTAACTCATATACTTTCCTGCATTGATGTTAAATTTTACGAAGCGCTTTTCTTTATAAGATGAGCTTATTTCGGCAAACTATTTAGTTTAGTTTGACATGTTTTTTATAAATGCGTCAGTCCACGGTTCAGGATTTAAATAAAAATCTGCGTATGAAATAAATGCTTTCATTGCCCCTCTGCCTGGATCGAAAATCACAACTTGTTTTTCTCTATCGCAAAAACATGTTCCGTAGAGTTCGCCGTAGCGCTCTTTTTGAATAGTTAACCAAACGAACACTCGTATGTCCTCAACAGGTATCTCGTCGCGGCTCATCCCAAAAGTCCTACTTGTTGCATTTTCTGAATCTTGGGTTATAAAGTTGTTATACCACTGCATCCTATTGCTGTAGTATATTTCATGAGTTTTGCAGTTCACGATATCTATCCCATCAACTCTTACGACTGTGTTTTCTACACTATGTCCACCTATTACAGCAGGTATCGCAAAACTTGTTGGAATTGATTTTACAAAGTCTTTTGCCGAGTCGAAAGGATGATCCCAGTCCCATGAAGGAAGAACAACAAAATCCTCCAGTGATTGTTTCCATGTTAAAACCTCGGCACTTTGTCCAAGAACAATCCATTCGTCATCGGAAGTCCAAGCTTCCTTAAGATCTTTTGCACCTTTAATTATTTCTTTAGTTAAATCAATTTCATCTTTATGTTCTTCATAAAATTTGTATATTGTTTTTCCTGCTTTTTTCCACCACGGAAGATTAGCATCACTTTTTTCTCCCATTGCTTCTGGAAGTTTTTTCTCTTTTCCTCCTGTTAAATCTTCGCCCTCTACATCAAGTTCTATCTCACCTTTTGTAACATGAGTCTCATATGTTCCACCCCAGATTGTAACAGTAACTGCATCCAGTTCTCTTGATTTATCCCAATATCGTGTTGAAACTTGTATCGCATAGTTCCCAAACCAAACATAGATTGTTGTTCCACCAAGATCCAAAAAACCTGGCCAACCTGCTTTTATCATCCAGGAAGTAAAACCATTTGTTATTGATCTTTCTGCAAGTTTACCTCTTCCGGGAATCAACTCAATGATGGTTGAATTTACTTCTCCTCCAGTTAGAAGAACGTTTTCAGTAACTTTCAAATTGCCATTTTTAGCCTCAATTTCGTAATATCCGCTAGGTTTAACTAATAATTCAAGAGGTCCAAATTCCCCTTTGTTATTTGTAAATCCATCAAATACTGTCTCTCTTTTGTAGTTCTTTATTGTAATCTTTGTATTGTTAGCACCTTCGAAACTTTTTTGAACTACTTCCCCCTTAAGATTGCCGTTGTTAATTCTTTTAATGTTATCGTTACAGTTTTTTCTTTACTAAGTTCTACATAATAAACTGAAGGCGGTATCGCTTGATATCCGGCTTTCTTAAATGCGATTCTATAAGTACCTTTAGGAATATTGAAAGTGATTTCGCCATTTTTGTCCGTATCCGTTTGGTATTCATGGTCAACAAGATAAACTGTTACGTTGGAAAGTTTTTCTCCTTTTTCATCTTGTATAATTATTTTCAGTCTTCCATGATTGTTCATCCTTACACTTGCATTTACAATTGGTTTTGTCCGTGTCGTTTCTATTTCAAATGAAACATCATTGTAGCTATTTTTTTTGAATTTTATTATTCCTTTGCCAAATTCTACGTTTTCAATCGTGAAAAATCCGTTCTTATCGGTATAAGTTTTAATTCCTTGAAACGAAACTTCCACTCCTTCAAGGCCTGCAGTGTACCACGTTGGATCAGTTACACCACTCCCCTCGGATACTCTTCCAAACACTACCCCTTTCCGTAGAACGTCTAGCATAAATGTTTCCTTATCATTTTTTGTTGCGAACTGTTTTGAATTAGTAATTAAAGAAATTTCTACGTTAATTCTGTCTTTTGTGAGTGTATCACTTACGTTATAAATCTTTGCGAAACTCACGCTATCAAATGGTTGAATATTACCAAGATCTAATGATCCTATATTAGTATCATCAATTTTGAAGAATGCAGTAACGTTATTCGCTGTTTGCCCACCCCTATTATAAGCCGTTCCCTGTATTAGCAAAGGCGATCCACAAATTGCCTTTTTGGGGTTAGTTTTTAGCGAAGTCCTTTCTATCAGTATGTCAGCGTAAACTGGTTGCCCTCCTTTTAAAATGATTTGTTCTCCGAAGGGCCCGTTTTCATTAAAAGGTTGAAGTATGAAATTATTTCTGTTTTCGCTTATGAAAAGAAGGTGTGGTATATTGTTAATATTTATAAACTCGGAATAGCAATGGTCTAAATTAAAGTTTTGGATTCCTTTTGGATATTTTTCTCTCCAGGTAACGGTATATCTTCCAGAATTCAGGTTGACAGTATATAGAGTTTCATATTGGTTTTCGGAAAATACAAAAACATAAGCCTTGTTATTACTAGTAGCCAAAGACAAATCTAAAATTTCATAAAAATTAGCATACGATATAAGTTTAGTGTTGAATCTTACTGTACCATCAGCATTTATTGAAGTGATAAAGAAGTCTTTTTTACTGGAATCACAAACTGTATAAACGAAAACAACCGAGTTTGTAGATTCATCATATAAAAGATCAATTGGATACTGTTTTTTACCCTCAAAAGAATTTGTTGTAAATAGAATTTTCGATAGTATTGGAATTGTTGTACCACTAAATTCAAGGATACCAATTCGACCTCCTTCTTTGCTTATTTTACCTTCAGGAGGAAAGTATGAAGTAATCCAAATTTTGTTTTCTCCGTCTGTAGCAATAAAAGTGTTGTCTTTGCCTTTGGTTGCGAAAGTCGGTCGTTCAGTTGATCAAGATTCTTATTATAAGTTGCAAGATATATACCTTTATCATTTTCAAATGCTACGACAGTGTTATCCTTCACCTGTACTGCATCAAGAACCTCAACATCATCGCACAAATTCTTAATGGACCTTTTCCATTTAAGTTTGCCGCCTCCAAATGATGGAGTGTTTATTTGATTGCCGTTTTTATCGTACTTTTCCCAAATAATCCATCTTGAACTTCCACCACTATAAAGCAAGACAAGATCATCTTTATTTTCAACAAGAGAGAAATCAATAATGCGATTTTTAACTTTGAATGGTGCAACTCCTCCGATTGCTTCGTCTAAAATTTCAATTTCATTAAGTGTGCTTAATTCCATTATTGATAAGGTAGCATCACTTTCACCAATTTTTAAAAAGTTTATTTTTAAGTCGCTTATCCCATCTTTATCAATGTCTATTTCCTCCCATAGATTTTTAGTAAGTATTTCCGTTTCGTTAGAATCGCTTTCAAAAACAATTTTCGCAGTATTTCCTTTTACCTCGACAAGCGTTGCTTTACATGTTTTTCCTTTGTAGAGGGTTGTAGATGAGTTCTTGCTTATTTTTATTATTGTTTCGTTAGTGTTTATTGTTTCTTTTTTTGACATCCCAATACGTTTGTTGCGATAGAAATAAGAATTATTAAAATAAAAATCTTTTTCATCTTTCCCCTCCCCTTTTTTGATTTCTTCTTCAACAAAATTATAATATTTTTCTGGATTCAAAATATCCTTGACATTTATTGAAAAAAAATTAGAATGGGTTATAAACATGAAAGGAGGCAACAATGAGAAATTTAAGGGGGAGTATTTTGTTGGTAATTATTTCTATTTTCTTTTTGATCATCGTTCGTCTTTCTTCAGTTTGTGCTATTGGAACCGATGTTCCCATGCCTGTTGATTATTGCGCATATGCTTCTGATCAGAATATAACTATAACCTGG
This sequence comes from Caldisericum exile AZM16c01, assembly GCF_000284335.1. Classification (NCBI taxonomy): domain Bacteria; kingdom Pseudomonadati; phylum Caldisericota; class Caldisericia; order Caldisericales; family Caldisericaceae; genus Caldisericum; species Caldisericum exile. The sequence goes on from NC_017096.1 coordinate 219,853, forward strand.
AAATACGTTTGTCCGAGTGGTTTTTCTTGTTTCGTAGAAATAGAAGAATACCAGAGTGGTGCTTGGAATAAAATTGCAACGGAAAATGCGGCAACTTTTACAAAAACATTTACAGGTCAACCCTACGGGGAACATCGTTATAGGATGAGAGCAAAACTCATATATGGTCTAATTACTTTGACGAGTAATTATACTCCAATTTTTTATGCCTATGTAATAAAACAACCAAGTGGGTTTACGGTTAGTGTAAATCCTCCTGATCCAATTTTTTTGACTGGTGGAAGTTCAGGTCTTACGCTCAAATGGAACCCAAATTCAAATGCTTCAAGTGTCGAAATTTGGAGAAGCAAACAAGGTTCTATCATTTTTGGAAGAATTGCTACTATTAGTGCCGCTCTATCATCCTTTAACGACAATGTAGATCCAAACACAAATTATAGTTACTATATTAAATTTATCCACAAGGATGATACGAATATTAAGGACGATGTCTCACTTGCTTCGGCTGTAGTTTCAAAACTTTCTCTTCCTGCAACACCTACTAACTTTAGGGCTAATGCAATAGACAAGAACATCTTAATGACGTGGTCTCACACTAAAGCTTGCGATGGATATAAAATTTATCGATGGAAGACACTTCCTACAATCGGGTGGAGCGTGATTGCAACTCTTGACAAAAATACTTTATCGTACAATTTAACCGTTTCAGAGTATGGTCAATATTCATTTAAGGTTACTGCATACAATTCAAGTGGAGACTCTCCATCACCTCCTGAGCAAGAGGTTTATTCCTTGATGAAGCCCTTAGGTTTAGTTGCGACCCCTCTTTCTTCTACTTCAATGAAACTAACATGGAGTTCAATTGATCCAAATGCAACCTCCATAAGAGTTAGTTACAGTAAAGATGGAATTACTTATTATTTTTTGTCAGAATTTGCTTTGCCGAGAACTCAAATAGTCGTTGAGAGTCTAACTCCAGACACAAAATATTGGTTTAAAATTATTGCAGCAAGGTGGACGAATTGGTCCAACAGTTCAGATCCAGTTTCAGAAAAGACACTTCCTCAAGGCACACCTCCTGCGCCACCCTCTGAACTTATTGCAACCGCTTCATCTTGTAGTAAGGTTGAACTTTCGTGGAAAGACAATTCCCTTGACGAAACCGGTTTCGTTATTGAAAGGAAAGAAGGATCAGGAACTTTTGGCGAAATTGCAACAGTTTCCTCGGGTGTTAATACTTTTGATGATTTAACAGTATCTCCTTTAACCACATATACATATAGAGTAAGAGCTTTTAATAGTTTTGGTAAATCAGTGTATACTGATGAAATTTCAGTTTCAACCCCTGCCTGTGGTATACTTCCTAATCCCCCGTCCGACTTAAAGGTGAATCTTGTTTCTCGGGCAGAGGTTCATCTTACTTGGAAAGATAATTCTAACGACGAAGACTCATTCACTCTTGAAAGAAAAACTGAAGGTACCTCTTATAGTGTTGTTAAAAATCTTAGTGCAAATACTATTGAAACAAATGATACAGGACTTATACCCGGTACAAAGTATTACTATAGAATTAGAACTCATAACACTTATGGTTTTTCTGATTATTCAAACGAAGTTTCTGTTGAACCCCCTTCTTTAACTGCAAAACCAGAAGCACCTTCAGAATTATCCATAGATCAATCATCTTGTAGCGAGGTTACACTCAACTGGAAGGACAATTCAGTTATCGAAGAGAATTTTATTCTTGAAAGAAAAATCGAAGGAGAAACATATGGAGTAATCTCAAGTTCTATTTCACCAAATACTACTTCATACAAGGACAATACCGTTGAGGAAGGTAAAAGATATTACTACAGGATTAAAGCAAGGAACAGTAACGGAGATTCAGAATATTCAAATGAAGTTAGCCTTGTTATACAGCCTTGTGGTCATCCACCTAATGCGCCGTCTAATCTTACATTGGAAATAGCTTCTTCAACCGAGATTCAGATTAGATTTCAGGATAATTCAGACAACGAAGATGGTTTTAAGATTGAGCGTAAAGAGCCAGGAGGTACCTATGAATTGATTGTAGTACTGCCTGCAAATTTAACTTTATACCGAGACTCTAATCTACAGCAAAACAAGATCTATTATTATAGAGTAAGTGCCTACAATTCTTATGGAGTTTCTTTATATTCTAACGAATCAAGCATAACTACACCAAAGGAAACAACTCTACCAAGCAAACCCACAAATCTGATTGCAACAGCAATCTCTCAAAATGAAATAAGGGTTACTTTTACTGATACTTCCGATAACGAGGATGGTTTTAGATTAGAAAGAAAAATTTTTGGGGGAAGTTACGTAGAAACAGCAACTTTACCTCCGAATACTACAACTTTTAGTGATAAAGGCTTGCAACCAAATACAACATATTACTATAGAGTTAGAGCCTATAACACCAAAGGAGATTCTGATTATTCTAATGAAGCGAATGCAACTACCTTACAAGAGGTTTCAAAGGTTGTAATTCGACTTTACATTGATAAACTTACTTTCTATGTCAATGATACATTGAAAAACATGGACGTAGCACCAATTATAAAAGAATCAAGGACACTACTTCCTATAAGATATGTTGCTGAGGCGTTAGGTGCGAATGTTGTTTGGGATGCAATTGAAAAGAAGGTGACTATAACATTCAAAGAGACGATAATTGAGCTTTGGATAGACAAAAATTTGGCAAAAGTAAATGGAGAGTATAAACTCATTGATCCAGCAAATCCAAAAGTTGTGCCAGTGATTATTCCACCAGGAAGAACCATGCTTCCTATAAGATTTATCGCAGAAAACCTTGGATGTGACGTTCAGTGGAATGGAGAACTAAGAGAAGTTAAGATAACCTACCCAGGTAGATAATTTTTTCTCAGATTTGATTTTTAAAAGGAGTATATAATTTTATAGGAGGTAACATATGAGGAAAAAACTTATAATTACAATTTTGGCACTTACTTTGTTGGTCTTCTTTCTTGCTATTAACGAAGGCACAAAAGGGGGCAAATATGACTTCGTTGGCGTTAGTTCTGGTCTCCCATCGATTAACCATAGTGCTATTGCGACAAGTCCTGTCAATCCAAAGTTAATTTATGTTGGTACAAAAATTGGCTTGTATGTTTCTGACGATAGTGGAGAATCATTTTGGCAAAGGACAATCGATCCTTCTCAGGAAGAAGTTTGGGTCAAGGCAGCATGTCCGAGTCCTGTTGAGGAAAAAACAGTTTTCATTGGAACATATGGAAAAGGATTATTTTTATCAAAAGATGGTGGTTTTTCTTGGGAACCCATGAATAACGGTTTAACTTCGCAAGATATTGAAACTATAGCGATTGATCCAAAGAACACAAATGTAATATATGTTGGAACTTATGGCTCTGGAATTTTCAAATCAGTCAACGGAGGAAAAAGCTTCTCATTAAAGAGTAAAGATCTGCCTACTTTACGAATAAAAAAGATTGTGTTAAGCCCGCAAGATAGTAATATTGTCTATGCTGTGCTTTATGATAACGCAGGTATCTTTAGATCTGATGACTGTGGAAATAACTGGACTGAAATCAATAACGGCATTTCTGGATCAGACAAAGACATCTCATCTTTTGCTATTGATCCTATAAACGATGGCACAATTTATGCCGGAACTCACACTTACGGAAAATTATTCAAATCAACCGATTATGGCGAAACATGGAATCAGGTTAATAAAAAATTTACTGAGTCATTTATAAGCGATATTGTCGTTGATTTCAAAAACCCAAACTTAATTTATGTTGCAACTGGAGAAGGCTTGTTCAGGTCCGAAGACGGAGGAGTGGTTTTTAAGAAGAGTAGCAACGGTTTACCTAATTCCTACCTTACACACCTATTAATCAATCCAAAAGACCAAAATATCCTTTTCACAAGCACATTTGACGCTGGTTTGTATAAGTCAACGGATGCCGGTAAGAACTGGATCTCCAAAAATAAAGGACTTCCATTTTATTCTGTTGAGATGTTAAAATTTAACCCAAAGGACTCGTCGCTTATAATTGCAACTGATAATGGGTTATTTCTTTCAAAAGATAGACAGGTATTTTCAAAGGTTGGACCGGAAGGAGTATTTTTTACATGTATATCATTTGATCCTTCTGATCCGAATTACGTCTATGCTGGTACTTATTATAAAGGATTGTATAAGTCTGATGATGGTGGTAGTACCTGGAAGAGACTTACTACTGCTTTTGATAATTTGGATCTTTGGGATATAGAGATTGACTCGAAAGATTACAAAGTCATTTATGTTGCAACTTATAATAACGGAGTTTACAAATCTACCGACATGGGCAATAGTTTCAAACAGATTAATTCTGGTTTAAAAAGTAAAGATGTGTATGCACTTTCAATTGATCCAACAAATACCCAAATTATATATGCCGCAACTGGCCTTGGTGCATTTAAGAGTACTAACGGTGGAACAACATGGAGCGAAATCAACAAAGGAATTTCGAATCTTTTTCTTTTCGATATAGAGGTAAACCCAAAAGATCCCAAAATTATTTATGCTGCATCAAATGGTGGTGGTGTTTATAAGAGCACTGATTCGGGTGCTTCTTGGATTGATTTCAGCAGCGGTCTTGAAAATAAAAAAGTTTATGATATTACCTTAAATCCCAGATATCCGAACGTACTTGCTGCAGGTACGGAAGGAGGCGTATTTTTCTTAGAAAATTATACTACAACTTGGGAAAAGATGAGCGATGGCCTGACCGACCTTAAAGTTTATTCGCTTGTATTCAATCCAAACAATATTAGTTTTCTTTATGCGGGTACCTACCAAGGCGGGTTATTTAGAAAACAGGTTACTCGTACAATAAAAGTATTGCAAGCAGAAGGCGGTATGGTAGATCCTTCAGGTACGCTTGAAGTTGTATTTGGTTCGGAAGTAGTATTTAATATATCACCTGATCCTGGATATAAACTAAAAGAAATTTATGTAGGATCAAATAAGTACGAAAACCCTGCTACAATATTTAAAGTTACTTTGGGGACTACATACAACTCAACTTTTAGAGCTGTTTTTGAAAAGGTAGTACCCTCAAATATCGTTATTACCCTTCAGATTGGAAATCAAATTTTTACTGTCAACGGCGAAAAAAGGACGCTTGACTCCCCACCAATAATAAAAAATAACAGAACACTTCTTCCGATAAGAGCAGTTGTGGAGGTGTTAGGGGGAACTGTAGGATGGGATGGGACTGAACGCAAAGTTACAGTCTCTCTTGGAAGTAAAATATTGGAACTCTGGATAGGTAAGCCAACTGCAAAGCTAAATGGCAAAGATACCCCAATTGATGCTACTAATACCAATGTTGTCCCGGAGATTATCAATTCAAGGACAATGTTACCCTTAAGATTTGTCGCAGAATCTCTTGGTGCAGATGTACAGTGGGATGGTACAACAAAAACCATTACTATAACATATACTCCGTAACGTTTAAATACATATTATGTATATTTATGGCTGGGAGAATTTCCCAGCCACTTTGTTATAAAATTCTATTTAATTCATATATCCTCCTGCGTTGGTGTTTACAACTTCTTTTAGGACATAATCGTTTTCGATGAGTAAAACTATTGCATGGGCAATTTCTTCAGGATAGGTGAATCGTCCAATTGGCGAAAGTTTCTTAAGATTCTTTAGTGCATCTTCCCAAAGCTCTAAAAAACAAAGTCAGTATAAACTGGACCTCACGCAACTGCATTTACTAAAATACCTTTTGAGGTAAATCCTATTGCAAGTACTTGCGTTAAGTTATAACCCTAAAATCTTTTGGAACTTTTCTCAAATTTGTAATATCTAATAAGTGGAGGTGAGGGATATGAGATGGAAAATTATAATAGTGTTTATTCTCCTTTTTGCTATTACTTCTATAGGATGCGTTTCCAAACAAGAAAATTATACTGATAAGTTGAAAGAATCCTGTATTGAAGCAACTATAACAGGTATAAAACTTGACATAGAAAGACTTGAAGGGTATCTCAAATTGCCTGACCTAAAAAATAGAAGTGAAGTTGAAAAAGCTTTATCTAAACTCTATGAAGATTTGAGGAAATATCAAAATATGAATGTAAAAGATTACGAACTTCCAAAACCTTTAAAAATTAGAGGATACATAAGCGAGCCTTATGTTGTCGATTCCATTATTTATCTTGAAAAGCAATCAAAGTCAGGGCCCTTTTACCATGCGGTAAAAGTAATGGGCGATAAAGAAAACGACATCAAGCCTAAAGAAATATACGAGTTTACAATTTATCCTGTTTATCGAAGGTATTATCCCTTTGAGGCGTGGTATGTTTTGATTGAAAGTTTCGAAAAGTAAAAATATTTCTTTTAATCCCTTTTCTTTTTGAAAATATTCTTATACAATTAATGATAAGAAATTGAAACAAGGAGGCAAATTGCCATGAAAATTTTAGTTATTAATCCAGGTTCAACTTCAACAAAAATTGCAGTCTATGATATGGAAAAAGAGTTATTTTCAAAATCAATTGAGCACTCAAAAGAAGAACTTGCACCATTTAAAAAAATCTCCGATCAACTTGAATTTAGGAAAGAGACAATTCTAAATGCTCTTAAAGAAGCAGGATTTGACCTCAAAGAATTTGCCTGTATCTCTGCAAGGGGAGGAAATATCCACCCTGTTCCATCAGGTACATATGTAGTAAATGAAAAGATGGTTCAGGATATGCTTTCTCTTAAATATGGTGCGCATCCTTCAAATCTTGGAGCACCAATTGCATACGAACTTTCAAAGCAATATAGCATTCCTGCTTTTATCGTTGATCCAGTTGTGGTTGATGAGATGGAAATGGTGAATAAAATTACAGGACTAAGAGGCATCTTAAGACAAGCAAAAGACCATCCATTAAATCAAAAGGCAGTTTCAAGAGAGGTTGCAAAATTTTTGGGAAAGAAATACGAAGAATGTAATTTTATAGTTGCACATCTTGGTGGTGGTATTTCAGTTGCAGCACATAAAAAGGGGAAAATTGTTGATGTAAATAATGCTCTAAATGGCGATGGCCCTTTTTCACCAGAAAGAGCGGGTGATCTTCCCAACGTGGCCGTTGTTGAGATGTGCTTTTCAGGAAATTACACAAAAGAGGAAATTCTTAAGATGCTTGCAGGAAATGGCGGTTTTGTATCACACCTTGGCACAAACTCCTTAAAGGAAGTCTTATTGAAGATTGAACAAGGTGATGAGTACGCAAAACTTGTTTATGACGCAATGGTTTTACAGATTGCAAAGTGGATAGGGATTATGGCAGTCGTCCTTAAAGGCTTCGTTGATGGCATTATTCTCACAGGTGGCATGGCAAAATCAGAAAAACTTGTTTCCGATATAAAAGAATATGTTGGATTTATTGCACCTGTCTACACAGTGCCTGGAGAATTTGAAATGAAAGCACTCATGGAGGGTGCACTTCGAGTACTCAAAGGTGAGGAAGAAGCAAAAACATACGAGTAGATAAAAAATCTTGTTTTTTTTTATTTTTGTTTTATAATTTTTAAAGGCCTTTTAAGGAGGTGAATATGAGAAAAAAGCTGTTATCTTTGTATGTTGCGGCTATAATGGTGTTAAATCTTGTCCCATGGGGGAAGGTAATTGCAGCACCAAGCTTATCAGTTTTGCCATCAACTTCGCAACAAGTGGAAGTTAATACAGATGCTATATATAAAGTAACTATTACAAATCCATGTAGTGAAAATGATGTAATAAATATTACCTTTTCAACTCCCTCTTCAGGCTGGAATGTAGCACTTTACGATTCGGATAATGCAACTCTACTTTCTGACCACAATGGCGATGGAATTCCTGATACAGGTTCTTTACAAAGAGATGAAAGTAAAGATATCTATGTTCATGTAAGACCATCTTCATCAGTTTGCAATGGTTCACAACTTCAAACCACTATTACTGCTACATCAACAAACGGAAATTGTGGTGGAAGTGCTACAGTAACTTTGACAACTACGGCAGTGAATGAAGGAATACTTGTTATTACAGAAGAAGTTTCCCCTAATGAGGCAAAGGTAGGAGACACGGTTACATGGACAATTCATATAAAAAATGTGAGTTCAAATCCAATAGGAAATGTTCATATATCTGATACGCTTGGTTCTGGTATTTCTTATCCAACAAATTTCACTTTTTATCCTCAACCATCGTCTGGTACTTTTCCAAATTGGGTATATAATGAAATTCCTACAAATACTGAATACACTATCTCATTTAATACGGTTATTTTAGGTTGTAAAGAAGCTCAAAATGTAGTTGATGCGTGGTGGGGAGTTGAAGAAAACAGTGCTTGCCAAACACAACATGTACTTTCCTCTGTTAAAATTAAGCCAACAGTTCCTAATATTCAATTTTCTGCACCAAATATTTCAGTGCCTTATTGCGGTTCTACAGATGTTACTATTCCTATAACAAATAACGGTGATGGAGTTGCAAAGAATTTTAAATTGAAGATAGATACAATACCTTCAGGTTATCAAATTTCAAATTTTGGACAAAATTGGAATTATAATTCACAAACTGGAGAGTTTATATATTTGGGAGGGAACCCACAAGGGACAATAAATCCAAACGAAACAGTTAATCTTGCATTTACAGTTTCTATGCCACAAGGTGCTTGTTCACTTCCATCTGCAACTCTTAAATTCTTCTCAGAGTATCTTGACCCATGTGGCGATCCTTATACAACTCCTTCACTTCTTGGCTCAATATCAGTTTCGGGAAGTGGAGCATATTTTACAATTTCAAAAGAAGGACCAGATCCAGTAGATATTGGTGAAACTAATAAAACATACACAATTTTTGTCACATATCACAAAGGAAATTGCTCAAGCGACACTGTTACTGTTGATATTAAAGATACACTGCCAAATCCTTTTATCCCTCAAAGTGCTTCTGATTCTGGACAAATAAACGGACAAACAGTAATCTGGGATAATATTATATTACAAGATGGTGTATTAAAGAAACTAACAATTACATTTAATGTCTCAACAGAGCCTTGTTATGCAGGACAAGAATATACAAATACAGTTCAGATAACAGGACCAAACGGTGAAACTTTAACTGACTGCTGTGGCTGTCCAATTCAAAATGTTAGTGCAACATGGAAAACTTACGTTAACGATCCATCATTAGCAATTGTAGATTCAAAGAAGTCTGCAAGTCCCTCATCTATTGAAATAGATTGTTCAACTGATGTTGGCCCATACACTAATCCATCAGGAAACGCAGACTCTCATAACGACAGGAGATACACAGTAGAATACGACTTTAACACAGGAACTAATGCGCCGTCAAGTTGGAATAATACTGATGGAAATGGTGGGCATATTATCTTTAGAGATCAGTTAAATAATAATCAGTTTACAAATGCACAGATTGGAAATGTGAAAATTGAGGTAAGTTGTGACGGTGGTAATTCTTGGAATGATTTATCAAATTATGCAACTGTTACATATCCAGCAAATATCGGGGATCCTCTTGTAATTGATTTAGCTCAACTTGAAGGTCATGCATGCCCTCCAAATAGTGGTGCAAAACTAAGAATATCATTTACTGCAAGAGCAACGCAAACAAATGATCTAAACAATTCTAAAGTTTCGTATGATTATATTGATTGGTCAACACTTGAAATTCCAGGGTTCCCAAGAGGTTGTTTTACTGACCCTAAATATTACGAAGGAGTAAGAGTAACTGATATAAGGGCAAATTTAACAATATCGGCAAATTTAACTCAAACTGTTGAAAAGTGTGCAATCTATAACCTTACAATTAATTTCTCAAAGGATAATGCAAATGTTGATCATGCAGATTTAACCCTTACTTTAAATGGTTTCACCTATATTTCGAATTCGACAACATACAGTGATGGAGGTTTATGGTGCTCTGGAACCAAAGGAGAACCATCTGTATCTCAAGACGGAAAGACATTAACATGGGCATACTCTCAAATAAATGAAGTATCCTCAAATGGCTCTATTACTATACAAGTTAAAAAGGATTGTTCTAATAATGCGTCAATTGTATTTTCATCAAACTATCTTGATAACTGCGGAAAATCTCATACCTCTTCTGGAAGTGAATCTTCTATCTTGATAAAATCTGCGGTGCTTTATACAAAGCTTACTCCACAATATAACTTCGCATATGCACATACTGTTGATTGGAAAGTTTATGTTATAAACGGTGGGGATGGAACAGCAAGAGAAATTATACTTACAACTATCTTAGGAAATGGTCTTTCGTTTAGTTCTCAAGATGCTTATATAAAAATTGGAAATACAACCTATTATTATGGAGACACAAATATTACATGGCCTTCAAATGGTTCAACAGGAACATTAACATGGGGCTTAAATAATCTTTCAATAGACCCTGCGCAACAAGTTGAAGTTTACTTTAAAACTGATGTGAATACCTGTGATATTACTAATTTAAAAGTAGAAGCTTATTCAAATTGGTGTACTTGCCAAGAATCAAACCATGATGAAGGGCAAGTTGAATTACCAACTTCATATGCTCTTGTTATTGTAAACTCTGCTAATTTTACAATGTGCAGCGGAGGAAGTGTCGAAGTTCAAATAAGCAATCCTGGTATAACAAATATATACAATGCAAGTTTAACTGTTTTAATACCGAAGTATATTTCTTATTCTGCTAATTCAACAACTTATTCTTATAATGGAGGTCCTCCTCAATCTGCAGGAGACCCAATGATATCTCCTATTTCAGGTGGAGATTACGATGGAGGTTATGAACTTGTCTGGGATAAAACTAAAATTTCACAACTTCAAGACCTTGCCCCAAATGACAATATTGTTTTGAAGTTTAACATTGCACCTGATAATAGTCAGCAATACTCTTCATGTGCTTTTCTCAAAAGTGGTTTTAAGAAAGTTAAGGCATATGCAAACTTTGCAAAACCATGTGATGTAAATAACCCATCTCTATCTTCCAATATATTTGAAAAAGATTTTGAAACTTCTGCACCGGATTTGTTAATGACTAAGAAGGTTGTACAGATTGATAACCACGACATCTTACAGCCAGTTGAATACTTTCCACAAGAACTTGGCAAAGAGATAATTTTTGAAATTAAAATTACTAATAACGGAAAAGCAAGCACAATAAAGACAAATTTTGCAGATGTATTAAAAGCACCCAATAGGCATCCTCTTATACTCCAATCTGCAGAGTACTCCTATGATGGTGGAACTTATAATTCTATTCCTTGGAGCGCTTCAACAGATGACTCAAATAATACGATATACATCTGGAACAATATTGAAGGAACCTTAGGTCATGGAATTGAACCAAACAAGACGCTTACAATTAGAGTAAAGACAAAAATTTCAGAAACTTGTACACAATATGTAGCGCATGAAATCTCGGAGTTGTGGACTGGTTGTTCAGACTTGCCTGATATGGGATTTTATGGAAACGGAAAAGATTTGCTACTGTGGTCTGATCCATCTGTATGGAGTGGATTTGACGGAACTCTTTCTTCGGCGGATTGTCCTATTTACCAAGGAAAGTTTGCAAGAACTTATGGACATAAGGACTCTTGGGCTGTAGTATATAGTAATGATATACCTTCAAACATTAATGTTTGTGACCAAAACGTTCAGTTTGAGGTTGGATTTAAGAACGGTGAGGTTTATCAAGGTGCAACAACAATATATGGACCTTTAACAATTTTTGATGTTTTACCAAGAGGATTTGAATATGTATCCGGTTCAACTGAATTTCTTTTGCCTGGGCAAAATATTTGGATACCTGGGCTGGATCCAACTATTTCAACTCAAAATTGGATAACCTCAACTAACATAGATTGGAATGGGACATTTACGGTTTTGGAGTGGAACAAAGATAATAACTTAATTTTACAATCAATAAATATATCACCAGGTCAAGAGATTCATGTTAGATTTAAGGTGAACCTTAATTCATGTGTTAATGTAAAAGATGTAGATATAAACAGGCAAAGATTGGAAGGAAACGATTGTAGTGGTACTTTTAAATATTATTTTCCTGCAGGAAATGAACAGAATTTTGACTGGTGGGAAAAAGACTACTGGCCTTATATACCTGATTACCCATGGATAAAGCAAGTAGATATTTTGAAACCAAAAATAACGATTGAAAAGACAGTTGATAAATCTTTTGCTTCACCTTCGGATTCGCTTCTATTTATGATTCACATAAAGAATACAGGCGATGGAGATTCTCGTCATTTTAAGATAATAGATAAAATTCCAAATGGATTTATTTTAGATTCTTCTTCAATTACTGATGGTCCACCACCAGGATATGGGACAACTTACACTTGGATGACACATACATATGATTCAAACACAAATACAATTACATGGCAGAGTAATCAGAGTCCAAATTACGAGTTTCCACATGGTGCAGAAACAACTGTATCTTTCAGAGTTCTTGTTTCTGGAAGCGCTTCAGGTGAAATAACAAATGAAGCAAAATTTGAAGACAATTGTTGTTACTCGGGAAGTAATATACTAACAAGCACAAAAACAGTAAAGATAACTTCAACACCAATAAGGGTTATTAAAGAAATTGTTGATGTAAATGGTATACCAGTAACGAGTCGTCCTGTAAGGACACAGCCAGGAGACCTTGTAAGATTCAGAATAAAAGTCGAAAACAGAGGAAGTTTGCCAATTTACAATGTTGACGTCTATGATACATTGCCTAACGGAATTCAATATCAAGTAGGTTCATCAAGGTATGCTTTAACAAACGGAAGTCTTCCAACTACATGGACAAATACTACGGATCCACATGGTGCGCCGTATGACACGCCCCCAAGTCCTCCTCAGGGGTTCAGCGGATTACAGTGGCATATCCAACAAACTCTTTTGGCAACAGACGATAACGGCGGTACAACTGGTGGAAATCTTGATACGCTTTACCTCGAATTCGTTGCAAAAGTTACAAGTGATGCACAGGGGTCACCTTCCGGAGAATATAATGTTAACACTTCAAACATGTCTGGGACAACTGACCAATTGGGGAATACTCCTATAGAAAGAAGTATAATTGAAACATCAAATGCATCAGACTGGTTCCTTGTGTATAAGCCGAGTTTGCTTATAACTAAAACTGTAACAAAAATTAACTCAAACGCTTCAAACACGACAAGAGTTGCACCTAACGACACTGTTACTTACCAAATAACAATTACCAACACTTCTTCGTTTGCAAAAGCCAAAAATATTACAATAAATGATACTTTACCTTACGGATTTTCGTATATCGATAATTCGTCATCTATATCTTGGTCTGAAGGAGGAAGTTCTAACGCAAATCCTACAATCTCGGGACAAAATCTAACATGGAATCTTATAAATGCAGTTATAAACTCTGGAGAATCTCTTATCCTTACATTCAATGCAAAAGTTACATCAAATGCAAACATTGGGCAAAACGAAAACATTGCTTCTGCCTTAGGATATGACCTCGATACGGGATCTTACTCTGCGAATTCTTTGGATGGGACAGGTGTTGCAAAGACATATGTTGTAGTTACCAAACCTGAAATTAGAGTTTCTAAGTTTGCTTCCATTTCAAATGTACCTGTTCAAACTCCGGTTACATTTACTATAAAGATTGAAAGTCTTGATTCATATGCAAAGCCAACTATTGTAGCAATCGTTGATAATTTACCCGTAGGGTGGGAGTATGTTCAAGGGTCCTCCTATTTAGTTAAAAATAATGGTGCAACTCCAATTAATTGGGGAAGCGCAATTGTAGATCCATCATCTATAGCACAAACACTTACATGGAATGTCAATCAAATCTTAGATGCAACAGACGATCAGGGAGGTTCTTCTGGTAGTGCAAGCGATACTCTTTGGCTCAAGTTTCAGGCAACTCCTACAAATTCTTCCTTAGGGTGTTCTAACACAAATACTGTTTCTGTAAGTTGGGAAGATGGCTATGGCACCACGATGGCAGATGTGTCTTCTTCAACTAATGTTTGTGTTTGTTATCCAAAACTTGACATAGAAAAGAGTGCTAATAAAACCGAGGCAAGGATAAATGAAGATGTTGAGTTTACTATAAAGGTTTCAAACAAAAATCCTGTTGATGCATTCAATGTTGATGTGTATGATTATTTGTGGGGAGGTTCACAGTTTGTTCTAAATTCTGCTCAATATGCTTTAACAAATGGTTCAACTCCTTCAAGTTGGAATAATGCCCCAAATCCTTCTATTGATGGCACAACCTTACACTTTTACCTGAATATAACTATTGAAGGAACAGATGATAATGGTGGAGCAACTGGAAGCAAAAACGATACCCTATTCCTAAGATTCAAAGCACATCCAACAAGCGCATCTTCGTATGGAATAAATACAAATATGGCAGTTGCCGAAGGGAAAGATTCTGGTGGAAATCTTATTGGCTCACCTGTTGCAAGTGTTAGTATTAATGTAAGGAAACCTGATATAACAATAACAAAATCAAGTAATCCAACATCTCAAAATGTTAATGGCACTATCACTTACACGATAACTGCAACAAACAACGGGAATGAAAACCTTATAAATGGAACAATTATAGATACTCTACCTAACGGCGTAACCTATGTGTCAAGTGGTGGCGGAGGAGTTTATAACGCTGGACCTCCAGCAACCGTGACCTGGAACGGCGTTTCTATACCTGCAAACGGTGGAACATGGAGTGCAACAGTTTCTGTAAAGATAACAAAGAACGTTACGGATGGAGAAATTCTTACTAATTCTGTTTCAGGCTCTGGGACTGACACACAAGGCAACAATTACTCGTTTGGTCCTGCAACGGCTCAAACAACTGTAAATGCACCAAAACTTACGATTTCAAAAGTTGATTCTCCAGACCCTGTCAAAGCAGGGGGAAATATAACATATACAATAACTGTTTCAAATAACGGTTCAGCCCCGGCTTCTAATGTTGTAATAACTGATACCATACCTACGAATACTACTTTTGTTTCAGCATCATTCATTGCTGGTAGTGGGACAATTACAGATCCGGGCGTTGGTAATACTGGCACAGTTACCTGGGCCCTTGCAGGTACACTTGATGCAGGAAATTCAGTTATTGTTCAACTTGTAGTAAAAGTTAATTCACCGATAAATGACAATACCATAATTCACAATACTGCAACTGTTGATTCCGAAGAACAAGGGCCTTTATTAGATACAGAGCAAACAATTGTCTCTTCTCTTCCAAATTTAGTTATTACAAAGAGTGCGTCTGAAAATCCAGTAAGACAAGATAGAGATCTTACATACACAATTAGATGCGAAAATAGCGGAACAATGAATCTTACAAATGTTGTCGTTACTGATACTCTGCCGAATGGAATAACATTTGTTTCGGCAACGCCTAATCCAACGAATATAAATGGTCAAACATTAACTTGGAATATTGGATCTCTTCCTTCAGGCTCATCTTTTAACATTATTGTTACAGTACATGTAAATCAAAATGTTCCTAGCGGCACTGTCTTAACAAACAGTGTTAATGCAACGTCGGATCAGGTTAGTGCAAGTGCAACTTGTGATACAACAATTGGTGCACCTGCTAATTTAACTATTTCCAAGTCAGATAATATTGACCCAGTTCCTGCTGGTCAAAATATTATTTATACAATTAAGTATCAGAATACAGGTGGACAAACAGCAACAGGAGTTATGATTACTGATATACTTCCTTCTAATGTTATTTATGTCTCTTCAAATCCTTCTGGAACTTACAATTCAGGACCTCCTGCAACACTTACTTGGAATATTGGGTCTCTTCCTGCAGGTTCATCGGGTACAATTACAGTAACTGTTCAGGTGCCAGTTAATACTACAAACGGAACAGTGTTTACAAATAATGCAACCATTTCAAGTGATAATACAAATCCTGTAAGTGATTCTGAAGATACAACAGTTTTAAGTGCACCTGTTCTTACAATTAATAAAACTTCTACAATGCCACATAACCCAGCACAACCTGGAGATACTGTAACCTATACAATCACATATGGAAATAATGGAAACCTTACTGCAGCAAATACATTTATTGTTGATAAAATTCCTGCTAATACAAAATTTATAGTAGGAAGCGTTACAGGAGAGCAAGGAGTTTCAATTGAGTATTCAAATGATAATGGGACCACTTGGACCTATACTCCAGTTGACTCTGGTGATGGAACAGATCTAAATGTGACAGATATAAGATGGACTATTGGAAGCCTTGCTCCTAATATTACAAATCAAACTGCTTCATTTAAGGTTAAGATTAATTCTCCTCTTCCAAATGGAACAATTATTACAAACACAGCAACTATTGATTGTGATCAAACCAATCCTGTAAACGCACAAAATGATTTTATGGTTGGTTCAACACCTAACCTTCACATTACAAAGACAGGACCATCAAATGTTAATGCAGGCGATACTATTACATACACCGTAGAATACTGGAACGATGGTAATATGACAGCAACAGGTGTTGTTATTACAGAAACATACGATGCAAATGTAGAATTTATTTCAGCAACGCCATCTCCTGATACAGGTACAAATAACAGATGGACAATAGGTAATGTTTTTGTAGATAACACACACCATACAATAACGATAACAGTTAAGGTAAAATCTCCTCTACCTAATGGCACTGTAATCCATAACACAGTAACTATCGATTCAGATCAAACTGATCCAAAAGATGCAACATTTGATACAACAGTTGGTTCTGCACCAATCTTAACTATTACAAAGGTAGATACGCAAGACCCAGTACAAGCAGGTGATAACATCATATATACAATAACAGTAGGTAATACTGGTAATGCACCTGCAACAAATGTCGTAGTTATAGACACAATTCCAGCAAATACTACATTTGTCTCTGCAAGATTCATTTCAAAAGCAGGCACAATTGATGCTCCAACTGTAGGTGGAACAGGCACAGTGAAGTGGACTCTTACAGGAAGTCTCAACCCAAATGAAGAATTCGTCGTTGAACTCATCGTAAAAGTTAATAAACCTCTTGATAACGGAACGATTATTCATAATACTGCACATGTATCTTGTGCAGAAGATACCTCAGGTAAAGATTCCTCGACTGACACAAAAGTGGAAAGTGCTCCCATTCTTTTGATAGACAAAGTTGATCTCCATGATCCGGTAAATGCAGGAGACAATATTACCTACCGAATTACCATTTCAAATACGGGCAATATGAATGCCCACAATGTTATCATAACTGATACAGTGCCAAACAACACAACATTTGTTTCAGCATCATTCATAACTGGCAGTGGAACGATTACTGCACCTAACCCAGGTTCTACAGGCACTGTAACCTATACTTTATCAAATACCCTTGACATTGGCACATCAGTTGTGGTTGAGCTTGTTGTCAAGACAAACACACCTCTTCCAAACGGCACACAGATTCAAAATACAGCATCTGTAAAATCTTCAGAAATTCAAACACCCATTACCGACTCTGAGATTACAACGATAGGCTCTTCACCAGTTCTTCAAATTGCAAAGGTTGGTTCTCCAAATCCTGTGTCTGCTGGTCAGAATATAACTTATACAATTACCGTCAAGAATGTCGGTAATATGGATGCAACACAATTTATAATAACTGATTCAGTACCTCCAAATACGACATTTGTCTCTGCAAGATTTGTCAGTGGGGCAACTGGCGCTATAAATGCACCTCAGGTAGGGGGTAGTGGAACTGTCGAATGGATTCCCAATCCTAATACACTTCCAGTTGGTGCTACTGTTGTTGTAGAATTAGTTGTAAAAACTTACAATTCGCTTCCATCAGGCACAGTTATTACTAATACTGCTTATGCAGATTCTGCGCAAACTCAGCAAATTGCTTCTTCAACTACAACTACTGTGGGTGGCGAACCCATTCTTAAGATTTTCAAGAGTGCATATCCAACAGAACAAGCACCAAAAGGAGTTATAATTTACTCAATTAGATATGTAAACGAAGGAAATGCACCTGCAACGAATGTAGTAATTCAGGAAAGCTATCCTCCAGAAGTTGAATTCTTTTATGCAAACCCTATGCCAACATATAATACAAATACTTGGGTAATTCCTAAACTGGATGCAAGTAGTGAAGGCTACATTACGGTTGCCGTTAAAGTGAAAGAGAATATCCCCCTTACAATTCCGCCAGTTAAAGTTACAAATACTGTGAGCATCCGTTCGACTGAGGTTCAAAATCCTGTATCTGCAAGTGCTTCATTTGAAGTTAAAGCACCTAATTTCTGGGATCCAGCGAATGTGACCCAAAGAAAAGAAGTAGACCCAAAGGGAAATGTAGCTCCAGGTATGTGGCTTACTTATACGAACTATTTTGGCAATTCAGGTAATGCACCTGCAACTAATGTCTATATCATAGATACTCTTGATACAAACCTTGATGAGACTACACTACAAATTTCTGATGGCACAATTCCTGGTACAACCCACACTTATAATGCGATCAGAAGAGAGATAATATGGCATATACCAGTAATTCAACCTGGCGAAAATGGTTCAGTTTCATTCAAGGTAATGGTAAGGAGCACGATTAACGGATATACGCTAATTTCTAATACGACAACAATCAAATCAGATCAGAATCCAGAAGGAGTGCAAACGAATACTGTTTATAACACAGTTATTGCGCCTTGCCCTGTTACTCCCATACCTCCTACTCCACCAACCCCTTCTTACTCAATCAATCTCTCCATTAATGTGCCGGAAACAATTTGTGCTTCTGCTATCCAAAAGTATGTATTTACCTTTACAAATGGAACTCCACCTTATGTTTATGAAATTGACTTTGGCGATAATTCGATGATAATTAAAGGAGAAGAGAGTGGTAACTTCATCACACTTGAACACATCTATCAAAAGTCAGGTAATTACGAAATTAACCTCAAGGTTAAAGATAAGAGCGGAAAAGAAGCAACATTATCATACCCTATTCAGGTGAAAGATTGCATTGAAGAAATTTCTATCTATCACCACAACTTCATTATAGGGTATCCAGATAACACAGTAAGGCCAGAAAGGAACGTCTCAAGAGTAGAAGTTGCAGCAATGATTTTAAGAGCATTAGGTATAAGCGTTAACAACATAAGAGATGACATAATTCCATTCAAAGATATTCCCATAACTCATTGGGGCTATAACTTCACAAGGCAGATATACCTTGAAGGTCTAATGCAAGGTGATGAAAAAGGAAATTTCAATGCGGATAGGTTTGCAACAAGGGCAGAAATTGCAGCAGTTCTTGTTAGACTAAAAGGAATTTCAATAGATACAGGCGATCCGCTCTTCAAGGATACCGAACCCAAAAAATGGTATACTCCATATATCACAGCAGCAGTAAAAGCTGGTCTTATAACGGGCTATCCTGATAAGACATTCAAACCTAACAATAATGTTACAAGGGCAGAATTTGTTGCAATGCTTGAAAGAGTCCTTTATAGAACAGATGTGCCGCAAGTTAAAAATTTAATCTCTACGGAAAACATTATAAACTGGAAAGATATTACAAAAGCTCATTGGGCATACTACATCATGCTTGAAGCATGGCAACCTCATATTGTGAAAAACGTCGTCCTTATAGACACCGTTATTAAGGTTAAATCCAAAATCATTCCTGTTTATCTGCCAAAGCCAAATACAGTTATAGAATTTCCTAAGATAGGCACAACCATTTCTTCTGTCATTGTGCCTGTTGTCGGTATTGTTAACGACAAATTGCCTCAACCTCGAAACGTCTTTGTTAAAATAATCAATACCGAATCGCCATAATAATTAAATACGGTAATTAGAAAAAGGGGGCTTTTGCCCCCTTATAAACTTTGTCTTGAATAACCTTGACTTTTTTAGAATATATGCGAAAATGTGCATATGAGCAAATATGATAGTATTTTTAAAGCAATTGGGGACGAAAAGCGGCTAAAACTATTACTTCTCATTATAAAAGGTGGAAAAGAATATTATGTTTGTGAACTAACCTATGCAATGGGGGAAAACCAATACAACATTTCCAAGTATTTGAGGGAGTTAAAATTAGCGGGACTCTTGAAAGAAAGAAAAATTGGTCGTGGAGTGCTTTACTCCCTTGAAAATGGAGATGAATTTAACAATCGCTTATTTGCACTCTTAAATGGAATACCAAACGAGTATATCAAAGATGCTATTATAAGGCTTAATTATGTTGTATCAAATAGAGCTAATGATCAATGTGTAAATATTGCAAAATTAGATAATATCAAATCAAAATTTAATTGAGGAGGTCAAGTTATGGAAGAAGAAAAGAAAGAAGTAACTCAGTTTGAAAATTAGAATCTTTTACCATCATGCGGTAAGGAATCGGCAAACCTCGACATTATTTTTGCATGTGATGGTGCTGCAAGTGTTGGACAGATTGGAAACGAAGTTGCAAAGGACTTAACGAGGAGAGGTGTTGGAGCAAGAATGTGTTGCACTGCGGCAGTTGGGGCAGGCTCAGAAACGCATGTAAACATTGGTAAAAACGCAAAGCGTGTCATTGTTATAAATGGATGTTCAATGAAATGCGCTTCGAAAATTATGGAGCAAAGAGGCATTAAGATTGATTATGAGTTCACTATTAGTGAAATGGGCGTAAAGAAAATTCCAACTCTTGATTTCAATCAAGAAAATGTTGATAGAATTGCAGAAATTATAGGAGACACAGTTGGGTATAATAACAATATGAAGTAAATTCGTATGTTGATTTTTCAAAGTAAACGGGGACATACAAGTCCCCTTACTTTTATTAACAATTATGGATTGTTTACATTTTATGTTATAAATTGTTAGAACTTAAAAAAGGAGGTGCATTATGATTAGCAATGTTTTGTTGCACATTGTGGTTATGGCTGTCGGGTTTATTTTTGTTCTAATTGGTGCTGTTATTGGGGCAAAGGACGTAGGAGAAAAAAAGATAAATTTACACAAAACCATTGGGGTTTTAGGCGTTTTGATTTTCCTTTTGGGATTTATTGGACTTCTTGCAACAGGCAGTTTAAAGCCAAATCTACCTCACTTCTACTTTGCAATCTTGTCATTAATTTTTGCCATTCTAACAATTATTGGTGGTATAGCTTACACGAGGGCTCAGATAGAAAACAAACTCCCATTGAGGAAGTCACACAGAGCAGATGCTATTCTCACAATTATGCTTGTTCTTATAACTACTTTTTTTGGTGTAATCGGGTTGCAATTTTTGTCTAAGTAATCTTTTACAAAAAAGTTTTTAAAAATGCTTGATAGTAGGGGATTAAAGAATTTAAAGTGAAAGAAGAATTTATTGTAATTCCTAATTCGAAATTCGTTGATGTATTTAACATAAAAATACACTACAAAGATATTGGTTTTGGTAAAAATATATTTCTTCTCATTCATGGATTTGGTGCAGGCACTTTTTCGTTTGATCCTATTTTTGAAAACCTTTCAAGATTTGGACGTGTTGTTGCGTTGGACTTACCTGGCTTTGGACTTTCCAAAAGGCCTCCTAAAAATTTAAATGGCATTAATCCATACAGTAGGTATGGTCAAGTTGAAGTTTTGAAGGCATTTATTGAGAAACTCGATCTCAAAGACATCGTCCTTATTGGCCATTCTATGGGTGGAAGTTTACTAAAAATTTTAATGTAAAAACGCTTGTAGTAGTTGGTTCAAATGATGAAATTATATCCAAAAATAGCATTATGAATTTTGCTTTATCGTTAAAAGAAGCGAAATTTGTTGAAATAAATGATTGTGGTCATATACCGCACGAGGAGAAACCAGAAGAATTTCTCCGTGTATTACAGGAATTTTTGGGATTATAGCACTTTTGTTTGTAAATTGTAAACAAATTAAGGTTTAAATCCTAATAAAGATTTTAAGGTGCATTTTATTTTCTAAATTTTTGGAACTTTTTCGACACATCTTGTATCTAATATTATGGGAGATGGAAAAATGGAGAATATTTTTAGAAGAAGAATTTTAAGCGTATTGGTATTTGTTTTAGTTGTTATTGTGGTTTTTGCGGGTTGTAGCGGTGTAAAAACTAATAAAAACCCAAAACCCATGCAGGGGCAAGGTAATATTGTTGTTCCTGAAGATAACGGAATTGTTGCAGTTTATCTTGCACCCAAGGATAACGGCGTATTGACTAATTCTGATTTAAAAGCACATCCAGAAATTCTTAAAGTAAGTGATTTTGAATCGCTTACCACTTTAACAAACAGATATATTATTCCTATTTGGATTGACAAAGATGCAATAGATTTACTTCCCAAGGGTTGGCTTAATGAACCACCACAGAAATTCTACCCGATAATAGTTGTAGGATGTAGCGATGTGCTCTATGTAATGCGGGATAGACTTGGGCTTCCTATTTTTGGTCCGTATGTGGATTGGGGTAAGAAAATCGTAGGATCTGGCTTTAGCGTCTGGATGATAACTGCAACTTCCGAAGGTTCCATCTCTTCAACTCTTAAAGGGTATGTGGGAGATATAGATATTTCTAAAATTCTTGAGGAGAGTAATGCACTTTTCAAGGAATGTTTTAGAACGCTTAAATACACAAATACAGAGTATGGTTTTAATTTTTACCTTCCTTTGACTTGGAGCAATTATAAGGTGATTGAAGACAAGTGGACTGGTTATAAAACTGGTGCAAGTGGTGGTGAAGTTACCGAAACTGGTCCTATGATACTCATAAGGAACCCTCAATGGGCAGAAAAAGAGCCAACTCAAGATATACCAATAATGATTTTTACAATTTCAGAGTGGAATGACCTTGAGAACGAAAAGTTTCACATAGGTGCAGCGCCCATTGGCCCAACAGAACTTGGAAGAAACTCAAAATATGTTTTTGCACTTCCTGCACGCTATAATTATGCCTTTCCTAAGGGGTTTGAAATTGTTGATGAAATAATGCAAAGTAATCCACTTGAAGCGTTTTGATTATGGAAACACTTTTAAAGAATGAGCGAAACGCTTGATACACTTGTAATAAATTGAGAGATCCCCGCTATTATTTTAGGATGGAGCAGGCAAAAGCCACAATACATTCTTGTGTCAAAGGATTTTGGAGCGCACTTTGAAAATGTGTCGAATGTCAATATCGGCCTTACGAATAATTTTGTTAAGCAAATAGCAATTGACCCAAAGAATCCTTACCGTGTTTACTTTGCAACATGGAAGGGGCTTTTTGTATCAAACGACTTTGAAAAAAGTTTTACGCTTCTTACAAGCGATTTTTGGTATCTTTAACGCTATTGTAATCGTTAACAGTTCCCCCAACCTTATTTTCTTATTAACAGAAAAAGGTATTGCAAAATCAAATGATCACGGCAAAACGTTTAAAATTGTTAAGACAAGCAGTGGTGATATCTTCAAAAGCATACTTTTTGCAAGTCCAGACAACCCTAAGGTTATTTTTGTAAGAAATGATTGATGGGCTTACTGTTTCCTATGATGGGGATGAAATCTGACTAACTCTATAATAGAGTTATATTTTCTTCTGTAGGTTCTCTTAAAATAAACAAGCATAAAATGGGTGAATACTTCATTATTAGGTTAAACATGGGAAACTCGCTTTTTTAAGAAAAAAGAATAAAATAATAAAGGAATTTGAAGTCCTTATCAAAGGCAACATAGTCATATAAATTGAGGATTTTTGGGATTTTTCTTTTATTTGTGCTTAATTTGATAACATTTTGTAATCGCGCAATCTTTTAGCTTGATTTTCAAAGTTGTCAACTTCCATAATAGCTTGTGTTTTCTAAATTTTTTTAGTTAAATTTGCTATTTTCGTTATCGTTATATAAATGCTCAATGAACAAAGCTACTCCAGTAATAAGTTTTGTATTTGTCCTGTAAGAATACTTAAAGTTATCACCATTTAGATAATATGTCGCTGGAAGATGAGCATTTTGA
This sequence comes from Caldisericum exile AZM16c01, assembly GCF_000284335.1. Taxonomy (NCBI): domain Bacteria; kingdom Pseudomonadati; phylum Caldisericota; class Caldisericia; order Caldisericales; family Caldisericaceae; genus Caldisericum; species Caldisericum exile. The sequence goes on from NC_017096.1 coordinate 243,935, forward strand.
CCATACCATGCATAAGCACTCGATGGTTCCAATGTTGCGTAGATTATGTCTTTTGCATTAACAGGCTGTATTACATCAATTGTTCCGTTAATTGCGTCTTCTACTATTAAAAGGTTATCTTTAATTATAAAACTTGAACCTGGTGTAAGTATTATACGTTTAAAAATAATTATTGTGTCGGGGAATAGATTTAATGATGTTACAAAGTCATATTTTTTATAAAAGAAGGGAATTAAGCATAAACCAAATGTGGCGTTGCCTTCTCTTATTGTTGGCCAAGATGAATGTCCTATTGTTCTTATAAAAGTGAGTGCAAAGAATACTAAGCTTGCTAAAACAGTATAAACTATGGAATAAAGTAATAGTGATAAAATGGAAATATCTTTGGTAGGTAACAAAGAAGGAATAAGAAAGATTAACGACATTCCTAAAAAGACCAAAATGTAACATGTTAGTGATTCCCATATAAGTATTACTATTTTTATTATTATAACTTCTATATTTGGATTTATTTTTTCCATATTCATAAAATTATACCTATTACTCATTATTTCTTCAATATCAATAAAAAATAGTTACGAATATAAAGCACACATTTTCAATTATATTATGATAGCGAATTTTTCTACAAAATCAATTTTGAGCAGTTATATTCGTAAAAGTTTTCTATTTTACGGCTGATAACTCATAAGAGTATTTTTGAGTAGTGTTAATTAGTGCAATGTATTATTTCCTATTTTATAAATAGAAAAACAAAACAGTCATTTTTAAGCAAACTTTTTCCAAAATTTTTACTATAATAATAAGGAGAAAGATGATTAAAAAGGGAGATTTTTTCATGCAACAAATCAAAAATTCTAACTTTTTAAAGACGGTTATTGAGGAATCCCTAAAGAATCACAATGCAGTGCATATTAAACACATAGGAACATTTTACCCTGTTGAATATATTTCTGAAAGAAATGGGAAAATCATAAAAACCCAAACATTTGCATATAAAAAAACGCATACACAAAGTTTAAAACAAAAAAGATAGGAGATGATAAAATGGATGCAAAGAAACTTGCCAAGCTTACTTATGATGAGTTTATTAAAAGTAAAAAAGCAATGACAGAAAACATTAATATCGAAATAGATCCACTTGCTAATGTAATTGTAAATTTTGATTACTATTCTGAAAGCGAAAAGCATGAAATTTTGCAGAGACTTGAAAGAGTTTCACCTTACCACTACTATCTGTTTAAATCCCTTATGGTAGAAAATTTGGAAGACAAAATAGAATTTATTGATAAAGCAAAAGAAGAAAGTAAAAAACAGAAAATAATTTATATAGATGATTTAGCATTTGCCATTGCGAAACTTGAATATCTACTTAAGAAGAATAAAGACACGGATCGAATAGATGAAGAAACGGCAAAACAGATAGGAAAAGAAGCACATACGATTTATAAGAAAACCAATGAAAAGGATTTTGGTGAAATGGCATTGCATTACCTCTATATAGGCGGACACAAAGAAACTGCACTTCGCTTAATGTATGAAATGTTTCGAAAGCACAAAAACTTCTCACACAAGTTTTATATTGATGCTATAAATGTTTCTCTTACATTTTTCGATACAGAAACTGCAACAAAATTGCTTAGCATAGCAAAGTTTGTTTTACCTAAAAAACAGTATGCGATAGTTTTGACTAATTACTTCTACCGAACTACAGACAACATTCCAGACCAATTCATAAAAGAAGCGTATGAAAATATAAGCGAAATTTTAAGCGAACCGTCTAATATTGAATATTTTGCAGAAGGTTTGTTTAAGAGGGGAGAATACAAAGAAGCAAGTAATTATTACATGAAAGCAGCGCGATTATATCTTGAAAGAGAAAAAGAAGATGTTTTTAATCTCTTATTAGATCTTTCAAAAAGGTGTTATTTTAGAGCCATTGAATCTCTTGCTTTGGCAAACAATAAAGAAAAGGCTCGTAAAATATTAGAAGATGCAAAAGAATACTATCCTGACATTACAGAAACTGAAATTTCAGCCTTAAAAAAGGAGTATAACTTATGAAGGTATTGAAGCGATACTTTACAGAGCAATTTCTTTTTAATTATTTGTTGACTGTCACTTTAGCAATTATTATACCAGTGTTATTTATAAAGAGATTTCATATTCCTTTTGATATAAAGACAATCGTTTTCTTTGCCGTTTCAATATTACTTACTGGTATAACATATGACATCTCTACAAGAGATAAGATTTTATTTGAAAGTGTGTTTAGTTATTTCTACTGTTTAGTAAGAGGATATAGCCCCAATGGAATTTCGCCATTTATGTATGTTATCCTGCTTGGATCAACGTTTTTTGTATTCCAAATACTTCTTATTAATGAAGTTGTAAGACACCTTAAGGAGTTATTCTTTTTTAAGATTGGCGCAGTTTTTATGGCTACATTTTTACTCCTTATTTTTTTCTTAATATGAGTTTACGAAATCTAAACCTTCGCGATATGGGGGGTGAGCGATTTGAAATTTGTAATTATAGATGAAGAAAAAGAAATAGCATTGTACAACGCCTTACCACAGAGTGTTATGCAAGTAATAAAATCTGAGGTTTTATTGCAAAGAAGACTATTAGGCCTTATCACATTTATAGATACTGGTGTCTATTTGCCTATCGTAGTTGCTATTCTTTATCCAAGATATGTGTATTTGTGTATTGCAATTACAGTATCTTCTTTTGTAATATCACTTTTTATTTGGAAAAAGATTTCAAACTTAGACATTCTTATGAAGACAAAGATACCATATCTTTCTTCATATCTTAAAGATCCTTATGTTGGTGCTTTTCAACAGACAGTGCCTCACAAAGTTTTGTTTTCGTTTAAGAAAGGTAAAAAAGTGAAGCAAGTTTAATTAAAAAATAGGAAGTGGCGAAAGATAGGCTATTACTTCCTTATGCTACAAATATCATCTTTTTTCTTCGGAATGTATGAGACAAATTGCAGTAGTAGAAATTAAAAGCGTCTTCTAAAAGGTTTAAAAAATATCTTGTTTTGAACTTCCGATTTTATGAGTTCTATTGCTTAAGTATGCCTCAATACCACTAAAAATTTCATTTTGGCGATGCTTATGAGTATAGACTCAGTAGTAAAAATGTTTATTAAGGATATTTTTAATAACTCCATATGCGAAACTTCAGTTAAGAATTTTCATATTAGATATTCTACAAAAACAAATTTAAATTTATTACTTTTTTAAATGAAGTTTTTACCAATCAATTTTGAATCTTTTTAATCCTATAAAAGCAAAAATGAGTTATAATATGAATGAAAGGAGGAAGTTATGATAGAGATTGGCACAGTTGTTGAAGATTTTGAGTTAAAGGATCAAAACGAGCAATCCTTTAAGTTGTCGGAGTTTAGAGGGAAGAAGGTTTTGCTATCCTTCCACCCGCTTGCATGGACATCTGTTTGCGAAAAACAGATGCAATCGCTTGAGGTAAACCAAGATGTTTTTGAGAGTTTAAACACCGTTGCAGTTGGCGTAAGCGTTGACTCAGTGCCGTGCAAAAAGGCATGGGCAGAGCATATCGGTATAAAGAAAACACGACTTCTTTGTGATTTTTGGCCACATGGAAAAGTTGCAGAGCTTTTAAAAGTCTTTAGACACTTTAACGGATTTTCAGAGAGAGCAAATATTATAGTTGACGAAAATGGAATTGTCATTTTTGCAAAGGTTTACCCAATTCATGAGTTGCCAGATATAAACGAGATTATAGAATTCTTGAAAGGAAGGTAAGTTTTTATGGATGTATCAAGGGCAATTGAGACACGTAGAGCATACCGCTCTCTTGAGCCATTCGAGATAACGGAAGACCTTATAAAAGACCTTGCACATCATGCTTCCCTTGCACCATCTTGCACCAATACACAACCTTGGCGATATGTTTTTGTTTACAAGAAGGAAGCGCTTGAAAAACTGTTTGAGGCACTTCCAAAAGGGAACCAGTGGGTAAGGCAAGCAGGAATGGTAATAGCAGTCTTTACCTCAAAGGACCTTGCCTGTAATATGCGAAACGGAATTTATGCTTACTATGACACAGGCTTATCAAATGCATTTTTAATATTGCGTGCAACTGAACTTGGGCTTGTTGCACACCCTATTGCAGGATACGATGAAAACATTGTAAAAAGTGCTTTGAATATCCCAGAAAATTTTGAAGTAATTGCTCTTATTGTTGTTGCAAAACATTCATCAACCATATCGCCATTGCTATCTGAAAAACAAATTCAAACTGAGCACACTCGCCCAGAGCGTAAGAAATTCGAAGAGTTTTGCTATATGAATAAGGTTGAATAATGAAGCCAGCACTTTTAATTATTGATATGCAGGAGGACTTTTTAGACGAGTCCTCCCCTCTTTTTGTAAAAGGTGGAAGAGAAATTATCCCCAACATTGAAATGCTTCTTTCCTTTTTTAGGAAACAAAATCTAAATCGCATTTTTATTAAAAGAGAACATCGCGGGAGCATAGACATTGATAAACCGCGTATACCTTACGGTGGCAAAGTGCTTTTGCCCAATTCGGAAGGTGCAAAAATTGTAAAAGAACTTTTCCCAATGGAGTCAGAAATTGTTGTCATAAAAAAGAGGTTTTCTGCATTCTTCCATACGGAACTTGACCTTATTTTAAGGCGCCTTCAAATTGATACCCTCATCTTAACAGGGGTTCAAACGCCAAATTGCATAAGAGCAACTGCCGTTGACGGAGTTTCGTATGACTATGATGTCATAGTTGTAAGTGATGGGACTGCATCAAGTTCAGATGAGGTGCAGAAAGCAAATCTCTTTGACCTTGAAAAAATGGGTATAAAAATTCTCAATGTAAATGATGTAATAGAGTTTATAAAAAAACAACTGGTTGTATAATTTAGTATGGCAAAGTGCTTGCGGTGTGGAAAACCTGCAACAATTTTTCTTGAAGGACTTCGCTTTTGCAACGATTGTTTTAAAATTCATGTTGAAAAAGAATTTCAAAGCGCAATTGAAGGGCATGCAATAGGGACTCGTCTTATTAACGGAGAAGAGCAGGTAATGGTTGCTTTGTCAGGTGGAAAGGATTCAATGGTCCTCTGGTATCTTTTACGAAAATTTAATTTTAATGTTGTGCCAGTGCACCTTAATTTAAATTATGGTGTTTTTTCAGAGAAAAGCCTTGAAGTGATCCAGAAATTTTCAGAGAAAATTGGCGACAAAGTTCTTGTATATAACATAAAAGATGATTTTGGCATTGATATGTTGGAAGTTTTTAATAGAGCAAAAAAACGTCCAAGGTGCGGGGTTTGTGGCATCATAAAGCGATACCTTCTAAACAAAATTGCACTTAACTTACAGGTTGATGTGATTGCAACTGGCCACAACCTTGATGACGGCGCTGCAACGACATTTAAGGCAATCCTCAACTGGGATTTTGATACACTTTCAAGAAATTATCCAATCGTCTCATCCTATAAGGACAAACTTGTTAAGAAAATTAAGCCACTCTATAGGCTTTCTGATAAAGAAATTAAAATGTATGCAGACCTTGTTGGTATTGAATACACATCGGAAGCGTGCCCTTATAGAATTGGAAAAGTGACACTATCAAAAACAAAGGACATTTTAGACGAAATAAGCGAAGATTACAAAGGCATAAAGCGCACTTTTTATTATGGGTATCTTCGCAATAAGGACATATTTCAAAAAGATGAAGCCGAGTTAAAGGAGTGTAAAATTTGTGGTATGCCTACAGCAAGCGAAGATGGTGTTTGCTCATTTTGTAAACTCACGAAAGGACTAAGCGATGGGTAATAGATTTAAAGAAGGTGATTTAGTTGAAGTTATCGATTCAAAGGATAGAATTTTCCTCTTGAAACTTAAAAAGGGCGAAAAATCACACTTCCACTTTGGAATCCTCGAGCATGATTCAATCATAGGAAAAGTTAACGGAAGTTTTGTAAAATCCCTCAAGGGAGACGAGGTTTTGGTTTTCAAAGTGCGCACTCCATTTTACACGGTGCATATGCGAAGGGTTTCTCAAATTATCTATCCAAAAGATGTTGGAGCAATTGTCATACATGCGGATATTCACCCAGGGCTTAGAGTATTTACAGCAGGCGGAGGAGCAGGAGCGCTTGCAATTTCTCTTCTTCAAATGCTTCATGGCAGAGGCAAACTTATTGTTTATGAAATTAGAAGTGATTTTATTGATGTGTTCCTTGCAAATGTTTATGACTTTTTTAAAGAAATTCCCAAAAATCTTATCATAAGAAGAAAGGATATATATGCTGAACCAGTTGAAGAAAATGACGCACCTTTTGATAGAGTGATCTTAGATGTGCCGGAGCCGTGGCGTGCGTTAAAAACAGTTAAAGATGCGCTTGTCCCCGGTGGAATTCTCATAAGTTATAGTCCAACAACGCAACAGATAACTGAGATGAAACAAGCACTTGATGACTCAAAAGAATTTTACAATCTTGGCACTTTTGAAATTATAGAGAGGCGATGGAAAGTTGAGGCACTTTCAACGCGTCCTGTTGATAGAATGGTTGCACATACTGCCTTTATACTTGTTGCAAGAAAGTTAAGTAAAAAAAAGCCATAGGGACTTGACACAAAATTATTTTCGTGTATAATATATATAAGGAGGAGTAATGAGAATAAAGTTAACCTTCGAGGACATTAAGGGTCGTGAAATTATCCTTCCCATTCATTACGGATATCTCTTGCATTACCTTGTCTACAATACTTTTTCAGAAGGTATGGCACAGAAGTTATACCTTGAAGGCTTCCCAATCGACGGCAAAAAGTTCAAACTCTTTACCTTTTCAAATATCATCGAAAAAGGCACAAAGTTCAACAACACTTTAAATTTTGGTAAATATATCACATTCTACTTTTCATCTCCTCTTTATGAAATCGTTGAAGATCTTGGCTCAAATGCCTTTAGAAAAACAGGAATTGTCCTAAATGACTTTAACCTTTTTTTATCAGCAGTTGAAGTGATAAAACCCCCACGATTGACAGACGACATACTTATCCGCACACTATCACCCATCACTGCCTATAGCACCTTCAACAACAATGGCAAACGCACAACGCACTACTATCGCCCAACTGAAAGCGAATTCAAACGGCTCATTGAAGAGAATGCACAAAACAAATACATTTTGATTAAAAAAGCCCAAGGCTTACCTATTGAGAAAGATATCGTTAATGACCTTCACCTTGATATTGAGCCTTACAAATTTTCCATCGAAAAGAACAAAAAAGTAGTTTATTTTAAAAATACAATTGTTGAATGCTTCTCAGGTATCTACAGATTGAAAGGCTCTCCCGAACTTATCTACACAACCTATGATGCAGGGCTTGGTGCCAAGTCCTCCGAAGGCTTCGGTATGTGGGACGTGTGGGAGAAAGGGTGAAAATTTAGTGGAAGGATATGGCTAAGACGATATATTTAAAGATTAGGAAAAATTTACATGGAGGGTTAAAAATTGGAAGAAAGTTTTAAAAACAACATCTGCATAGTGGCAATTTTATTTTTTGTTTAAAGTTTTATTTTAGCTTACCTGTGAAGGTTTTAAGCTATAAATTTATTGAAAAGGAGGTTATAGGCATGCCAAGAAACAAATCAAGACTTTTTACAAGTTTAGTAGTTCTTATTGTGTTAAGCCTTGTTTCTTCTTTCGTTCCTTCTGGAGGCAATTTGTTTAGTGTTAACGCAGGTTCAAATACAATTACTGTTAAACTTTGGGTAGGAAAGTCTTATATGGAGGTTAATGGGTTAAGACAGCCAATTGATGCACAAGGAACAACACCAGTTATAGTTGAATCGAGAACGTTTGTCCCAATTAGAGCAATAATAGAGGCGCTTGGTGGAAGCGTGCAGTGGGATGCGTCAACAAGAAAAGTTTCAATTTCCTTGAACGATAAAACCCTTGAGTTATGGATTAATAATCCTATTGCTTCTTTGAATGGGATTTCAACAGCAATAGATCCTAATAATCCAAAAGTTGCACCATTAATTATAAACGGAAGGACAATGTTGCCACTAAGGTTTGTTGCGGAATCCTTAGGAATAACAGTTAGTTATGATAATGCCTCAAGAATGATAACCTTAGAATATGTGACGGTTACCCCCCCTGAAGCGCCAGTGCTTGTTTCCCCTTCCAACGGATCAACTGTTTCAAGCGATAATATCACTTTCTCATGGATGCCAATACCAGAAGCTGACTATTATGCGATTAATATCTCAAGCAATGGTTCCACAGTACATACAAATGAACAAATAAAAACATCAACGTATTCAGTTAACAAAACCACACTTGGCGACGGTACATTTTCGTGGAGAGTGCGCGCACATAACTCAGCGGGGTGGGGAGAGTGGTCTTTTAGTTTTGTTTTTACTATTCAGTCAACTATTTCGTTACCATATGCACCGAATCTTGTTTACCCTCAGCCTAATTCAATGATTAGTTCATCGAACATAACATTCACTTGGACAGTTGTACCTGGTGCAGATTACTACAAGCTTCAAGTGCTTAATAACAATGCAGTTATTCATACACAAGACTTTATTTCTACTAACTCTTATACAATTACAGTTGAATTATCAAATGGCACATATTCATGGCAAGTTTGTGCGCATAATTCGGCAGGTTATGGTCCTTGGTCTAATCCTTCGACATTTACATTAAAGAAACAACTTTCTGTGACAGATATTGCAAAATTTGTCGATAGGGTTGTTTATGTTGAGGTAAGCGGATATAAGAATGGAAAATCTTTCCAAGCAAGCGGAAGTGGTTTTATAATTTCACCTGACGGTAAAATAGTTACAAACTATCATGTAATAGATGGAGCAACCTCTGGTACTGTTACCTTAAATGATGGAAGAAAGTTTAATATAGACTATGTTCTAGGGTATGCAAAAGGTGTTAATACATTTTATGAAGCTGTAACAAAAAATTCGCCATTTGACTTGGCTATTTTGAAAATATCCTCTAATAACTTACCCACATGTAATCTTGGCGATTCTAGTACATCTAAGGTTGGGGAAAATGTTGTTGCGATAGGAAATCCGTTAGGGCTTCCAAATGTTGTATCTACAGGTAACATAAGTAAAATATGGGATAATGGGATAATACAGATAACAGCACCTTTATCGAACGGTAATAGTGGAGGACCATTGTTTAATATGTTTGGAGAAGTGATAGGTGTAAATACCTTTAAGAATACTGCAGGAGAAAATCTAAACTTTTCTATACCAGTTAACTGGTTAAAATCAATAGATCTCTCAAATCAAATGACACTACAACAGGTTTATCAGAAAGAATACGGCGGATCTTCTATTTCTTTGAAAGCACCTGTTTTGATTTCACCTCCAGATAACTCAGTAATTTTAACTACTACTCCTACGTTTACTTGGAGCCCTGTGGTTGGAGCCGTGGAATACTTAATTGCCATATTTAAGGATAAGCTTTCTCCAGATACGATTGAATTAACTAGCTACACTTCTAACACTTCATACACAGTTCCAAATGGAAAATTAAGTTATGGTTATAAATATTTCTGGACTGTTTTTGCAATAGATAGTTACGGTAATTTTAATGATTCGACTAATCAAATGGTATGGAGTTTTACTATACGGCAAAAGCAAACCTTAAGTAAACCAATTATTATAAACCCAAAAGAAAAGGGTGCATTTACTGATTTGACAAAATATTTTGATTTTAGTTGGTCTTCTGTTCCAGGTGCAGTATCATACCAAATTTGGATAGGTTTAGGGGAAAGTGGGGCGGATTCAACAAGAATTTACTCACAAGGTGGGATTTATACTACAAGTTTTTCTGTTCCTTCTTCTATTTTTGTTCCTGCACAAGTATATACAGTAGCAGTTTGTGCATTTGATGCGGATGGAAATCATATGTGGAGCGACGATGTTCATTTTAGTGTAGCAATGAGTGGGCTTCCTCTTATGATCTCACCTGCTAATGGTGGTACTTTGTATATGAATACAATCTACTGGAATTCTCTATCGGATATAGATATGTATGGCGTTATAATATACGATAAAGAAAGTGGTGTTAAGATCTTTAGTACTACAACAACGTTAAACGGTGTTTCAATTGCGGGCTATCTTGTCCATGGAAAAAAGTATATACTTAGTATCGGAGCTTTTAAGAATTGGTATCTTTTGTATATTAATGTAATAGAATTTTATTACTAATTCCATTATTGATGCGGAAATGCCTCCGAAGGCTTCGGCATGTGGGACGTGTGGGAAAGGAATACAAGATGAAGTTTTTGGGTAAAAGACATTATATCTTAGGAGGGTAAAATGGATGAATTAAAGATTCTTTCAAAACTTATAGAAAAAGGATCAGAAGGAGCATCAAAAACGGATTTAAAAATTAAAAAAGGCGAAGAAGATGTTCTAAGTAAAATGATTGAAAATGGGCTTATCCGTTCAGAAAAAATTAAGGGAAAAGAGCGCTTTTTCATCACGGAAAAGGGTGAAAGTGAATTTTTGTCGAAAACTGAGGAAGACGAATTTCAAAAGTTCGTTAAAGAAAAGATCTTAGAGATTGAGAGTGAAATTAAAAAACTAAATGTAAACTTCGAAAATTTTGTTAAGTTGCTTCAATCAAGAAAATCTCCCAATATTTCGTTAAATACTGTAAATTTGGAGGAACTGTTGCACAGAGTATATGATGAACTTTCAACAAAAGATTACTCATACCTTAAGGGGCTTGTACCCATAGTTTCATTAGTTTCAACGCTTGTGCAGAAGTTTAACGTGCCGAAATATGAGGTTGAAAAGGTTATTTATGATTTGTATCTTTCAGGCAAAGCCTCTCTTGAATACGGTGATAAGAAAGAAGGTGCACTTAAGGCACCTGATGGAAAAGAATACTACTATGTAAGACTAAAGAAATGAAAGACTGGAAAGAAGTTCTTCTTGATAGAAGTTTACCCAGCCCAATTCCGCCACCTCCTTATTCCAACTTGGAACAGAGTTTTGGCTTTTTAGACAGGGAAAACGAGATAAAAGAGTTTCTTGATCTAATAAATAAGGCAGTTATTGAGCATAGAGGCTTTTTAATATTTCTTCTTGGAGATCAAGGTAAGGGCAAAACGACTTTTTTAAAATACATAAAAGAAAATTACTTCTACCCTTCAAAAGACAATAGCGATAAGTTATTCGTTTCTATGCATTTTCCGCAGGAACTTTCAGAACTTGACTTTTCTTTTATCTTTACTAAATATATCGGAGAAATTGTTAACTCGGGATTAATTGACAAATTGCGCGATAGAGTTGTTTATGAATTAAACTCAACATTAGGTTTAAACCTTGAATACACCGACAAAAACCAAGTAATAGATTTTCTAACAAAAGTTAAGAACTTAGTTATAACGCTTCCTAAAAATCTTTTAAAGAACATGGAGATTATCACTTTTGTTATTTCCTCATACATATACTATCCTGAAATTCAATCTTTTATTGACTACGGCGAACAACCTAACAATCAATTTTTGGGTCTTTTAAAGCATGGACCTAATGAAGTTTCTGTTTCGAAAATATATTTATTTTCAAAATTTCTTAGAGATTTCATGGGTATAAAGCATACAGTATTCTCAATTGACGACTTCGACATTCTTGAAAGAAACGAAAATGTGTATAGAACTCTCTACAAATTACTTATGAGTTTTAGAAACGCAAACCTCGTCGAAGAGTTTAGCATCGTCCTTTCAGGATCTGTGTCATTTTACGAGGAGTTTATACAATCGCTTTCACAGAATGAAAGGCAGAGAATTGAAAATTGGGGTTATCCAATCTTCTTCGAAAGTTTAGACACAAAGGACGTATTAGACTTAATTAAACGCTCCTTTTCAAATTTTTGGATGAATTACAATGTAATACCGCCAGATAATCCGTACGGTGTGTTTAGTAGTGACTCTATTTCCTTTTTATACACATATACCAACAAAGACATTAGGGAAACTTTGAGGAAACTCTACGATTTAATAAACGAAATGAGATCGTTGGGTAATATCGTTGATTATTCCGATGTGAAGAAGATAATTAGCAAATTTAAAGTGGATAAGGTTGGGTTAAAAGATGTTGAATTAAACTATTTCAAAAACTTACTTATTGAAAAGGTTAAGTTATTCAAAAGTTCTGATTTTATAAACGAAAAGTTAAAAGATGCTTTCAATAAACTCATTAAATATTACGAAAGTAGGAGTATTTCAATAAGAGCAGAAAAAGAAGTAAACATTAATGGAAGTTTTGCAGACGTATTGCTAACAGTTAATAAAATAAACGAAGGAATGCGTTATGAAATTATATTTGAGGTGAAAATAAAGGACTCAGAAGTAAGTGAAGAGGAAATTTCATCAAGGATAAACTTAATTAAAGGAAATGAGAGGCGTTATCTTTATTGGATTTCGAGATCAAAACTCCATGAACTTGATTACACAGACGGAAATGACAAAAAAAGAATTTTAAGAGATACTCCATTAACAGAGACTGAAATAGCCTATCTTTCTTACCTTGTCCACATTCCAGAAATTTTTGGTTGGGATAAATTTGAAGATAATGACCTTGAGTTGATATTGAAACAGAGCGGCATAAATATGGATTTAATTCTTAATTTGCAGGCACCAAAAGAAGATAAACCTTCCAACATTTATGCACTTTTTGAGGAAATACTGGATAGATTCTTGAAGGAAGAAAAGATATACGTTTTAAAAAAGACCGTTTTAAGAGAAGTTAGAGGCAAAGGCTTTAAAGATTTTAGCGACGAGTATCTAATGGGTGTTTTAAGTGAGGTTGCACATCAGAAGAATCTGAGAATAACCGATTCCCAAATAAGGTTTGACATTAAAAAAATTTAGTTTTAAAACATTCCCATCAAATCGGAACACAGACTCTTATAAATATTTTTTGAGTATCACCAAAAAGATATTTGATGGGGAAATTTTATTAAGAATGTGAATAACTATAAAATATTTTTAGCAAAAAAGATAAGGTAAAACTTTAGATATTAAACCTATGAGGAAATCCCCTACAGTTGATGAATTGAGGAAGAAAAATTAAGTTTCTCATTTGAAAATAAACAAGCGAAACCTATTCTTGTTGTATATGCAAAGTGCGAAGAAAGCATTCAGAATTATCAAGATGTAGTGATAGAGGCTATCCTTAACATATTGCATCAAGCAAAAAGCCCATCTTTATCTTGTAAAAGGCTCCGGAAAACATTTATTTTAGCCATATTGTGATTGATGAATGCCATAGGATTGTCCAAAGAAAAATCAAAAGACTATTTCTTTTGTGTGAAGGGAATTTACGCTAATGCAATTGCAAACGAATGAATAATATGTATGCAGGGTGGTTTCGTAAAATTGCAAGGTAAGTGGACTCCTATGCGTTTAAGTGCACCGCATTTATGTTTTACTCAATTACAACGGGCGTTGATGTTCCAATTTTTCAAAATGTGGTTTTCTTTAAGTGTGGTAAATCGCAAATTGCTTTTCAAAAGCTTCTTGTAAGAGTTTCAAGAATACCACCCAACTAACAAGCTTATGTTTAGAGTTTATGCATATCCGATATTAATTTAAACTCGGAAAAATTACATTTGAGGAATATAAAAAAATTAATTGCATCCAAGGTACTTGAGGAAGTTAAAAATTCTTTCTCACTTACAGGAAATTTGGATTGACCCTCAAAAAAGAAAAGCCTTTATTGAATCTTTTCCAAATGGTGTTTCAGGAATAAAAATACTTCAAGAGTTATTCGGATTACGTAATACACCTGAAGTTAGGTAATCAATCGGACTTGAATCTCTTAAAATTTATGGAACCCCAAAGAAAAATTGCGCAAAATACTTGAAAAAGAACTTGAAACAAATAATGAATTGCATCAATCAATTCTTAATAAAGGTTTCAGAGGAGAAATATAGTATGAAGTAAATTGATGTTAAATATACGAAAATTATCGTAAAGGCATACCTGCTTGGCTCTCTTGACAAAAAGTCTACTTTAAAGTAGACTACTTTAGAGTAGACTATCGGAGGTTGCGATGAGATTCATAGACAGAGAAAAAGAATTAAGTGCCTTAGAAAGGTTTTGGAAGGAAAATAAGCCACAATTTGTTGTAATTTATGGAAAAAGACGCGTTGGTAAAACAGAATTGATCAAGCAATTTATTAAAGATAAGCCCCATATTTACTTCTTAGCACAGAAAATAAGCGATAATGATAACTTAAAAATGCTTTCAAAATTAGTTGGCGAATATTTCAAAGATATAATTCTTCAATCAAGTGGTTTTGCAAATTGGCAGACATTTTTTGCGTATTTAAAAGAAAAAATAAAGGAGAAAATTGTTGTTGTAATTGACGAATTTCCCTATCTTGCAGAAGCAAACAAAGGCATTTCATCAATTTTTCAAGCAGGCTGGGATGAATTTTTAAAAGAGACACCAGTGTATTTAATCATCTGTGGCTCAAGCATTGCAATGATGGAACAAGAAGTCCTTGGATACAAAGCCCCTCTTTATGGAAGAAGAACAGGGCAAATTCTTGTGAAGCCTTTTGATTTTTATGAAGCTTCAGCATTCTTCCCAAAGTTATCTTTTGATGAAAGACTTTCCTTTTTTTCGATTGTGGGAGGAAACCCAAGTTATCTAAACAAAATAAACCCAGAAAAATCACTTGAAGATAACATAAAAGATAATTTTCTTTCTCCAGAAGCAACTCTCTATAGCGAAGTGGAATTTATACTTCATGAAGAACTGCGAGAACCAAGAAACTATTTTGCAATATTAAGAGCAATTGCACAGGGAAAAGCAAGAGTAAGTGAAATAATAAATGAAACAGGCTTCGAAAAAAGTATTCTTCATAAGTATCTTTTTGTACTCGAAGACTTACAGATAATTGAGAAGGAAGTTCCTATAACAGAAAAGAATCCTCAAAAATCGAGAAAAGGTATCTATAAACTGCAAGACCAGTTCTTCAAATTTTGGTTTAAATACGTATTGCCCAATAGAAGTAGAATTGAAGAAGGAAAAATAGATGTGGTATTAAAGAAAATAATGGAAGATTTTAATACTGTTGTTGCTGAGAATTATGAAAGGGTAGCACAGGATATCTTAAAAAGACACGAGGAAGAATTTTTTCCCTTTGAAAGTATCGGAAGATGGTGGGACAGAAACGAGGAAATCGATGTTGTTGCCTTGAATAAGATTGAAAATAAAATACTATTTGGCGAGGTAAAGTGGAGCAATAAACCTGTAGGGGTAGACATTTATGAGAATTTAAAGAGAAAAGCAAGTTTAGTTGAGTGGAAAAAAGAAGGTAGAAAAGAATATTATTGTCTATTCTCAAAAAGTGGATTTACAGATGAAATGAAAAAAATAGCAAAAAAGGGAAATGTAATGCTTTTTCAAAAAGACAACGTAATATAAGGAATAAAATATGAAAAGTAACAATAATTGAAAAATTACAACACCACTATCACTAAATGCCTACTTCAAGGGTATATGCGATATTATGAGAAAATGTTTGATATCTTCTGTTATGAAGTATTCGTCTTAACCTATATTGTTTCTATTGATTAAACAATACAAAATAAAGAGAAGACGGACTTAAAAAAATTTGCAATCACAAAAGAGAAAATTAACACATTGAAAGGTTTAGCTATTTTGATAAGGGAAACTTTTAAATTTGTATTCCAATGTTAATAGAGGCACAAAAAGGCGATTGTAAATTTTTGGCAACTTGCACGAAAAATGAATTATAAAAAAGGGATTGTTATTGAAGGATGTAAGTTTTAAAAACTCCTTATTGGTCGTATTAGATCCCGTTATAGAGAAGCCGTTATTTAGAGAGATACCCACTTCACAAGGTATGTGTTTGCATATCCTCTAAGTTCCATTTCTTCTATGAGTTTAAATCACAAAGCAGTAGAAACATATCAAACACAACTTCATTTATCTAAAAAGTCCCAAGAACTTGTTATCAGTCATTGACAACTCTAATTCTAAATTTCCATATAAAGTAAGTAAAAAGACTAAATTTGTTCCAAAGAAGTTATTGGGAATGTGTCCCTCTAATAAAGAAACAGAACATTAAAGAAAGAATTCATAGACTTAAATCTCTTACTTTTTCACGATAACATCAATGAATTCAACAAGAGATTTATTGACTACCTTATATGACACAATACTCAAAGACTACATAAGAGCACAAACTGACACCAATTGATTATGTGTTAAAATATTCGGCAGAGTCTCAAATGTATGTGGCGCGTTTAGGGACTTGACACAAAATTATTTTCGTGTATAATATATATAAGGAGGAGTAATGAGAATAAAGTTAACCTTCGAGGACATTAAGGGTCGTGAAATTATCCTTCCCATTCATTACGGGTATCTCTTGCATTACCTTGTCTACAATACTTTTTCAGAAGGTATGGCACAGAAGTTATACCTTGAAGGCTTCCCAATCGACGGCAAAAAGTTCAAACTCTTTACCTATTCAAATATCATCGAAAAAGGCACAAAGTTCAACAACACTTTAAATTTTGGTAAATATATCACATTCTACTTTTCATCTCCTCTTTATGAAATCGTTGAAGATCTTGGCTCAAATGCCTTTAGAAAAACAGGAATTGTCCTAAATGACTTTAACCTTTTTTTATCAGCAGTTGAAGTGATAAAACCCCCACGATTGACAGACGACATACTTATCCGCACACTATCACCCATCACTGCCTATAGCACCTTCAACAACAATGGCAAACGCACAACGCACTACTATCGCCCAACTGAAAGCGAATTCAAACGGCTCATTGAAGAGAATGCACAAAACAAATACATTTTGATTAAAAAAGCGCAAGGCTTACCTATTGAGAAAGATGTCGTTAATGATCTTCGCCTTGATATTGAGCCTTACAAATTTTCCATCGAAAAGAACAAAAAAGTAGTTTATTTTAAAAATACAATTGTTGAATGCTTCTCAGGTATCTACAGATTGAAAGGCTCTCCCGAACTTATCTACACAACCTATGATGCAGGGCTTGGTGCCAAGTCCTCCGAAGGCTTCGGCATGTGGGACGTGTGGGAGAAAGGGTGAAAATTTAGTGGAAGGATAAGATTTAAGAAAGGAGGAAACTAATGGTTGAAACGATTGCAAAAATTGGAAAGATGACCAGGAAATTGAATGGAAGATTTTTTAGCAAAATGAAATATTGTAAAATATTACAAATAGACTGTATAACTTTATATTTTAAAAATGCTTAAATATTTGCAGAAAGAAGGGAGGAACGATTTGAGAGCGAAAGTAATTTTTGATGTCGAAGGAGAAAAGATGCCTATACTTTATAGGCACAGGTTTATGGACCTAATAATTTCCGCATTAGCTGAGTCTAATAGAGATTACAAATTGTTTCTTTACCCTGAAGATAAAACAGATCGAAAAATAGTTAAGCCTTTTACATTCAGTGTTATGTTACCTCAAAATTATTATCTAAAAAAAGAGAAGTTCAAAATTTTCGACTTTGAAGTTGAAGATATCGTTTTCTATCTTTCGAATGATAAGAGAATTTCACTTTTTATAAGTTCTTGTAGTTACGAATTTTTTGTGAATCTATATAATGGCTTATTAAGTTTAAAAGAATTCAAGTTTAGTAGTGATCTGACTTTGAAACTCTCCAAAGTTTATATGTTGAACGAGAGGAAAATCAACTCTAAAGAAGTTGTGCTTAAAACTATGTCTCCAATTCTTATAGAAACAGCCAATGATAAACCTATAATACCATTTGATGAAAGTGGCGATTTACTAAAAGAAGAATCGCTCTCGGTTTTTAACGAGGAATTTAATGCTTTACACAATAGAATTCTAAAAGATATTCGCGGTTTTCAGTTATACGAAAAATTATTCTTCAGTCCTGTGAAGATTAGAAAACAGGTCGTAAAACATGCATTAAGAGATTTTACGAAACAAACTGGTAAGCCGTATATGATACTT
The DNA here is from genome assembly GCF_000284335.1 of Caldisericum exile AZM16c01. Taxonomy (NCBI): domain Bacteria; kingdom Pseudomonadati; phylum Caldisericota; class Caldisericia; order Caldisericales; family Caldisericaceae; genus Caldisericum; species Caldisericum exile. Next base: position 261,998 of record NC_017096.1, read on the forward strand.
ACTACTTTTGAGGGTATTTTTAAACTCAGAGGAGACCCTAAAGATTTATTGATGCTTTATCAATTAGGTATTGGCTTAAGAACTGGGCAAGGTTTTGGGATGGTAGAGGTGATAACATGAGCGAGAAATTTAAGGTTTATCTTTCTGATTGGCTGTTCAATGCTGGAATAATTGGTTTTCTCAAAATAATGACCAACGATAATATTGAGGATCAAAAAATTGTTACTATTGGAGAGAATTATATTGAGTTCGAAAGAGAATCTATTAAAGGTTTCTCAGAGAAGTATTTCAATACCGCTTTCAAACAATATGGTAGATACGATAGAACTTTACAAACTTTAAAGGAATTTTTAGAGGATCTTAGAAATGTAAGAGATTCCAAGAACTTGGAAACTATTTCTAGAAAGTATGAGGTTGATAAAAACAATTTAGGTTTAGAACTACCTTTGTATTTATTTAACCGTTTTAAAAATAAATTTCCCTATTTTAAGTTCTTAAACAATGTTCTTCCTGATGATGAAGAGATTAAAAAAGATCCAAATAAAGTTGAAAAAATCTTTGAAGAAGTTGCAGCTTTGGAAGAAAAACATAAGGAAATTTATCAAAAAATCCTCGAAAATGACGTTCGATCGTACCTTAAAAATATATATGGACAAAAGAGCTTTCTTAATAATTCAATAAGGACAGGTATTTTTAATAAATTCTATAATGATTTCGAAAAACCAATTGTTGAAAATACTGTAAAACAAGAAAGCGAACTTTACTGTGTAAATTGCGGGCGTCCTGCTAAGAAGGATACTTCTTTCGACACAGGTATCTCCCCCTTTTTTGGGATTAATAAAGATGCAAGCAATTTCTTATGGAAATTTAATACCAAACTACCATTATGTGAGATATGTGAACTCATCTATTTTTGTAGTTTTGCTGCACTTACGCCTTCCGTATACACAAAAGATAAGACTTTTTATTTCGTTAACAGCGATTCGAGTGTAATCGATTTGTACCAGAAAAACAGACTTTTGTCTTTAGTCCTTAAGAAAGAAGGGAATCCTATTTTAGATTTTTTTCCAGAACTAATTATTGAACTACAGAAAGAAAAGGCATATTTTTCATTAAGAAACATAGCTTTAATTGAGTTAAACCTTAATGATGGCAATTTTCCAAAAATATACTCTTTTAACATTTCCAAAGCCAAGGCATTATACCTGAATGAAAATGCAAATACTCTGAAAAAACTTGCAAAAGCCTCTTATAAGATAAAAGATAAGGAAAGATATGTTTTATTCGAAACAATAGAGAAAATTCTTAGAAACGAAATCAACTACGAATTCCTTTACAGCCTTGAGCGGATGTTTTTAAGTAATTCTAACAAAAACAAACAAAATCTCAATCCATATCATTTACAGGTTTTGAATTTATTGATTTTAAATTTTATAAAAAATACCAAAAACGAAGGGAGGAATAAAATGGATTTAGAAGAAAAAGAAGTATGGAATATTTATTTCAAAGGAAAAGAACTTTCTAAAAAAATGAGAGATAGAAACGCAGAGAACAAAATCCATACAATTGCATACAAGCTGCTTAATGCACTTAAAGCAAGTGATGTAAATTATTTTATGGATGTTATTATGAGAACTTTTATGGCATACGAAATGGAAATACCATCTGATATGGTAAAAGTACTTTTAAAGAAGGATAACTTTTATCCTTTGGGTTATGGATTTTTAAACGGCTTTTTAGACAAGAAAGGAGATGAAAAAGAAAATGAGTAAGGGATTGACTTACACGGCAATTTTTGAAGCGATGAGCTTGAACTATGGAGAAGGCACAGGTAATATTTCTGAGTTAAAAAAAATTACTAAAGGTGGGGAAACATATACTTACGTTTCACGACAAGCTATAAGGTATGATATTTACCGTTTGTTAAGAGAGAACTTTTTTGTTGATGATAAGGAGGTTCCTCTTACTAAGGAGCAGCAGGTTGTCCAATTCAAGCCTGATGCTAACATCAAAGATTATGTTGAAATGGACTTGTTCGGATACATGAAAACAGCTAAGGGGCAGAAGTCGGGTTCACGTCCCGCAGTTGTTCGAATAAGTCCTGCTATCTCTCTCGAACCCACATTGGGCGACATTGAGTTTGGAACTAACAAGAATTTTGCAGATCGAGTAGGAGCAGATCCCAATCCTTTCCAATTTGAAAATCATTATTCTCTTTATACCTATACAATTACGATTGATTTAGACAAAGTTGGCAAAGATGAAAACGATAACATCGATCTTTCGACAAGCGAAAAAGCTGACCGTGTAAAAATGCTACTTGAAGTACTTAAAGTGTTGAACAGAAATATCAAAGGTAGAATTGAAAACCTAAACCCCGTTTTTGCAATAGGTGGAGTTTATAATATTAAAAATCCATTCTTTTTAAACCGGATAAAGGTTAAATATGACAGGAATAGTGGAAAGTACGCTCTTGACACTGAAATAATAAATTCAGTGCTTGACTTAAACTTTGGCAATGAGCCTGTACGGGATAAAACATACGTTGGTTACTTAAAAGGATACTGGGCCAATGAAGAGGAATTTAATAAATTGGTCAACAACCCAACCAATATTGGTTTATTTTTTGAAAATCTTGAGAATGAAGTTTTTAAAAATTATGGAGTAGAATTTAAGAAATGAAAGTGTTAAAGATTAAAGCATATCAACCTTTTGCCTGTTACAGAAAACCAATGAATTATAATTTATGGGACACCTATCCACTACCACCATTATCTACGATTAAAGGATGGTTTCATAGTGTTATAAAGGCCAAAGAATATATCCCCTTGTCAATTAGTATTCAAGGAACTTATGCTGCTATAGTTTACGATATGCAGACCTTGCTTAAGTTTGATCGGATAAGAAGAGACGAGAAACAAATAATAATGGATTGGATAGGAAAAGCGCTCATCTCATCCCCAACATTTATTGCAACCCTATTGGACGTTGATCTTATTATTTATATTTATTCTGAAAGCAAGGAATCATTAGATGCGTTCAGAGATAACATTTTAAAAGAAGATTTTCCGAGCATTGGAAGACATGAAGATTTAGCAAGAATTGATTTTGTCGATTTTGTCGATTTAGAGGAAGCCAAGTTTGATGTGAGAAATGCCCATGACTTGACATACGGTATATATTTAAGTAAAGAAACGGCACTTAAATATGGACTTGGTGGAATTAATTATAGAATGAACACCAAGTATGTAATTAAATCCAATTTAAGATATTTTGAAAAGGTAGACGTGGTTTATGTAGATAATGGTAGAATTGATAAAGGAAATTTTCTTTTTGACAAAGAGGATAACAGAATTGTGGAGCTTATAAATTTGGAAAGCAAAAATGACAATTGCTAAAGTATTTTTTAAAGAAAATGGACAATTCGAAATTGAGACTTTAGAGCAACATACCGATAATTTATTAAAAAACTACGAAAATTTTAAGACGAAATACGAAGGTGATTTGTCGAGATTAGAATTAGGGAAAAATTTCTTGGAATTATTGAGAATAGCCTGTATTTTTCACGACCTCGGAAAAGTTTCTTCTGCTTTTCAAAACAAAGTAAAAAGACTTTTAAAGAAAAATGAAGAATTTCATAAAGATCAAAGCGAAGAGATACCTCATAATTTTCTCTCTGTTGCGTTTCTGCCAGATCAAAACTTGCTTAATTTGAGTGCAGACGAAGAATACTATAAGTTATTTTATGCAATTGCATTTCATCATGACAGGAAAATTAATTTTACTGAACAAGATCTAAAAAAAGTTATTAATGAAGATCTCTCAAAAAAAATCGAAGAACTTTCCTGGATTAAAAAGTATGGTCTAAGTATATCAGAAAATTTGTGGGACAATTACTATAAGCTTCTTGATCTTAATTCATCAAATATATTTAATAGAATAAGGAGAGATAGAGAATTTATTTTATTGAAAGGTTTATTACATAGATTAGACCACTCATCATCAGCACATTTACCTGTCGAAACAGAGAAAATTGAAGAGCCAAGAAGCAAACTTGTTAGCTATATTAAAGATAACGGTAGTACGCTAAAAGATTTTCAGAAAGAAGCGGAAAAGTATTCTGATAAAAACGTAATACTTACTGCCTCAACCGGGATAGGGAAAACTGAATTTGCATTGAACTGGATAGGTGAACAAAAGGCGTTTTATACGCTTCCTGTAAGGGTGTCCGTGAATGCGATGTATGAAAGATTTGCTGAAATTTTCGGTCCAGAAAAAGTAGGTCTTCTCCATAGCGATAGTTTATTCTATAACTTGGATTTTTTCTCAAACAAGTATGATATCTGGGAAGAAGACTCAGGAATTGAAGAAGGTATACACAGGACACTTCTCTCAAGACAACTATCTTTACCAATTACCGTGACAACAGCGGATCAGATGTTTACTTCGGTCTTTAAGTGGAGAGGTTACGAAAAAATTTATGGAACTCTAATGTATTCAAAAGTTATCATAGATGAGCCACAAAGTTATTCGCCTCAGATACTCGCGATGATAATTAAGTCTTTGGAAGAGATCTCAGATCTTGGAGGTAAGTTTTGCATTATAAGTGCAACAAATCATCCTTTTGTGTTGGACCAATTAATGAGGATAAATAACAAACCTGAAATAATTGGACCTGTTTTAGATAATGGAGAAAGACATAAGCTAAAGATAGAGGATTCAGAAATTGAAGATTTAACCTTGACAATAAAGAAATATTATGACGAGGGCAAAAAAATTATTGTGCTTGTAAATACTGTAAATAAAGCACAGGAAGTTTTTAAGAAATTCAAGGAAATAGGAAATGTGAAAATGCTTCATTCGCAGTTTATCCAGCGTGACAGAAGAAATAAAGAAAAGGAAATAATGAAGGATCAAAAAGAAAGCGGGCCTGTTATTTGGATAACAACCCAAATTATCGAAGCATCACTGAATATTGATTACGACGTATTGTTTACAGAGATTTCTTCGTTAGACTCTTTGATTCAAAGAATGGGAAGAATATACAGGGGCAGAGGTAGATATATAAGCAAATCTGATTTTCCCAATGTTTTCATTAGTAGTGTCGATCCATCGGACAATTTTAAGATATATGATAAGGAAATTGTTAGTTTCACTAAAGATGTTTTATCAAAATATGATGCTAAAATAATAACAGAAGACATAAAAATTGAAATGATGAAAAACGTTTATGATACGAAGAGGATTGAAGGCACTAAATATTACAAAAAGTTTAAAGAAGCATTTGCTTTGTTAGAAAGTGGATTCGAATCGCAAACAAAGGATGAAGCGCAAAAACTATTTAGAGATATTGCAAATCTTCTTGTTATTCCTGAGAATGTCTACATAGAAAACAAAGAAAAAATAGAAGATGCACTTTCTGTAATAAACGACAAGAACCAAAATTTGGCTAAAAGAGTTGAGGCTATAAAAAGCTTTAATGAGTTTACTGTAAGTGTCCCTTTATACAAGGTTAACCGATCACAAATTGAAAAAAAAGACAAAGTATATGTAGTAAAAGCACACTATGACCAAAATATGGGACTGTTTTTTAGTAATCATGATGATGACCTTTTTTCTAATATAATTTAATGAAAGATAAAAACTTTGACGAATTAAAAATCACTGGATTAAGAATTAATTATCTTCATGTATGTAAAAGGAAGCTATGGCTCTTTGATAGGGGAATTAGAATGGAGCATACATCTAATATGGTCTTATTAGGCTCATTACTCCAAGACTATTATTACCAAAGGAAGGAAAGGAAAAACATTCTAATTGATAATCTTATTCAAATAGATATAATAGACAACGAGTCGATCAGAGAGGTGAAGTATTCAAATAAACTCAAGGAAGCCGACGAAGCACAGCTTTTATACTATCTTTACTATCTTAAGAGACTTGGTGTTTCCAAGAAAGGTATATTGAACTACCCAAAGATTAAAAGAAGAGAAGAACTTATTTTGACTGAAGAGCTTGAGAAAGAAGTAGAAAAAGATTTAGAAGAAGCAAAAAAAGTTTTGTCGCTTAATAAGCCTCCGAAAGTTGAAAAAAAGACATTTTGCTCAAAATGTGCCTATTTTGAATTCTGCTGGAGTTAACAATGAGTAGACCTTATTATATTTTTTCAAATGGTAGGTTGTCAAGAAAAGAAAACACACTTTATGTTGAAAATGCTAATGAAGAGAAAAGGGCAATCCCCATTGAGGATGTTGAGGTTCTCCACATTTTTAGTGAGATTGATTTAAATAGTAAAGTTCTAAACTTTTTAGCACAGCATAATATAGCAGTTCACTTTTATAATTATTACGGTTTTTATTCGGGTAGTTTTATGCCGAAGGAAAGTAATACCTCTGGACACCTTACAGTAAAACAAGTTGAGCACTATCTTGATTTTGAAAAGAGGAGATATATTGCAATTTCATTTGTTGAGGGAGCCATACATCATATGAGAAGAAATTTGAGAGAATACAAAGAAACGGAGGATTTTATAGATGTAATGAGCATGGAATTAGCAAATGTATACGAAGCAAAGCTAATAAGTGAACTTATGGGTTGTGAAGGAAGAGCAAGAGATGCTTATTATAAAGCATTTAATACTATTTTCAATGGAAAAATTGAAATAAAGAAAAGACAAAAACATCCCCCAAACAATCCAGTTAACGCATTAATTTCATTTGGTAACTCTATTATATATTCTGTTGTACTAACGCAAATTTACCTTACTCAACTTAACCCAACTATAAGTTATCTTCATGAGCCAGGGGAAAAACGATACTCGCTAAGTCTTGATATAGCAGAAATTTTTAAGCCGCTTATTGCAGATCCAGTTATCTTTAAACTTGTAAACAATAATATGTTGACTGCTGGAGATTTTGAACAAGACTTGAATTTTTGCTATTTAACAGAACAAGGAAAGAAGAAATTCTTGAAGGAATTAGATCAAAAACTTAACACGACTATTAGGCATAGGAAATTAAGAAGAAATGTTTCATACAAACTTTTAATTAGGCTTGAATGTTATAAACTAATTAAACACTTAATAGGTGACGAGCTTTATCGTCCTTTTAAGGCTTGGTGGTAATTATGTCTTATATGATTGTTGTGTATGATGTGGAAGAGGAAAGAATAAACAAAGCAAGAAAAGTTCTAAAGAAATATTTTCTGTGGGTTCAGAATTCCGTTTTTGAAGGGGAAATTACGGAAGGTAAATTTGAAAAGTGTAGAATAGAATTATCAAAGGTGCTCGATTTAAAAAGAGATTCGATTTACTTTTATAGAATCGAGAATAAGTTTAATTATAAGAAAGTTGTGCTTGGAATAGAGAAGGAGATTACCGATAATTTTATATAATCGCATCGAAGGTATTTTTTGGCTTTTAACTAAAAGAACTGTATTTTATACAAGCTTGTTAAAGTTATTTATCACTATTAAAAAAATGGATTAGCGGGTCGATGCAAAAATGACCTCCGTTAAATGACTTTTATACAAAAATTTTACTTTTATGATATAATTATAAAAAATATGTAAACGTTAATGCCATCAGGCTTAGCTTACCTTGAAAATTATGCTATTTTTAAAAAGGGGTTTTATCTGAACCATGTGGGATATAAAGATATCAGAACCATTAAATTTTATCCCATAGCCTGAAGAAGTTTTATCTGAACCATGTGGGATATAAAGGAAAGATGTGTTGCAAGGTCGTCAACAAAATTGAGAGTTTTATCTGAACCATGTGGGATATAAAGCAACAATTATTTGCGGGCCCAGAGGCGAGAGAAAAAGTTTTATCTGAACCATGTGGGATATAAAGCAAAAAGAAAGATAGGAGGTGAGAAAATGGAATTAGTTTTATCTGAACCATGTGGGATATAAAGTACTTAAAAGATTATCCAAAAGCATATACGGTTGAGTTTTATCTGAACCATGTGGGATATAAAGGCAAGAAATTTAAAAGTAGAAGCAAGAGATTTAATAGTTTTATCTGAACCATGTGGGATATAAAGTCGCAAAAGCTTTGAAAATAAATAGGGGAGCTTTCAGTTTTATCTGAACCATGTGGGATATAAAGTTGCAAAAAACTCGCATCACAACTGCAACATTTTGCGTTTTATCTGAACCATGTGGGATATAAAGTCAGTATGGTGCATAATATAAAGTGTATCAAAAAAGGTTTTATCTGAACCATGTGGGATATAAAGTTCGTAAATGCTTGTGTCTATTTTTTCTGTGTAATAGTTTTATCTGAACCATGTGGGATATAAAGCATCACTTTATTCACAGAAGGAGTAAGGCTTTTAGTTTTATCTGAACCATGTGGGATATAAAGAAAGAAATAGGGTTGTTCTGGGAGTTTTTAGACAGAGTTTTATCTGAACCATGTGGGATATAAAGTTCTATCTCATTGACAAGATTAGCATTGCCTACTTTGTTTTATCTGAACCATGTGGGATATAAAGCTTGTGCAGACTAACTTTATCTGCGTTAAGTCTCCTGTTTTATCTGAACCATGTGGGATATAAAGAAATGCAAATCGCCAAGCGGTATAAGATACACCTTAGTTTTATCTGAACCATGTGGGATATAAAGATAGATTTAACGAATTTTGACAGAATTCACTTCTGGGTTTTATCTGAACCATGTGGGATATAAAGCTTGTTTGGAGAGGAGATTTCGTAAAGTTCTATTTGGTTTTATCTGAACCATGTGGGATATAAAGGCTTCAGAAATACGAAGAAGGGAAAAGAATGCACCGTTTTATCTGAACCATGTGGGATATAAAGAGTCTATGTATGGCAAACAATTGATAATCTTTTTCCACGTTTTATCTGAACCATGTGGGATATAAAGTAAGGAATTACTGATCTAAATGGTTTACTATTTACTGTTTTATCTGAACCATGTGGGATATAAAGTTAACAAGAGAAGAGTTAAGCATTATACTTTACAGAGTTTTATCTGAACCATGTGGGATATAAAGACACCATAATCTTTTAGAATGCTAATCAGATTGCTTGTTTTATCTGAACCATGTGGGATGTAAATTAATGAACTTTCTTCTCATACAAATACCGAAGGAGAAATTTTAAAACAAAAAAGGAGGTATTAAAATGTCTAAAAAAAATTTAACAAATGAATTGAAGGATTGGTTGCTTTCAAACTACACTTATGACAGCAGTTTTTATGATAGGTTGTATAAGGATGAAGTTAAAGATGAAGAGATGAATTATTTTGTTACGATTATGCTACAAACCCATCTAATGCAATTGTACAATCTTGTTGCAATTCTTAAAGACTATGGGGTTGGAAACGCTGAATTGATTAATGAGATTAAAAATAGGTTGGATGGCAAATGAAACTTCTTTAAATAATATTTGTAAAGTTAATATCTTCTATACATTCTAATCACCATCTATAGTTGCTGTAAAAATTTTTAGAAGAGTATGTTTTTTTTACCCTACCCTTGAGGGATTGAAACATAATTATGTAGGGTGGTGTCAGGTTTACTGTTTTTGTTTTTTAGCGTGCTTAAAAAGAATTGAAACCAATTTTCGAGAGGATTAAAACAATCTTTACAAAGATTTAAGGGTGGATTTTTGTTTTAGGTCTTGACATACTTTCAAAATGTATTATAATTATGCCAATAATATGAATAAATATAAGAAAGAGAAAAGGCAAGCCTTAATAAAAGAGATTTTAAAGACTTACGAGGTTGAAACAGAAGAAGACCTTGTGCTTCATTTGAAGAAGCACAACATAGATATTACTCAACCTACCATTGCAAAGGATCTCAAAGAGCTTGGCGTGATAAAGGTGAATAAGGGAAATAAATCATACTATGCACTTCCAGAAGAAGGCTCTGAAAGTATCCTTAAAAAAATCGAATTTGCTTTTGAAAATTTTGTAAGGGAAATTGTAGTAGAAGATAATCTTATACTTGTGAAAACCACACCTGGAAATGCAAATAGTGTTGCGTGGCTCATTGATAAGTATGAAATTAAAGGAATTCTTGGAACAGTTGCAGGTGATGATACGATACTTGTCGTGACAAAAAGGGGAACAACCAAAGACATAATAAAGCAATTAGAAGATTTTAAAAAATAATTAGGGAGGTTTTGTAATGAAAGGAAAAGTGGTGCTTGCCTACAGTGGAGGACTTGATACTTCGGTTATTCTCCACTATCTTGTGGAAAAGGGGTATGAGGTAATTGCATTTGTTGGAAACATCGGCCAGAGTGAGAATTTTGACGAAATCAAGGAAAAGGCACTGAAAACAGGCGCAAGTAAGGTCTACGTGGAAGATTTAAGAAAGCGTTTCGTTGTTGAATTTATCTTTCCTGCTCTTATGGGAAATGCAATCTATGAGGGAAGATACCTTTTAGGCACTTCGCTTGCTCGTCCACTTCTTGCACAAAAACAAGTTGAGATTGCAGAGAAAGAAGGCGCAGAGTATGTTGCACACGGTGCAACGGCAAAAGGGAACGATCAGGTAAGGTTTGAACTTTCTTACTATGCTCTTAATCCTGAAATAAAAGTTATATCTCCTTGGAAAGACGAGGAGTTTTTGAGCAACTTCAAGGGAAGAAGCGATTTAATTGAGTATGCAAAGAAGCATGGCATAAATGTAAAGGCAACAAAGGATAAACCATTTTCAGAAGATGAAAACCTTATGCATATAAGTCATGAGGCAGGAATAATTGAAGACCCAATGTATCGCCCAGAGGAGTATATTTTCTCAAAAACGAAAAGCCCAAAAGAGGCAAAAGACGAAGAGACAATAATTGAAATTTACTTCAAAGATGGAATTCCTGTGAAGGTTGTAAATCCAAAGGAAAACATTGTAAAAGAAGATCCATTAGATTTATTTTTATATTTAAATCAAGTTGGAAGTGAAAATGGAGTGGGAAGAGTAGATATGGTAGAAAATAGATTTATTGGCATCAAATCGCGTGGAATTTACGAAACGCCTGGTGCAACGATTTTATGGACTGCGCATAGAGATCTTGAAGGGATTGCAATGGATAAAGAAGTAATGCATCTTAGAGATATGCTTACACCAAAATTTTCTGAGTTAATCTATAACGGTATGTGGTTTTCACCTGAGATGGACTTTTTGTTTGCTGCAATAAAGAAAAGTCAAGAAGCAATCGATGGGAAGGTGGTGCTTTCCATATATAAAGGAAACGTTATGCCAATAGGAAGAGAATCCCCAACCTCTCTTTATGACAAAGATCTATCGAGTATGGATATTGAAGGTGGTTTTACTGCTTCTGATTCAAAAGGCTTTATAAATATAAACGCAATAAGGTTAAAGGCGCATGCAGCAGTTTTAAGGAGGAAGAATCCCTACACTTGGAGAGAAATTCTATATGGCAAAACTCTGGAAGAAAAAGGGAATTAAAGAAAACGATACGATTATTAGATTTACAGTTGGTAATGACTATTTGTTTGATAGAAGACTTGTGAAATACGATTGCCTTTGCTCTATTGCACATGCAAAGATGCTCAATAAAATTGGAATACTAACTGATAGCGAGGTAAACGCCATTACAAAGACACTTGAAGAAATCATTCATATTGATTCAAAAGGAAAATTTCAAATTACTCCTAACGATGAAGACGTGCATACAAAAATTGAAAATTACCTTGTTGAAAAATTAGGTGATGTTGGCAAAAAGATACATACTGCGCGATCAAGAAATGATCAAGTACTCTGCACCTTACGCCTTTATTACAAAAGTGCTCTAAAAGATATTGAAAAAATTGTTGTGGAAATTATTAATGCACTTAAAATATTCAAAAGAAAGTATGGTAAGGTTCAAATACCGGGCTTTACTCACACAAGAAAGGCAATGGTTTCATCTATTAAATTGTGGGCAGATTCGTTTATTGAGGCACTTACTGATGAGTTAAAATTTGGAAAATCAGTGTATGAACTTATTGATAAGTCGCCTTTGGGCACTGGTGCAGGATATGGAGTACCTGTGTTAAAAATAGACAGAAATTATACAAAAAAGATTCTTGGATTTAAAACATTGCAATATAATCCCATATACGTGCAAAACTCCAGGGGTAAATTTGAAGGCGAAATTCTTTCTTTCCTTACAATGATTATGTATGATATAAACAAACTTGTTTCTGATATTATCTTCTTTTCAGAGGATGATTTAGGATTTATAAAAATACCAGTAGAGTTTACAACGGGAAGTTCCATAATGCCACACAAGAAAAATCCAGATGTTTTTGAAATTGCACGAAGTAAATATTCAAAACTTCTTTCCCTTGAAATGAGGGTAAAAATTTTACCGTCAAATCTTATTTCAGGCTATCACAGGGATTTGCAGGAGACAAAAGAGTGTGTCTTTGAAGGCTTCGATACCGTAAAGGAAACTCTTATAGTGTTAGCAAACGTTTTGTCAAAGTTAGAAGTAGATAAAACCAAGGCGCATAGTCTTTTAACCCAGGAACTATACGCAACAGAGGAAGTCTATAAACTCGTCTTAGAAGGTGTTCCTTTTAGAGAAGCCTATAAAATAATTGGGGAGAAATATCTAAACGAATAAGTCAAATACTTTTAGTAATCTATAGGTCTTAACTATTATCTATGATTATTCGAAGATGGTTTTAAGTTATATTTTTAAGTATGGAGTTAACAATTTTTGTGTGATAAAAATTTCTGGGGTGTCGTCTCAAATTTTGTCACAACAGAATATAACTGGTTTTTGTTTTCAATAGGCGAAGTTTTAATTTTGATTGCCGTTTTTCTTTTTATTCGATGAACCACTAAAACTAAGAAATAAAAAAATTTTATTTGCTTTAATTTTTGTTTTGCATAAAATTGAGTATGGCTAATCTTTAACAACATAAAATCTTAATGTCATTAAAGAAAGGTCATAAAGTGAGGTTATGAACCCCACAAAGGAGGGAAAGATGAATATCTTTAAAAGGCTTATATCTTTCTTACTTGTTTTAATGATGTTCTTTTTGAACTTTCCGTTTGTAAGTAATGCTGTTGCATTTTACTTCTCAATTTTTAACGATGCAACAGCAAGCAGGTGGGCAATCTCAGAACTCACACAGGCTTACAACTATGGGCTTACTTACCCTGACATTATGGGTAAATTTCAGCAACCAATCACAAGGGAAGAATTCTGCGTTATTGTTGTAAAACTCTACACTAAACTTACGAATAAAACGGTAGTGGCAGGAGCAACTCCTTTTTCCGACACAAGCAATCCTGAAATTGTAAAGGCGTATCAACTTGGTATTGTTAATGGAACAGGCGGTGGAAAATTTTCACCAACTCTTTCCATAACAAGACAGGAAATTGCAACAATGATTTATCGAGCACTGTCAAAGGCTTATCCTGCGCTTCCAACCATTAATAAGAACGACTTTCCATTTAGGGATAAAGAAAAAATCGCTTCGTGGGCACTTACAAGTATGATGTTTGCATTCCAAAATGGAATTATGAAGGGCACATCAGTTGATACAATCGACCCTCTCTCAAATACAACAAGAGAACAAGGGATTATTCTTGTAAAAAGGACCTATGAAAATTTCAGAACTTCCATTAATGCTACACTTCAAATTCTTCCAACACCTGCACCTACAAGCGAATCCGAAAAATTTAGAAATCTTGATTTCAATGCGTTAATAAATGCGCCTGTGTATGATACTAAATTGACTCTTTATATTGCAAATGACTCGACAAAACCCTTGAGCATTCCGACAGCATCGTCAGGTACAAAAAGTGGCTCGCTTTACACAAAGGCAGACGATGGTGCTCTGATTGATATGTCGGGCAACAAGCAACGCTATTTTTATGCAGATTATGGGACTTTGACTCCTTATGCAATTGTTGTTCAAGTTTCAAAGGCGCCTTTCGTTGGTTTCAAGACAAACTGGAATAATCCGCCGGCTCTTGTTTATACAACAACGATATCGCCTGCAAAAAAAGAATTTGTTATTGATTTTTCTAAATTCGTTGAGGCATTTCCGATCCTTATAATCAATACCACGCCTAAAACAGAAAGTGCACAGGTTTATTACGTAAGGGCTGTTCCTGTAGACAAAAATATGAATTGCATCGGAGACCCGGGTGAGGGATTGCGAGTGCTTTATGGAAAGCCAAGTTTGGGAAATCAAAAACTCTCTCAAATTACTGTTAACGGAAAGCCAAGTTTAATAAAAACGTCTTTTGAATTATGGACTACCCAGCGTGACGGAGACATTACCTGCAATGGTGAGTTTCCAAATAAACTCCAACATTTAAGCGAAGTTGGATTTGATTGTGAGAATCCGAATGATACCGCAAGATGGTTCCAATTCAAAAACTTTCCAGAAGACACAACAAAAATTGTCTTAGAGATTTCTTCAAAGCCGTTTGATGTAAATGATGCTGTCGATAATCCAGCAGGGCTTGTTTATTCAAGCTCATATATACCACCAATTCCTGCGGTAGCATGCACTGGAACTGGAAATTCTGTTTCCGTGAAGTTTCATAATTTTGCATCGGCATCTTCTACCCTTAAACCAGGCGATTCTATCTCGTACTATGTAAGGGCTGTTGCATATTCAAAATCTGCATTGGCAGGATCTTTGGATTATGCTCTATCCGATGTTATAAAAGTGAATTATTACAAGCAAAAGGACATTACATTCTTTATACCAAAAACTATTAATGTTCCCACGTATATTCCATCCGTTAAGATAATTCACTACGAACCTGTTCAATGGCAAGACCCAAACTGGGCACATTACTATGTGGTGTATCGAAATCCACATTGGAACGAGGTAAACTTTGAAGTAACAAACGGAGTCGACACTCTCCATCCTTATATGTACTACTTTGAAAATGATCCCTCTATGACTCCTGACCGCTATGAAAAAGAAATTCTCTCAAAGTGGCTTGCGGTAGGAGACGGAATACAGGTTTGGGATAGGCCTAAAGACGAGTCGTTCTGGGGACAATTGTGGGATGGGATTGTCTCATTCTTTAAGTCTTTGATAAACGTTATAGCTCAACTTACAAACTGGGTATCACAGGCATATGCCAATTTGAAATCAGGGCTAATTAATTTTG
The DNA here is from genome assembly GCF_000284335.1 of Caldisericum exile AZM16c01. Taxonomy (NCBI): domain Bacteria; kingdom Pseudomonadati; phylum Caldisericota; class Caldisericia; order Caldisericales; family Caldisericaceae; genus Caldisericum; species Caldisericum exile. The sequence continues at coordinate 277,122 of NC_017096.1, forward strand.
TTGTATCGAGTCTTCCTGGAATCCCCGATGGTTGGCGTGACAGTTTGAAAAAAGCGCTTACTGCACTTGTAGATTATGGCTTAGCTTCTCTTGGAATTCCTCCAGAACTTCCAAATTTTGATGCACTTGAAAAAGATGGGCTTGACTATCTTGCAAAAGAAACACTAACTGAAGCAGGTGTGCCTGCAACGGATATGACCGTTGATTTAGTTGAAAAAACTGCGAAAGGTATTGGTGATAATCTTGCTGCCTCGGCAAATTCTGCTACTCCAAACCCGCTTAACTGTTCATTCCTTAAAGTTAATCCAATGTATTTATACAGGCCTGCATATATGGATATTAAAATCACTAACAACTATGACAAGCCATCGCAACCTGGTAAATTGAATATAGACGTTCAATGGGAGTGGCACGAATGGAATTCTGATGGTGGAAGTATTACACTCTCAAGCCCACTTTCTACTTTTGCAAATGGGTGTCCCGATGCTGCACTTCAAGAAGGAGTGGATTACCGTAACCACTTTCTTAACGGACTCAAAAATGGATATCCGTACTTTCCTGTTTACTATCCGATATTTGAGCCTGTTAGGGGCATTTCAATACCTGCGCTTAAGCCACATGAAAGCACGACTGTTCGTATCTATTTCAAGGAATATGTGGGAAAGAATTATCCGTTTGCACCAAATGGAGCAACTGTTAACTGGGACGATTTTGCAAACCTGTATGGAATGGTAGGAAATGTTGGACCATCGCAATTCAAAGTTTATACAAATGGTTTCACACTACCTAATCTCCCTAAAACTTATTGCGATGAGAAAACACATACAATTTATACGTATGTCTATGATGCAACAACTACTTCAGATTCATTCATAGGAGTACCCAAAAACGCGCATTAAATAAATACCCAAAAGTTTTTCAAAAGTGGGTCCTTTTAAACTCTTGACTATTATGAGCATATGCTTATAATATTGTAGAAGGTAAGTGATATGACAAGACCGAGATTTAGAAGAAGAATTGGATGGCTTCCTCGCGTTGACTACTTTACTCCTGTTTTAGATAAGGGTAGCCAAGTTGAAAGTGTTGTGCTTACACTTGATGAGGTAGAGGCAATTCGCCTTGCGGATCTTGAGGGACTATACCAAGAGGAAGCCGCAAAGAGAATGAATATTTCAAGGCAAACATTCGGAAGAATTATTGATTCTGCACACAAAAAGATTGCAGATGCAATTGTAAACGGAAAGGCAATAAGAATTGCAGGCGGCCCAGTTGAGTTTGTTGAAAATCTTAGGGAGTTTGTTGAGGGGGATTACTGTGTTTGCCCAAATTGTGGGTTTGTCAAGATACACGAAAGAGGTGTACCTTGCAGGTTTGAGATTTGTCCGAATTGCGGAAGTCATTTGATAAGGGAATTTGAAATAAAAAGCAATAAAAGAAAAAGGGGTGAATAGTATGCCATTAGGAGATAGAACTGGGCCACTTGGCTTAGGTCCAAGGACACGAAGAGGACTTGGCTATTGTGTAGGATATGGTTTTAGATACGGTTTCGGGCGAGGTTTTGGTTGGGGTGGAAGATTTGTTCCCTATTATGGATACCCGTTTGGATATAGTCCTTCAGATGAAAAAGCAATCCTTACTGAAGAGTTGAAAGCACTTGAAAATGAACTTAATGCAATAAAATCTCGTCTTGCAGAATTAGAAAAAGAAGGATAGGATTCTATGCCCCGGGTGTAAGCCCGGAGACTATTTTGGGAGGTGAAAAATGATTATTGCAATAACCTCAAGTGGAAATACGCTTGACTCAATGGTAGACCCAAGATTTGGGAGATGCCCGTATTTTATTATTGGCGATCCTATGCAGTTTAAAGCGATTGATAATAGTGGCGCAGGACGTCAGGGAGGTGCAGGGGTGAATACAGCACAATTCCTCATTGATGAGGGAGTTCAAATTTTGGTTAGCGGAAATGCTGGACCAAACGCAGAACAAGCTCTAAAAAGTAGTGTCATTAGAATTATAACTGGAGTTTCAGGCGTGGTAAGATGAAACAATAGAAAAGCTAAAGAGAGGTGAAATTTAGTATGCGTTATATTTTGAATGGTGTTGGTCCACATAAAAGAAGGCAAGGAAGAGGCTACGGTAGAGGTTTGCGGTTAGGACATGGTAGAGGAATGGGTTATGGGAGAATGTTTTTAAGCAATCAACCCGAAGTTAAAAGTGAGACGCCTAGAATTATGACAGAAAAAAACATCGAAAATAGTCCAATTAATACTCAAACCTCTACAAAGAAAGCAAACGTCAATGTTGCAAGATGTGTTGGTTGTGGTATTTGTGCAAACGTATGTAATTTTGGTGCGATAAGTATCATAAATAGGATTGCAAAGATTGATCGAGAAAAATGCACAGGTTGTGGTGAATGCGTGCAGGTCTGTCCAAGAAATGCAATCAGTTTGAATTAAAGGGTGGATTATGGTAATATCTATTGCAAGCGGTAAAGGTGGCACAGGTAAAACAACACTTACAGCATCTCTTGCAGCGCTCCCTTTTGATGCGGTTGTTGTGGATTGCGATGTTGATGCACCTGATTTATACCTTCTTTTAAAACCAACGATTCTTAAGACTAAAGATTTTTATGGTTCTAAGCTTGCAAGTATTGATAAAAATATTTTGTGTAAGGTGTGGCGCTTGTATTGAAAGTTGTAGATTTGATGCAATTGATAGCGACTTTAATGTTGGTCCATTTTCTTGTGAAGGGTGTAGAGTTTGTGGGATTGTTTGTCCTGTTTCTGCAATTACATTTACACAACGTAAGGCAGGGGAAATCTATGTGTCAGAGACAAAATATGGTCCGATGGTTCATGCATTCCTTTTTCCAGGAGAGGAAAACTCTGGAAAATTGGTTATAATGACAAGACTTTTTGCAAGCATAGTCGCACAGGAAAATAAAAAATCGCTTGTTATAATTGATGGATCTCCCGGGATTGGTTGCTCTTTAATCTCATCTATTACAAAGGTTAATTACGCACTTGTTGTAATAGAACCTACCGAATCTGGGATACACGACCTCGAAAGGCTTTTAGAACTTTTAAAGCACTTTACAATTACGCCTCTTGTTGTAATAAATAAATACGACATAAATGAGGAAAATACTCAAAGGACAGAAAAATATTGTGCGCTAAACAACATATTAGTTCTGGGTAAAATCCCCTTTGACCCTATCGTAACAGAAGCGATGGTTGAGGGTGTCCCTGTAGTTGAATACAATAGAGATAGTCCTGTAGTTGCTGTAATAAAAGATATCTTCCAAAAGGTCACAAAAATTTTAGCGACTTAGTTTTGAAAGTATTTGCTCCTAAAAATGCCTTAAAATGGTTCAAAACGCAGTTTTGTAGGATTTTTTATGTTGAAAACCTTGTAAATTACCCTTGACCTAAATTGAGTAATTCTACACGCTTTCATTATATGTTTCTTACTTAAAACAAAGGTTCAATGTATAATTTGAGCGCATATTAAAAAATATAGTGCCTTTGCTTAATGGGTTATGAAGTTTTTGCCTTCTACTTATTTATTTTTCCTTTTTCAATGTCTACGATAAATTTTGCTGCCTTGCTTCTTTGCTGTTATTGAAGCAAACACTCGGTTATCACTCAAAAAAGAAGCGCTAATGGTTGTAGAGTTAAATTTTATAAAAGAGGATTTTTTTAGTAAAATACCATAATAAGCTAAAAACCGATAGATAAAATGGAAAAATATTACGTTGTTAATGTACCGTTTTCTAATATGTATAAAGATGTAGATGACATGGAGGTTGTCTCCCAAGTTTTGATGGGAGAAAGGATTGTAGTTTTAGATTTCTTCAAGGACTTTGTTAGAATTAAGGCTGAAGATGGCTACACAGGGTTCGTTAAAAAAGATATTTTCGTTGATTTTGAAATACTTGGAATGCCTGCTGTCGTAATAATAGAGAAAGTTGCCTTTGGATATGAAAAACCTTCCGTAAAATCAAGAGTTATTTATTCGTTACCGATTGGAAGTGTGTTATACGATAAAGGGATTATCGAGGGAGATTATAGAATTGTGGAGAATTTTAGCGGTACTAAATTCTACATTCATAAAAACACAATCACCACAAAAAAATTTCCATTTGAATATGAAAAGAAAAACTGTAAAGAAATTCTAAAAACTGCTTTAATGTTTTTGAATGTGCCATATTTTTGGGGCGGAAAAACTCCATTTGGTTTTGATTGCTCAGGATTTATCCAAACCGTTTTTAAATTGAATGGATACAAACTTCCACGTGATGCTTATATGCAAGCTGAAAGCAATGTATTACAGACCTTCCAATTATCGAGTATTGAACTTTCTCCATGTGATCTTCTGTTTTTCGGGAAAAATAAAATTGATCATGTTGGACTTTATATGGGAAATAAAAAGTTTATTCACGCAACAACATTCAATGTGCCTAAGGTTCAAATAACCAATTTCGATGAATATTGGATTGAAAAATTAAACAGTGTAGGGAGAATCAAATGGTAAAGCCAGGAAAATTAAAAAGTGGAGATAGGGTTGCGGTTGTGTCTCTTGCAAGCACTCCATTCAAGGAGCACTTTGAACGAGGTATTAACTACCTAAGAAGTTTTGGTTTTGAAGTAGTTGTGGATAAAAACGTATTTAATGAATATGGATATCTTGCAGGTAGTGATATTGAAAGAGCAAATGCACTAAACACCTATTTTGAAGACAAGAGCATAAGGGCGATTTTTTCTTCGTGTGGTGGTTATGGGAGTGGAAGAATCCTTCCGTATGTTGATTTTTCTATAATCAAAAAAAATCCTAAGATTTTAGTTGGATATTCTGATATAACTGCACTGCATCTTGCAATTCAAAAGAAGACACATCTTATAACATTTTACGGGCAGATGCCAATGGTTGATCTTGGTAAAAACGAAAATTCAGATATCCTTATGAGATATCTTATGGATAAAGACTTTACGCCGATATTCAAAAGAGACGAAGTAAAAGTATTAAACAAGGGCAGCGCAAGAGGTTTGCTTGTTGGGGGCACTCTTACTCTTATAGACCTTCTTTTGGGAACTGAATTTGAAATTGTGACAAAAGGAAACATTCTTTTTATGGAGGAAGTAGAGGAACATAACCACGATATCGATAGAATGCTTTTACATCTTAAACTTACAAAAAAGTTAGAAGAAGCAAATGGTTTCGTGATAGGTGATATGGTGGACATAACACCAAAGGATAAACGAAGAAAATTTTTAACGCTTGAAGAAATCTTTGACGAATATATTATAAAGACAGGAAAGCCAACGTTGTTAAATTTCCCTTCCGGGCACGGAGAGATTTTTATTCCACTGCCACTTGGTGTGTTAAGCGAAGTTAATTCTGAAAGTGGCACTTTGAAAATCCTTGAGGGAAGTGTAATATGAAAGACGAGTTTTTAAAATCTTTTGATTTAACATATGACGAAAGGGGTTTTCTTCATTTTTCCTCTGTGAACCTTTTGGAAATCGCTAACAAATTTGGAACGCCTCTTTATGTGATTTCTGAGGATGTATTTATTAAAAATATTAACGATTTTAGGAACGCACTAAGCAAAAATTTCAAAGAGTTTTCTATTTTATATGCAAGTAAAGCTTTTTCTGTTAAGGAGGTTTATCGAATTCTTCAAAGTGAAAATATAGGCGCCGATGTTGTCTCTATGGGGGAGATTCTTACCGCACTTTCAGTTGGTTTTGATCCAAAGAATTTGTATTTTCATGGCAACAGCAAAACAGATGAAGACATTGAGTTTGCATTACGAAAAGGTATAAATATCGTTGTTGACAATGAAAGCGAATTTGAATCAATTATAAAAATTGCCTCTATTTTGCAAACGAAAGCAAATATTTTATTGCGGATAAAACCAGGTATTGCCGCAAAAACGCATACTTATATTATGACAGGACATCTTGAATCGAAATTTGGTTTAACTTTTGATGAAGCGTTTCTTTTGATTTCCAAATGCCTCAACCATAAAGATATTAATTTGAAAGGATTCCATTATCACATTGGTTCTCAGATACTTGATGTAAATTCATTTGAAGAAAGTGCAGAAGAGGTTTCATCATTCTTAAAAGAGGTAAAGGAAAAATTTGGATATACTCCAAAAGAACTAAACGTAGGTGGTGGTTTTGGAATTGTATATACAGAGTCTGACTTATCGGTAAGCAAAAGCGACTTTGTATCAGCAATTAAGAGAGGCCTTTTAAAACATTTAACTAATCTTGAAGACATAAAAATTTTAATAGAACCGGGAAGATCTCTCATTGGAGATGTGGGTGTTATAATTTATAAAGTCGTAAGAAAAAAGAAAGTTAAAGACAAAGAATACCTTTTTGTTGATGGCGGTATGGGGGATAACATAAGAGTTCCCCTGTATGGCGCAAAATACACCGTGATAAATTTAAAACGTTTAGGAAGAGAAGTTAAAGAATATTCAATCTTTGGAAAATATTGCGAATCAGGGGATATTGTTTCGTTAAATGTGCTGCTTGAAAGTGTTGAAGAGGGAGATTACCTTGTTATGCTTTCAGCAGGTGCATATACTTATTCAATGGCTTCTAATTATAATAGGTTTCCACGTCCAGGAGTTGTTGCTATTTCAAGTGGCACATACAAACTCATCGTAAAGCGGGAAACCTACGAACAAGTCATCCAAAACGATATTTAGGCAATTCTGTAGAACGGTTTTTCTACGATGAAGTTTCCCTCGAATTTCTCTTCATTAAGCAAGAAGATTGTATCAAGATCAAAATATTTAAATCCACCAACACCAAGAGCAAAATGAACACTTTGAGTTATTCCTATACTTGTCTCTGCCATTGCACCAATCATAAGGCCAATATTTGAAGTTTTTGCAAGTTCAACAATGGAAAGCGCTGACGATATTCCAGATTTCATTAACTTTATATTAAAGAAATCTACAGCCTCGTTTTGAATTAGACGAAGGGCATCCATTGGGGTTTTCACGCTTTCATCTGCTGCGACGGGGTAGTGTGAATGGAAACGCACATATTTGAGACCGTCAAAATCAAAGTATGCAACTGGTTGCTCAAAGATTGCGATATCCACGCCATTTCTATACATTTCTCTTTCAAAGGTTAGTGCTTCTTTTGGAGTATATCCCATATTTGCATCTACTATGTATTTTGCACCTTTTGTTTCTTTGGAGATTCTAAGCATTGCTTCAATGTCCTCTTTGAGATTTTCTCCAACTTTCACTTTTATAATTCTAAAACCTTCATTAAAAATTTCGATTGTATCAGAAACTCTCTCTTCTAATGGCTCTATGCTTACGGTTTTATCTGTTTCAAGAGAAGTTTCTGCCCCTCCAAAAATGATGTGAGGAGTTGTACCCAGTTCCTTAGCAAGTGCATCTATTATTGAAAACTCAACTGCAGCCTTTAAACTTGGTGTTGCAAGTAGTTTTGAAGTTTTTAAGAAGCACTTTCTAAAAGATTTTACATCTTCTCCGTTTAGTAGTGTATTTAAGAAATTTTCCATTGAAAGAAGTGCATTGATTTCTTCACCATTTACTCTAAAGGAAGGTGATGCTTCACCAACACCGATAACATTAGATTCAAGTTCCGTAAAAACCCTTATGTTTATAGCCTCGGTGCTTATGCTATTTGTTACATGGAATGGCTTTTTAAATTTTGTTGTAATTTGTTTTAAGGATATATTTTTAATTTTTCCCATTTTAACCTCCTTGCAATATTATATGCAGTTTTGATTTTTGTGTTTTCTAAAGTTTTGTTAAGCCTTTATTAAGGAGGTGCTTTAATATAGATAAAACCTTTGTTTTTATTGCACTTGATTTTTATTAAAAATTAACTAAAATAATGTTGGGACGTTGGTATGGCTTTAAAGAAAATTGATAAAACAAGTGCCGTTCCTCTTTACCTTCAAGTTGCAGAAGGCATTAGAGAATTAATAGACTCAAAAGAATTCAAACAAGGCGAACCAATCCCTCCTGAAAATGAACTTATGGAGATATTTGGCGTAAGCAGAAATACTGTAAGGCAGGCAATTTCAAGACTCATTTCTATGGGATACCTTTACATTGAAAAAGGGAAAGGAACTTTTGTTTCAAAAGTTATCTTTAACCACCCTTCCGATCGGCTTCTTGGTTTTTCTGAAGAAATGAAATCATCGGGTTTTGATCCAGTTTCAAAGATTCTTCACATTGGCGTTGAGAATGCAACACGCGAAGTTGCAGAGGAACTTTTGATTAAGGCAGGAGATAGCGTTTACAGACTAAAGAGAATTAGATTTTCAAACGGCCTTCCAGTTTCAATTGAAGAGGCATTCATAAAATATGAAAATTTTAAAGGCTTACTCGATAACTTTGACGAAAGAAGCTCTCTTTATGCAACATTCGTTGAGAAGTTTGGAGTGCAACCATTTTATGCAGAAGAAACAGTTGAAGCATCGCTTGTAAAAAGCGACGAAATTTCGCTTTTGGGTATTAAGGAAGGTGCGCCAGTTTTTAGAATTAGAAGACGTACGTTTGATAGATCAGGTGAAATATTGGAGTTTGTAAGGTCCGTATACCGTGGGGACATTTATAGAATTAATTTACACCTGAGGAGAATAGTGTGAAACTGGGTATTGACCTTGGAGGAAGTAAAATTCGTTTTGCAGTTGTCCAGGATAACACCATCAATAGTATTAACTTTGATTATCCTGCAAATCCAACTTCTTCAAAGGATTTAAGTAAGAGGCTTTACGAAGCAGTTAGCACTCTAAATATTTTGCAATTTGACCTTATTGCGGTAGGTATGGCAGGTGGCCTGCAGGAAGGATTTAAGAAGATTGTATTTGATGCACTCAGGGATTTTTCAACACAGATATTCATCTTTTCTGATTTACAGGTGGTCCATTTTAGTTTCTTTGAGAATTCCGATGGTGTTGTTGTGATTTCTGGGACGGGTTCTTCAATTTTTGGTAAGTTAGCTAATAAGTCTCTTTTTTATGGTGGTCTTGGTTTTGCAATTTCTGATGTTGGCTCTGGCTTTGATATAGGGAAAAGTTATCTATCAAAAGGACTATCGCAAATGCAACTTGGGAAAAATTCGAAAGAAACAAAACTTATAGAAGACTACTTTAAGGAAGTTAATGTAAATACTATTATAGAAAAGATTTATTCGGGGAATGTTGTTAAAAATATTGCCGATTTTAGTGCGTTTGTTCTAAAAAAAGACCCACAAAATCCCGTTGTTAGGAAATCATCAATTTCTCTTGCAAGAGAGACTTTGAAAGCAATCTTTAAACTTGGATTTGAAAGCAATGTGAGAATAGGACTTTCAGGCGGAGTATTTGAATATTCAGTATATTTCCGTCAAACATTCTTAAACATCCTTGGAAAACGCATAAATGTAGAATTAGCAGAAAGAAAAATGCCAAACGAAGTTGCAGTGCTCGAAATGGCTCATTTGGAGGAAGAACATGTATGATGAGCATCTTGATTTAAAAGATGTTGAAACTCTAACAAAACTTTTCTTGGAAGATCATAAAAAGGTTTTTTCTGCAATAGAAAATGCATTAGACGATATAAATAAAGTAATTGATGCAGTTGTAAGTGTCATTGAAAATGGCGGAAAAGTTTTTTACATAGGGGCGGGCACAAGTGGAAGAATTGCGGTGCTTGATGCTTCGGAAATAGGTCCAACATTTTCGAGAAACGATCTATTTGTTCCTGTAATGGCAGGAGGCATAAAGGCAGTTTTTACTGCGAAAGAAAATCTTGAAGATAACTCAAAACTCGGCGCTATGGCACTACGAAGAAAAGGTTTCTCAAATAAAGATATTCTAATAGGTATCTCTGCAAGTGGCAAAACACCGTTTGTTATTGGTGCTTTGAAATATGCTAAATCACTTGGAAGTAAGACCTCTTTGATTGCAAACAACAAGGTTAATTATGATTTTGTTGATTATCATGTGATTCTTGGCACAGGTGAGGAATTTATAATTGGTTCTACGCGCTTGAAAGCAGGCACTTCTCAAAAAATTGTTTTAAATATGATTTCAACAATTTCTATGATGAAACTTGGATACACATACGGCAATCTCATGGTAAGTGTAAATCCTACAAATAAGAAACTTATCGAGAGGTCTGCAACTATTGTATCAACAATTAGCGGATTACCAATTAAAGATGCCTTGAAACTTGTAGAGAGCGTAAAAGATCCAAGGATTGCTCTCCTTATGATTAAAAAGGGAATAACTTTAGAAGAAGCAAAAGAGTTGCTTAAAAAAAATAACTATTCTTTCAGGAAGGCATATGGCTAAGATTGGCATTGACAAAGTTAAAAGTAGTTTTAAAAATTTTGCCCTTTTTACAAATGCATCAGGCGTAGATTCTATGTTTAGGAGAAATATCGAAATACTCGATCCACTTTTTGTAATTGTAGGAGAGCATGGAATGTATCTTGAAGTTGATAGAGGAAAAGACTTTGAGTCTTACTATGAGTATTTTAGCGGGAAAAAAATATATCCCATATATCCTACATTTAAAGAAGACCTTCTTGATGGGGTTGATGGTGTTTTGGTTGATATCCAAGATGTTGGTGTTAGATGTTTTACATATGTACACAACATAAAAAGTATTATTGAGATGGCTGCAAAAAAGCATCTTAAAGTAGTTGTATTTGATAGATTTAACCCGGTTGGAAAAGCGTTTGGCTCTTCTTGTCATACTGATAGTATTGTATGCCCGAAAGATATTCCGTTTTTGTATGGTGTGTCGGTTGGGAGCCTTGCAAAGTTTTTTGGAAGAAAATTTGGCGCGGAGATTGAAGTTTTTGAAACCGAAGGTAATCCAACATACGAGGAAATGGAAAAATTTTTAAGCAATGTTTCACAAAATCTAAACTCTTTTCAATCGGTTTTACTATATCCTTCACTTGTTCTTCTTGAAGGCTTCAAGTATGTTTCCGTTGGAAGAGGCACAAATAAACCCTTTAGAATGGTTCTGTTGGAAGACAAACGTATTGCAAAAGAATTTGTAGAGTTTTTAAAGTCTCTTGATTTAAAAGGGGTTCTATTTCATGAAACAATTCAGAAACCATGTTTTGATACATTGAGGGGAGAGATACTTTACGGTGTAGAATTTTTCGTTTATGATAAAGATAATTTTGACCAAATGTTTTTTGGGTTTAACTTAGTAAAATTTTTCTTTGATAATGGCTTTGAATTTTCAAAAGATGATTCGGGTAATCTATATCTTGATTTAATTTATCCTAACTTGATTGAAAATTTGGAATTGGGTAATATATACAAATTTTATGAAGAAGAGCGTATTAAAGGAAGTGTGTTTTTAAATGAAATTTATAAATAACGCGAGGAGGTGCGTATGAAGAAGTTAGTAGCAGTATTGCTTACTGTGTTGCTACTTGCAAGTGGACTTGCAGTTTCTCCACTTAATGCAGCAACGCAGGGATTTTCTGATGTAAAAGGTGACTATTGGGCGTATGAGGCGATTACATTCTTGTCGGGTAAAGGGATTATTTCTGGAGTAGGGCAAGGACTTTTCAAACCTGATGATCCTGTTACACGAGAACAACTTGCAAAGATCATTTGTCTATCGAAAGGAATAACTGAGTTTAAGCCTGCAAAACCAACCTTCAAAGATGTAAGTCCTTCTTCTTGGTCTTATGGATTTATTGAAGCGGCAGTAAAATCTGGTTACATTAAAGGATTTCCAGATGGTACATTTAAACCCAAGGAAAACATAAAGAGAGCAGACCTTGCAGTTCTTCTTGTAAGAGTTCTTGGTAAAGAAAGCGAAGCACAGAAGTATAAAGAACCCTTAGTTTTCTCGAATGACGAAGCAAGCATTCCGAAGTATGCAATAGGTGCAATGAGTCTTGCGTATAACAATCACTATCAGTTGCTTAATTACAGGGCAGGAAGAAATGCAGCGCCAAATGCAAATGCAACAAGAGCAGAAGTTGCAAATGCAATCTATAAAATTCTTAAGCCCGTTAAAGTTGGTGGCACGATAAACCTTGCATCTGGAACAGAAGCAGATTCGCTTTTCCTTCCTCTTGCAAAAATTGGTGCATCAGGTGATTATTGGCTTTTGCAGTTTGCAAACCTCATTGGCCTTGATGAAAACGAAAGTGTGTATCCTCTTGCAGCAAAAGAAGTGCCCACAGTTCAAAATGGTCTTGTAAGTGTTTACGAGGTTAATGGTGAGAAGAGAATGAAGGTTACCTACCATTTAAGGGGTGGTTTAAAGTGGGCAGATGGACAGCCTGTCACAGTTAATGATTATATATTTACCGAAAAGCTCCTTCAAGATCCACAAGTTAAGGTTGTTTCTGCTTCGAGTATGTGGGCAAACTTCATTGACCATGTTGAAGCACCAAATAGTTCAACTCTTGTTTATTACTATAAGGTTGTCGATCCTCAGTACATTTTGGGAAGAGGTGTTTTACCAGAGCATATTTTGAAGCCAATTTACGATAAAGATCCAAGTCTTATTAACACATGTGATTTTAATACTCAACCTCTTGGAAATGGACCATTTATGTTAGAGAAGTGGGTTAAGAACTCCTATATTTCCTTTGTGAGAAACCCCTACTATCCTTGGGGGCAACCGCTTGTTGATAGAATTGTTATTAAATACATTCCAGACGCTAACACAAGACTTGCAAACCTCATGGCAGGAACGATACTTGCAAGTAGTATTGATCCACAACAGATGCCGGTTTTAAAGAACAGCAATAAGTTTAATGTGTATGTTTCCTTTAGTGAGGGTGGGCTCACATACATCGGTTGCATTACAACAAATCCACTTCTTTCAGATAAGCGAGTAAGACAGGCAATTGCATATGGTATAAACATGGAAGCCTATGGAAAACAGTACTACGGATTTGATGTTCCAAGAGCAACTGGTCCAATTATGAAGAGCAGTTGGGCATATAACCCAAAAGCAAAGACATACTACTATGATTTCAATAAGGCAAAACAACTCCTTGCAGAAGCAGGCTTTACAATGGGCTCAAATGGAGTTTTGGTTTCAAAAGATGGTAAAGAATTTGTTGTAACATTGGGCACTACCACTGCAACATCTTCGAAACAAGCAGGTGTATTTATTCAATCTGAATTACAAAAACTTGGAATTAAGGTGAATATTGCATCTTATCCAATATCAACTTACTATGGAAGAGTTATTCCTCAGGCGCAGGTTGACCTTTACTTTGCAGGTTGGATTGAAGATCCACTCTTCCCAGGAAAACTTGACTCATACAAGTGCAATCAAATACCTACATCTGAAAATAACTATTCAGGCCTGAACTGGTCAAGATGGTGCAATGAGGAAGCAACAAAATACGCAAACCTTGCATACTCCACACTCGATAGAGAACTTGCAAAACAGTACTATGGAAAATTCCAGGAAATCTTTACAGAAGAACTTCCCGAAATTCCATGGCTTGAAAGAGTTGGAATTTCCGCAATAAGGAAGGAATTCAAGAACTATATCGGATCAAAAGGTGGTATTAACAGATACACGTGGAATGCCTCCTTCTGGTATCTTGATAACTAATCGAAAAGATGAGGGCCCTTCTTTTTGGGCCCTCTAAAACTTGTGGAGGTTTAGATGAGGCAGTATATTACAAGAAGAGTTTTAATTCTGATACCTGAACTTTTTGTAATTACATTCATTGCGTTTATTTTTTACAGCCTTATGGGTGATCCGTTTGCGGAATTGAGAGCAAATCCATTTATAAATCAGGGGTATGTCCAATACCTTGAAAAAGCGTATGGCTTTGATAAACCTGTCCTCGTGAGGTACTTCTTTTGGCTTTCGCAGGTTGTAAGAGGTAATTTTGGAATCTCAGCAGTTACTGGTGAGCCTGTAATTACTTTAATTAAACGAGCAATGCCCATTACCCTCTCAATTAATATCTTTACATTTACTTTCTCTCTTATTGTGGGAGTTTTAATTGGTTTTGCATCCGCATTAAGACAGCGGTCATTTTTAGATAATTTCTTCACTGTCCTTTCCTATATAGGTCTTGCGATGCCTTCTTTCTGGCTTTCTTTGATGCTTATGATTCTTTTTTCGGTTAAATTACACTGGCTTCCACCTGGAGGCTTTATGACTCCCGGAATGGAAAATGCGTCATTTCTTCCAAGAGTTATTGATAGACTTAAATATATTGTTATGCCTTTTATTGTTTTAGGTTTTGGTGGTCTTACGGGCTGGGTGAGATATACTCGTTCTTCTGTCCTTGAAATGCTTAAGAAGGATTATGTTAGAACTGCCCGTGCAAAAGGCCTTCCGGAGAGTGTTGTTTTAAGGAAACATGTTTTTCGAAATTCTTTAAATCCCATTGTAACACTCTTTTTCCTTTCTTTTCCTGGATTTTTTAGTGGCTCTGCAATTGTTGAACAAATTTTTTCAATTCCTGGCATGGGAAGTTTGGTTATAAGCGCAGTTATGAATAACGACTATATGGTTGCGATGGCATCTCTTGTATTTTATTCTACGATGCTTGTTATTTCTCTTCTTCTTGCAGACATTGCGTATGCCTTCCTTGACCCAAGAGTTAAATTTAGTTGAGGTGGATAATGGATATTGAGGTTAGAAAGGAAGTAGTTAAAAAGGAAACATCTACCTATTGGAATAAGGTATTTGAAAGATTAAAAAAAGACAAACTTGCGATGATTTCACTTTTCTTTCTAATTCTTATATTTGTTTTTGTAATTTTTGGTCCAATTTTCTACAGAGTTGACCCGAATTACATAAATCTAAATGAGGTTTTGCAACCGCCAAGTAGACTTCATCTGCTTGGAACAGATGAAAATGGGAGAGACGAACTTGCACGTCTCATGTATGGTGGGCGTATATCTCTTTTAATTTCTTTTGCAGTAACTTTAACTTCCGGATTAATTGGAGCATTTATTGGTATATTTGCAGCGTATAAAAAAGGTTTTGTTGATTTAACGCTTATGAGGATAAATGAAATTATGATGACAATACCAGAGTTTCCAATTCTTGTGGTTGCTGCAAAGATAAGAATAGTGCCAAGTTCTATTTTGAAGTTAATTATCATTTTAGTTATATTTGGATGGGTTGGTATTGCAAGAATTGTAAGAGGAGAAGCGTTGAGCGTATCTGAAGAACAATATGTTGAGGCTGCTAAAGCAATTGGTGTAAGCGACACAGGTATCATTTTTAAGCATATACTTCCAAATACGTTTCATGTGCTTATCGTTTGGTCTACGCTGAGATTAGGTGGTGTAATCCTCTCTGAAGCAGCACTTTCATTTTTTGGGCTTGGTGTCCAACCCCCTGCTGCAAGTTGGGGAAATATGCTCATGAATGCTCAGACTTATATTTGGACTGCCCAGTGGCTTGTTGTATTCCCTGGATTGATGATTTTTTTGGTAGTATTACTCTTTAACTTTATAGGAGATGGATTGAGAAACGCAATGGATCCAAAATTTTTCAGATGAGAATAGGATTTTCAACTATTGGATTTCTATTAAACGGAGAAAAATTTGAGTTAAACTCTTCTTTTGTAGATGAAGTGGAATTTGTATATGACTTTGATGAAATTTCCATTCCAAAGGTAAGCGTTCCTATTTCGATTCATTCACCATATTTTTATACAAATCTTGCAAGCCTTTCAAAAGCGCACAATGAGTTTAGCGTGAAGGAAATTTCAAAGGCACTTGATTTTGGCTTAAAAACGGTTGTTCATGAGGGAAGTTTAACTACACGGTTTAACGGATATGTAAGTCAAGCGATAAATATTATGAAAAGTTCCTTTGAATACCTTACAGAGCGATACAAAAACATCATTGTTGAAAACACAACAGGGTCTCTTTTTTCGAGTTTTGACGATTTTGTTTCTTTTTTCTCAGATTTTGAAGTTGAGTTTTGTTTTGATGTCTCACACTACTTTTTGAAATACGGGATTTTTAATAAGCCAATTATTTTAAAAGAAAAATACTTAGAAAAAATTAGTAAAGTGCATATAAGCGATACAGTCGAAGGTAAAGACCTTCATCTGCCACTTGGTAAAGGCAAGGTTAATTTTGCCCTTGTAAAAGATTTTATAAAGGATCTTCGAGGTGATGTTTCTATAATTATTGAAAGCATTCCGAGGGAAGGAGATGTTTTGAAATTCTACATGGAAGAGGTTGAAAAATTTAGGGAGATAATCAATGAATGATATAGGAAAGATTTTTCTGTTTGGTTTTGAAGAATCCGTCATATCCTTAGAAAGGTTGAAATTCTTTAAGAGTGTTGGCGCAAAGAATTTTATTCTCTTTAAAAGGAATATCGAAAGACTGGAAGAAAATATTGATATTCTCAAAAACGAGTTTGACAATCCAATTATTTCTGTTGATGGTGAAGGTGGTATTGTAAGGAGAATAAGTGAATTTGATGATTTTATGTTTTCAAATATGAACATAGGTTCCTCTTTTGATCCTCTTTACGCAAAGGAAACCTATTTTAAAATGGGGAAAATTCTATTTGATAAAGGCATAAACATGAACCTTGCGCCTGTTGTTGATGTGTATCTATCAGATGGAAATACAATCGGTATAAGGAGTTTTGGAAGTTTTGAAGATGCAGTTTCTGAATTTTCAATAAATGCGATAGAAGGCTTGCATGCATCAAATGTGTATGCAGTTGCAAAACACTTCATAGGTTATGGCGGTGTAAAAATTGACCCGCATAAGACAATCCCTACATTTACACTTGACTATCCTTACTTCGAAAGGGCACTAAAACCTTTCAGGGAAGTTAAAGATATCGCTGACTTTATAATGACTGCGCATATCATTATCCCTTTTCTTGATAATGTGCCTGTTACATTTTCAAAGAATGCCATTTCTGTTTTGCGGGAGTTTTACACTGGCCCAATTATGACAGATGACCTTGAAATGGGAGGTGCGTTTGTTTTTCCACCACACGAAATTCCCTTAAAGGCCCTTCTTGCAGGAAATGATATGCTTTCTGTTTGTTCTTCTTTTGAATTGCAGAAACTCATGGTAAACGAAGTTGAAAAGGCACATTTAAATCTTGACCCACATATTGAAAGGATTGAAAACATTAGAAAATTTGAAGATTCAAAGGTAAGTGAGATTCCATTAAGGGAAGAGCGCTATATCACGCTTTATAAAGATATTGACTTTGTTGGAACCGAAAATTTCAAATTAATTGTCCTTTTTAGTTTGAGTGAACATTTTAAAGGAGAGCATGTGTTTAATTACTCTCCGGATATAGGTGATGAGGAAAAACAAAGGATATTAGATACTTTATCTTCAGATGATTATGTAGTGATAACAGTCTATAATGCCTTTGACCAAGAAAATGTAGTTAAGTTTGTTAAGAGTATAAAGAATAAAGTAAAAAAACTTTGTGTGATTTTGTTGGGTGATCCTTTTGATAGAGAATATTTCTTATTTTCTGACTGCATAATTCTCACTTATTCTCCACTCCCAAGAATAGTTGATTATGCTTTGAAAGTAGTTAAAGGAGAATATGAAGCATTGGGGAGGCTTCCTGTATGAAGTTAGAAAAGGTAATTGATGATGCATTAGAAAATAAAATTGCAACAGGTATAGCGGTTTCCATAGTAGATAGAAAAAATAGGATTTTTGAAATTACAAAAGGACACACAGAAGAAGAAGGAGAAGATATAACTAAAGCAACACTCTTTGACCTTGCATCTTTAACTAAAGTTGTCTTTACGACTCCCTATATCCTAAAATTGGTAGAGGATGGTTTGCTTTCGATAAATGACCCTGTGAGTTTGTATGTAAATGGTTTTCCTGAAAACATAACTTTGAAGAACCTTTTAACGCATACTGGTGGTTTAAAACCGTGGCTTCCTTTATTTTCAGACGACCTGAATATTGATAACAGTAAGCCTTACGAGGTTAAACAAATTACAAAGGAAGAGGCGATAGACAAGATAATAAAGTTTGGTATAGATGCTTCTCCAAATGTGAAAGTTGAATATAGTGATCTTGGTTTTATTCTTCTGGGATTTATAATTGAGACTATAACCAAAAAAGATTTAAAAGAGTGTGCAAGAGAATTTTTTGATGAAATCTCTATGTTTAGCACAACCTTTGGACCTGTTCAAGGCGATGTTGCTTCAACTGAGATAGTTCAAGGAAAACACCTTAAAGGGATTGTCCACGATGAAAACGCAAGAGCACTTGGTGGTATAAGTGGCCATGCAGGGCTTTTTTCCAATTTAAACGACCTTGAAAGGTATGCGCTATTTATTCTTAACAGTGGGAGTATCGATGAAAAAAGGATAC
Source organism: Caldisericum exile AZM16c01 (assembly GCF_000284335.1). Classification (NCBI taxonomy): domain Bacteria; kingdom Pseudomonadati; phylum Caldisericota; class Caldisericia; order Caldisericales; family Caldisericaceae; genus Caldisericum; species Caldisericum exile. The sequence goes on from NC_017096.1 coordinate 295,474, forward strand.
TAACAGAAGATTCCATAGTGCTTATGAAAGAAACTGCAACTACGGATTTAAAACCTGAAAGGACCATCGGATTTATAAAGGGAAAGTATTTAAGCACTGCACCTGATTTTGCATCAGTAGAATCAATTGGGCACACTGGTTTTACTGGAACATCTATTTACTTCGATTTTAAGCGTAGTATTGCAATTATCATCTTAACCAACAGAGTTTATTATGGAAGGGAAAATAATAAACACATGCATCTTAGAAGAATCATTGGCAACCTCATTTATAAGGAGATACTATGAAGGCACTTGGAATAATGAGTGGAACATCTCTTGATGGAATTACAATTGCACTTATTGAAGCAGATCCTAACGCAGAAAATTTGAATATTTTACACTACAAAACTTATCCGTATAGTGATGAGGTAAAAAATCGTATAAAGGAAGTCTCTGAGCACGGGGTTGTAGATGAAGTTTCTAATTTGAATTACGAACTTGGTGTTATTTTTTCTCACGCAGTTTCGAGATTTTTAACTGATTTCGGCATTGATTTCAATGAAATTTTTGTTATAGGTCTTCACGGACAGACAATATATCATAATAGTGGCATTTCAACACTCCAAATCGGTGAGCCATCTTTTATTGCAATAAGAAATCACATTGATGTTGTATCAAATTTTAGGTCAAAGGATATTGTGCTTGGAGGAACTGGAGCACCACTTATTCCTTACTTTGATTTCCTTTATTTCCGAAAGTTTTCTCCAGTTGCTTTGGTAAATTTAGGTGGAATTTCAAATATTACATTTGTCCCCGATAATGATCCTTCACATGTGATTGCCTTTGATATGGGACCTTGCAATATGGTGCTTGATAAATCTGCACAAGTTTTGTTTGGTGTCGATTTTGATAAAGATGGTGCATTTGCTATGCAAGGAAAAATAAATGATGAAATGCTTGATTATTTGAAAAATAACGAATATATTTTGAAAAAACCTCCAAAGAGTGCAGGGCGAAGTGAGTTTGGAGACAAGTTTTTTGGCGATATTCTTGAGAAATTTGGTAAAATTAATAAGTTTGACTTTATTGCAACGCTTAATATGTTTGTTGCATATTCCATTGCGTATTCAATAAAAAATTTTATCAACTCACGGTTTAATCTTCTGGTTCTTTCTGGTGGTGGAGCGAAAAACAAAACCCTTGTGGAAAATATAAAAAGATTACTAAATGATTTTGAGGTGAAACATTCCGATAACTTTGGAATACCGAGTGAAGCAAAAGAGGCAGTTGCATTTGGAGTCTATGCGATAAGAAGTAAGTTAAAACTCAAATCGCACCTTCCTCAAACAACAGGAAGTAAAAGCGATTACATAATGGGGAGTTTAACATATGGAGAATGAATATTTTATGCTTAAAGAAATACGAGAAGTATTAGATGTAATTGATAAATACAAAAGTCGTAAAGATTTTGATGAAATAAAAGAAAAGATTTTGGAATTTAATCCAGCATCAATAATAATTGCCTCACGGGGGACTTCTGATAATGCAGCAGTTTTTGGTAAATATGTTCTTGAATCTATCTTTAAAATTCCTGTTTCCTTTGCATCATTTTCGTTATACCTTTGGTATAGAAGTTTTCCATTTTTAAAAAATGTCCTTGGCGTAGGGATAAGTCAATCAGGAGAGACAGTTGATGTTGTAAAAGTGATTGAAACTTTTAATAGAGAAGGAAGTCTTACACTTGGGATAACAAATGAAAGCGATTCGACTTTAGCAAAGATTTCAAAGATAAGTTTTCTTCTTGAGGCAGGCAAGGAACACAGTGTTGCTGCAACAAAGACTTACTCTTCAACTCTTTTGTTTTTTCTCGGCCTTGCAAATAATTTAAATGGCATTTCCGATTTTGATAGCATAAAGGAATCTGTGAATAATGTTATTGAGAAATCCAATGACATACAAAAACTTGTCACACGTTATAGATTTGCAGAAAGTTTCATAATTCTTGGAAGAGGTTTTAATTATCCAAATGCGCTTGAATTTGCATTGAAACTAAGAGAAACTTGTCTTGTAAATGCTGTAGGGTATTCTACGGTTGATTTTTTGCATGGGCCTATTGCTTCATTAACTCCTGAGACTCCTGTGATACTCTTAATGCCACATGATGAGACATTTGAATCAAACTTAGAAGTCCTTAAAACTCTTATTTCTTACAATGCAGATGTTCTTGTTGTATCTGATTTTCAAGATTTACCTTCAAACGTGTTCCATTTTTATATAAAGGAAGGAAAGACCCTTGAATATCCTGTTTATATTGCTTCTTTTTTGCAGTTGTTCTCGTTCTACCTTTCCATTGAAAAAAAATTAAATCCAGATAAACCTGAAAAATTAAGGAAGGTGACATATGGAATATAAAGATGTAAGAATTTTTAAAGTCTCAAGAATGTATACGCCAAATTATCTTGAAGGGGAATTTTATATTAAGGTAGTTAACGGCACAATTTCTGAAATTACCAAAAAAAGACCTGATGGAAATTTTATTGATTTGTCCCAATTTATTGTTATGCCTGGCTTTGTTGATGTTCATATTCATGGTTTTGAAGGTTTTGATGTTTCAGAAAGTGGAATGGATGCAGTCATAGAAATGTCAAGGAGGCTTCCAAAAACTGGCGTTGTTGCTTTCCTACCAACATTTGTAAGTATTCCGTTTGAGGATTTAAAGAAGAAACTTGAAAGCATAAAGTTGGATTACAAAGGCTTTTACGCAGTGCCACTTGGCGTGCATGTGGAAGGTGCTTTTATTAACCCAAAGAAAAAAGGTGCAATGGATAATAGGTTTTTCATAAGTGGAGATACTGAAAAGGCAAAAGAAATAATTCAATTCAAAAATGTGAAGATGTTGACTGTTGCACCAGAAGTTGAAGGCGCATTGGAAGTTATAAATTTTCTTGTTAAAAACGAGATAAGTGTATCAATTGGGCATAGTGATGCAACATTTGAAGAAGTTTTAGAAGCATACCTTAACGGTGCTAATTCAATTACTCACCTTTTCAATGCAATGGCGCCGTTTAACCACAGAGAGCCTTCAGTCATAGGGGGTGCACTTTATTTTGATTTTTATCTTCAGATAATTGCTGACACTCACCACACATCTCCTTATGTTCTCAAACTTCTTAAACCATATTCTGACAGAGTCGTTTTGATTACAGATGCAATTGAAGCAACTAATCTTAGGGAAGGAGTTTATAAATTGGGCAGTTTTGAAGTATTTGTAAAGGATGGCACTGCAAGACTTTCAGATGGCACCCTTGCAGGTTCTATTTTAACAATGGATAAGGGCTTTAAAAATCTTGTTATGTATGGGGATTTTTCTATCGAACAGGCTGTTAGAGCCGCATCATTAAACCCTCTTAAAAGCATTCATAACTTTTCCTTTGGCGAAATAAAAGTTAATAAACTTGCAAATTTTGTTTGTGTGGATAACGGATTTAACGTGAGGAAAACAATTATAAATGGTGAAATTGTTTATGAAGAGTAAAACTTCAGAAGATAGATTTGCAACCCTTATTAAGTTTTTGATTTTATTTCTTTTGCCTCTGGTATACGAAAATATAGGTATGAATTTTGGAGGTCCGCTTGGAGTTCGCTATCACTATGCAGAATTTTTCCGTCCTAAAGTTTTTGGTTTGCCAATGCTTGTTTGGATATTTTGGGTAATTTTTATTTTCACCGGTTATGGTCTTACAAACTGTATCATTAAAAATATATTGAGGGAAAAATATTTGCAATTCATTTCAAAAAAATTAAACATACTTTTTGCAGTTGTTTTAGATGGTTTTATAGTTACAACCTTTGACCTTTTTATAGACCCAGTTGCTGTTAGATTCGGACTGTGGAGTTGGGAAAATGTAAATAATGGATATTTTGGGGTTCCTTTCGGGAATTTTATAGGCTGGTTTGTAATTGTCTCAACAACAACGCTTCTCTTAAGATTTGTTGACAAATTTTATTCTTCAAAATTAGATAATAGATTAATAAATCTTTCACCTTATGTTTACATTTTATTGTTATCGGTCTTTTTTATTTCATCGGTTGTGTTTTATAGTATTGAGTTAGCGCTTTCGAGTTTGCTATTTTCCTCGGTTATTGTTGCTTTTTCCTTATATCTTTTTTCTAAATCTAATTTTGATAAATTATAATTCTTTTTTGGTATAATTTAAGAGAAAATTTTAATTAAGGAGGTTCTGTGTGAAAATTGCTCTTTTCGAAAATGAAACACACAAAGTCTACAAGTTTACAGGTTTTGAAGATTCTGACGAGGTTGAGACAAACCAATTTTTGATTGTTGATGGAGATGATGCGCTTCTATACGAGCCGGGTGGTTCAAGGATAAATTCACTTCTTTTCTCGGAAATTGCATCTGTTGTGCCACCACAAAAAATTAGATACATAGTTTTATCCCATCAGGATCCTGATGTAGGTGCATCGCTTAATTTTTGGGCTGTTTCAACAGAGGCAAAGATTGTTCTCTCTGAATTATGGGCAAGATTTATACCTCACTTTCTCTCAAAGTCTCTTGTAGCAGGAAGGGTAATTGAAGTAAAAGATTCTGGAATGCGTCTTAAACTCTCAAATTCTGAAATTGTGCTTTTGCCTGCACATTTCTTACATTCGGAGGGAAATTTCCAAATTTATGATCCAGTTTCTTTAATACTCTTTTCAGGTGATTTTGGTGCTTCATTTGGCGCAGATTATGAAGTCGTAGAGAATTTTTCAGAACACCTCAAATTTATGGAGCCTTTCCATAAACGTTATATGCCCTCGTCTTTTGCAATTAAATCGTGGGTGAATATGGTGCGACAACTTGATGTTAATCAAATTGTTCCTCAACATGGCCCAAGATATGTAGGGAAAGATATGGTAAACAACTTTTTAAATTGGGCAGAAAATTTGAAACCAACGCTTGAGGAAAATCCAGATTGGTATAAACTTCCATAAATTAAAAAAGGGGCGTAAGCCCCTAAATGTTTTATTGTTTAGATTTGCTATTGTAATATACCTTTTATAATAAGTTCTGTTGCTTCTTCCTCATTTAAGCCTTTTGCCATTAAGGTTTCAAGTTGTCTTTTGTTTACTCTTCCTATGGATGCTTCGTGAGTAAGTTCCGAAAGGTCGTTTACAACTTTAAGGATTGGTTCGGTTTTCACATCGACTTTATCGCCTTTTGTAATTTCGTTACACTCTACGTGTCCATACGAATATGGAGCATTCCCATAGGCTACATTTATTATATTTGCCTTTGTTTCATCAAGTGCAACAACCGTTGATTTTGCAATTCCCCTTGCATGAGCACCATTGAGGTTTAAAGTTTCTTTAATTTCAATCACATCGGTTTTGCTTCCTTTTACCTTTGATACAAGTTCTCCTGCGGCTTGTTCTCCAAGATCAAGATTCATTTCTACATATAGTTTTCCTACCCGAGTTTTTGTAAGTGTAAAACTATTCTTATAAATCCCACCTTTTTCAACCTTTGCATTTGTAATTGTCTTAAGGCTTATCGTTCCAAGATCTGAATGAAAGTGTTCATCTGTATATTCCATCACAGCGCCTTCTTCAACAATGACATTTGAGATTGCATTATGAGTGAATTCTTCGGCCTGAGGAAACACGCAATGTGCGGTGAATTTCACTTTCGCATTCTTTCTTATACGAATATTAAAGATGATATTTTGCAGTCCCTTTTTCTCCACATAGCCAGTGCATACATGTATTGGAATTGGCAGTATCACGCCTTCTTCAATTTCCATATCCACTTTAACACCATTTTCTATTTGAGTTGGTGTAAGTTTTACGCCTTGCACATTATTCAATCCGATAACTCTATTCCCACTAATGATGATTGATGCAACTTTTTTGTCAAAATATTTCGAAGCATCGTACCCATTTTTTTCAAGAGTGTCGATGATTTGTTTGTATTCATTAACAACATTTACACTCATTTTGCTACCCCCCCTTTTGTTAATTGTTCATTTCTTTCAGGTGCATTCGGATGGTTGCATATGCCACACTCTTTTTTGTATTCCTCAATTACTGATAAAGCATCTCCCTTATGAAGGACTATGCCATTACATATGTGGTAGGCATAATCAACATTTGTTGCCATTTCTTCTCTGTGGGTAATTATAATAGGTGTTCCGCCGTATGAAGCAATATAACTAAGTACGTTATTTACCATTTCAAGACTCATAATGTCAATTCCTGAATCTGGCTCGTCAAGGATTGCGTATCTTGGTTTTAAAACTAAAATAGATGCAAGTTCAACCCTTTTTCTTTCACCGCCACTAAGGCTTCCATTAACTTTTCTTGCTATGTATAATTTTGGATTTAAACCTACTGTTGCAAGAATATTTTCAATTTCTTTTCTTTCAACTTTTAGTTTTCCTCCAAGAGTTAAATACGCGCTAATACTAATTCCTTCAAATCTCGGTGGCTCTTGGAAGACAAGTGTTATGCCCCTTTTAGAGCGCTCATAAATTGATAGACTTGTTATATCTTCGTTATCAAGGAAAATTCTTCCCGAGGTTGGTTTGTAATCCTCAAGTCCCATTATGATGTATCCAAGTGTGCTTTTCCCAGCACCGTTTACACCAAGAATTGCGTATTTTTTTCCTTCTTCAAACTCCATGGAAATGTCTCTCAGGATTAACTTATTGTCCGCAATGTAACTTATGTTTTCAAGTTTTAGCATCTTTTCACCTCGTCTTCCAGAAAATTATAACACAAAAAGTAATATATTACAATAGAATAGGAGGTAATATTTCACTACTTTTATGGAATTCAAAATTAAATAGAATTGAAGAAGTTATAGCTAAACTAACCAAATCCTATATAATAGAAATATGAGAATAAGAGTTAATTTTGAGCGTCCTTATGCAATTTTTTATTTGGGGCATCTTGATATGAAGACAGTTATTGAACGTGGATTAAGACGCACAGGTCTTCCGCTTAAATTTACCGAAGGGTTTAATAAAAGAGTTCAGTTGGAGTTGGGATTTCCGTTGAGCGTTGGGATGGTTGGAGAGGATGAGTATTTTGATTTCTTTTTAAGAGAGGAAGTTGATCTTGATAAAATTTTTAAGAAACTTACCGAGGCGTTTTCAAATCTTCTTGTAATAAAAAGAATTAAACCACTTCCGTATTCTGCAAGATCGATAACTTCTTTTGAGGCAATATTTACAAATATTGTAGTGGGACATCTGCTTAAAGATGTTGCTCAAACTGATATTGAAAATGCGTTAAGTTTGATTTCGGAAAAGCAGGAAATTATTGTAGAAAGAGATGGAAAGAAAAAAGACGTAAGGAAATTTATCGATAAACTGGAAGTTTATAACTTCACAAATCCGCATTTTGAGATACTTCTAACTACACTATATTTACGAGAGGGAAGTATCAAAATGAATGAATTTGAAAGTATCCTCTCAAGCCTTGTACCTATTGAGTTTGAATACGTTGTAAGGAAAAATACGCTTGTTATTGACAAAGGAAGACTTGTTTCTCCCTTTGATTTGAATTTTTAACCATACTTTTAACCAAATACGCAGGTATTTTTACCCTTCTTTTTTGCTTCGTACATAAGAGTATCTGCTCTTTTAATGAGTGACTCAACTGTGTCTGTTTCTTTAATTAGTGTGCATCCGATTGAAACAGTTGCAGATATTTCACTTCCATCAAAGTCGACAGAAGAATTTCCTATAAGAATCCTCAATGTGTTTGTGAATTTTCGAAGGTTTTCTTCATTAATATCTTTAAGGATTACTGCAAATTCTTCTCCGCCATATCTTCCAACAGTATCTTGCGGTTTTATGTTAGAAAGGATGGTTTGAGCAATTGCTCTTAAAACTCTATCGCCAACAAAATGTCCGAAGGTATCATTGAGTCTTTTAAAGTTATCTATATCGAGAAACAGGAATCCGTTCGTCCTTTTTAGTGCATTTACCTCTTTTATTGCTTCCTCAATCTTTTTCTCAAGGTATCTTCTATTTGGGATTTGAGTTAGTGGGTCAATATAAGCGTCTTTTTGTAGTTTTTGGATATTTTCTCTTACCAAGGACAATCCCCAACTTTGATTGAATCTTTCAACAGCACCAACAACTTCACCTTTTCTATTCTTTACAGGAATTGCCTCAACATAAATAGGGATTCTTGCACCGTTTTTATCATGCAAATATACATTTTCAGAAACGATTTCACCCTTTTCCATTGCCTTTACAAGTGGACATTTTGTTTGACAGAGAAGAGTGCCATTATCGTCTACATGTCTCAAAATATTATCGAAACATCTTTTATTTATTATTTCCTCTTTCTTATAGCCTGTAATTTCTTCTGCCGCCTTATTCCAGTATAGAATTTTTCTTCTTCTATCAACAAAGTAAACACCATCGATAGTATTTTCTGTGGCGGTTTCATAGTACTTTTTAATTGCCTTTTTCATTTATCACCTCAAACAATTATAAGAAATTTTGTAAATAAAAAGAAAGGGTAGCTATATAGCTACCCCTAAGTAAGATATGTAAAAATATTATTAAGGGAGTGGAGGAGGGGACTCTTGGGCGTTTACTTCTAACTTATCTGGAAGTGAGAAGAATGCAATTACTTCAAATATATATCCAATGAAGTAGACTAATAGTCCAATAAGCACAATTGAAAGTATTGAGCCAATAAACATAAGATTTCCTGCAGTCTTGAAGTACTCAACACCTGTTTCTTTTTCAATCTCATCATAACATTTTTTAAGGTAATAACTTCTTGCAACTAAAATGCCGTAGAGAATAAGAGCAAAAACAACCAATGCAATTATAATGCCTATGTTGATGTTACCTAATCTAAAATTATCCAATGGTCCTTCAAATACGTGAAATGGGTGTCTTCTTAAACCAAAATTGAAGTTAGGGTATCTTCTAAAAGGTTCTATATAGCCATAGTAGATTTCACCCCTAAAAATTCTTCCAAAAGTGGTGCCAATGAATATAAGACCACCCAAAACTGCTCCAACTATTCCAAGGATGAAACTTACGAGAAAGTTATCATATATTTTCTTGTTTTTTGTGGTTTTGTATAGTTCATTTATTGCAACAAACACAAGCACCAATCCTGCCAAACCTAATATAACTCCAATTCCAGGTATGACTGAAAGGATTGCAAGTAAAACTCCAATTCCTCCAAGTAATCTAATATTTTTCATTTCCATCTCAATCACCTCAATTATCATTATGGAGTTAATTGTGATAGAATTATGAATTTTATTTTTTTCTTCTTAAATTTTCGTATGCCTCTTTAACATTTCCAAAGAAGCTTCCACTTATACTCCATGCAATATTTACTTTTGGGAGATTTGAAAGTCCTTTGAAATTATTTTGAAGCTCTTCTTTTATTCTTTTTGTAATTTCGATGATATTATCTTCGTTTATGTTTTCTAAGATAATTCCAAACTCGTTTTTGCTTACCCTTCCCACTATATCGTAACTTCTTACTGACATTGAAAGAATTTCTGCAGTCTTTTTAATTATTTGAGGGTCCTCTGTTTCAATTTCAATAATTATAGTTCCGATGTTTGCATCTCGTTTTTTGCTGAGCCTCTCGAGTTCCTCGTCAAAAAAATCCCTCGAGTAGAGATTTGTTTCAAAGTCTCTTATGTTCCCCATTTTTCACCTCTCTTATAAATTTTACAACAAATGTATTATAATCAGAAGGGAATTTTTGGGAGGCAAAATGGAAAAAGAACATAACCACAACCACGAAATTGAAAGTGCATCAGGTAGGGTGCTTGTTTCAATATTTATGAACATTATTATAACAGTCCTTGAGGTTGTCTTTGGAATTCTTTCAAGAAGTTTATCTTTGGTTTCAGATTCAATGCATAATTTATCAGATACAATATCAGGAATTTTAACCTTGTGGACCTTGAGACTTTCTGAAAGAAAGCATAATGAGAGATTTACCTTTGGATACAGACGATCTCAAATAATCTCTGCGTTTGTAAATAGTTCGGTTCTTCTTGTTATTGCGGCACTTTTAATTCGTGAAGCAATTTTGCGATTTTTAACACCCGAAGTAATTAATGTGAGCCTTATGCTTCCTGTTGCAGTCGTTGGTCTTATTGCAAACTCAATTAGTGTAATTTTACTGCATTCGCATGCTCATAACCTCAATATTCGAAGTGCTTATCTTCATCTTCTTTCTGATGCTTTATCTTCAGTTGCGGTTGTTCTTGGGGCAATTTTTATGTGGATATTCAGAATCTACTGGATTGATCCTCTTTTGACTGTCCTTATTGCAATTTATATGGGATATGAGGCATTTGAAATTGTTAAGGAAAGCACCCTTATTCTTCTTGAAACAACACCAAGCACCATTGATTTAAAAGAAGTGGAGAAAAGCGTTTGTGATGTGCCAGGTGTTGTAAATATACACCATGTCCATATATGGCGACTCGATGATGAGACAACCCTTCTTGAGGCACATGTAAATGTCTTGCCAAATACAAGTGTTGAAGAAACCAAAAACATCCGTCTAAAAATTGAGGAAATTCTCAGGAAAGATTTTGGTATTGCACATACAAATATTCAATTTGAATGTAACGAGCACCTTGAAGATAAATTGATAAAAGACCACTAAAACGTTTTTTGAAAAAAAGTTTTTTTAGGTTTTTTTGCCTCTTGACAAACATAAAAAATTATATATAATATATAGCGGGAGGTGATAGATATGGCGAGAATCTACGATCCATTTGAAGAAATTAGAAGACTTGAACAGGAAATTGATGAAATCTTCTCTCAGTTCTGGAGAAGCGCAAGACCAAGATTAGCGCTTCCAAGAAAGGAGAGGGGTGAAATTCAACCTGTAGAAACTCAAATTGCCTTTGCTCCTTCTGTTGACGTTATAGAAAAGGACAACGAAATCGTAGTAAAAGCAGACCTTCCAGGAATTGATAAGAAAGATGTGAAGATTAAGGTTGAGGCTGATGCTGTAACAATCTCCGGTGAAGTTAAGAAGGAGCGTAAGGAAAAAGAAGAAAATTACTTTATCGAAGAACGTGTTTACGGAAGTTTCTACAGAGCAATTCCACTTCCAGCTGAAGTAGATCCCGAAAAAGCACAGGCGAAGTTTGAAAATGGTGTTCTTGAAATAACTCTTCCAAAGATAGAAACTGGCAAGAAATCAAAAGAAATCACACTCGAATAATAAATTACTCTTCCTTTACCCCCGCTTTTTTTGCGGGGCTTTTTTATTTATGTTTATAAATATTTGAGAAGGAAAAATCATTAACGACCATGGAATTTGTGCAAGCGTTAACACAAGTGATGCCTTTGCATCAAGAAAAGATAGAGCAAGCACAACCCCTATTGTTACATTTATAAATGTCTTTGTTGCAAACATTGAGATACGCTCTTTCATTGGTAGAAAAGGTGAAAGATAGAATGGCACAATCATAAATAAAAAATAAATAGGTATAGACATTAAGATGAACTTTAAAGCCTCTATTGGGTTTCTCATGATGAAGTTGTAGTTTACAGCGGCAATCGTTGTTCCAAGCAGAAGGAGAATTACAGTTGTTATGATTTTATTTTTCGAAATAATTTTAGGGGTAAGTTTTTTAAATGTGTATTTAAATATTTGAGATAGTATTAAAGGTATGAAAATAAGTTTTATGAGTGTTATAGAAATGTTTATATAGTCAACATGAATCACCTTTCGTAGAAGTAGATAGAAAAGTATTGGAATTGTTATAGGTGCAATTACGTGGGTAATTATGATAATAGTTGTTGAAAGTATTGTGTCTCCTTCAAGAATATCAGTAATAGAGGCTGAGGCAACTCCTGCTGGCACTGCTGAAAAAAGCAAAAGGGACACAAGAAGAAAATCTTCTACCTTCAATATTTTCGAAATCAAAAAAACAATGATAGGAAGGATTATTAAATCTAAAATTACGGCAAAGACAAGAAGTTTCACTTTTTTTGAAATTTTCAATAAGTCCTGAAATTCAAGTTTGAGAAATGTGAAAAACAAAACGAGCATCAAAAAGTCAGTTAGATATGGTTTTAAAATAGAAAACTGCGGAAATATAAGTCCTAGCGGTATTCCAAGCGTTATAATAAATGATGTATTATTTTCAATAAATTCAGCTATCTTTTTCATACTTAACAATTATATTTTACAAGATTGATTTTCCAAATTGCCTTCGTTTTTGAAAAAGATGTAAAATATTGTATAATATCTTTGCTTTTAGCAAGGGAAACTCGTATAACCCTCCATACGGTTTCCTTTGTTATTAGCGAAATAAAAATTTTTATAGGAGGTAAAAAAATGATTACAAAAGAACAAAAGGAAGAAATTTTTAAGAAGTTTGGTCGTCACGAAGGTGACACTGGCTCTCCAGAAGTGCAAATTGCACTTCTCACGTTGCGTATTAATAACCTTACAGAGCATCTAAAACAATTCAAAAAGGATTTTGCTTCTCGAAGAGGCCTATTTAAGTTAGTTGGTGAGAGAAGAAAACTCCTTACGTATCTTAAGGAAACAGACAAAGGGCGTTACGAAAGAATTATTAAAGAATTGAATTTGAGAGCATAAGGCTATGATTGAGAAAGTAAGTGTTGAAGTTGGCGGAAAGGTAATAGAGTTTGAAGTAGGCAGGATGGCGAAGCAAGCAGGAGGTGCCGTTTTTGCAACATGCGGCGGCACTCAGGTGCTTGCCACTTCTACAATGGGAGATGAACCTGCAGAGCCAACAGACTTTTTCCCATTGACGGTTGACTATTTCGAAAAGATGTATGCAGCAGGAAAAATCCCTGGAGGGTTCTATAAGAGGGAAGGGCGTCCTACCGACGAAGAGATTCTTGGCTCTCGCCTTATTGATCGTCCTTTAAGACCGATGTTTCCAATCCAATTCAGACGTCCAGTTCACATTGTCGTTTACGTTCTTTCTGCGGATGGTTCTATTTCGCCAGCTATTCTTGGAATAAACGCTGCATCTTTAGCATCTCTTATTTCAGATGAGCCTTTCTACGAGGCAGTTTCTGCGGTTAAAGTTGGTCTTATTGACGGTAAATTTGTCATTAATCCCGATGAAAATGATCTTGATGAAAAGAGTCTTCTTGATTTGAGTATTGCAGGGACAAAAGATGCACTCATCATGATTGAATCAGGTTCAAAGGAAATATCTGAAGAAATGATGCTTCAGGCAATGCAGGTTGCATTAGAGGAGATTAAGAAGATTTCTTTAGTACAGGAAGAATTTGCAAAGAAAATTGGAAAGCCAAAGGTTGAAGTGCAAGAAGTTATCATTGATGAAGCGTTGAAGCAGGAAATTGAATCTGAGATCCTTGATAAAATTAAACTTGCCCTTGAAAACAAAGAGAAACTCACTCGTGAAAAAGCACTTGAAGAGATCAAGAAGGGTATAATAACCGAGTACGAAGAAAAATATCCCGAAAAGGTCTCAGAAGTAAATATGATTTTTGACCTTATTTTGAGAAATTATATAAGATCACAGACACTTCAAGGGAATAGAATTGACGGAAGGAAGCCAGATGAAATAAGGCCAATCTCAATTGAAGTTGGTGTCTTAAAGAGGACACACGGTTCAGCTCTTTTCACAAGAGGGCAGACACAGGTACTTTCTATTGCAACGCTTGGTGGTAAAGGTGAAGGGCAATTGATTGAATCCCTTGAAGAAGAAGTTGTTACAAAAAGATACATGCACTACTATAACTTCCCGCCATTCTCAGTTGGTGAAGCGCGTCCCATGAGGGGACCAACACGAAGGGAGATTGGTCACGGTGCTCTTGCAGAAAGAGCACTTGTTCCAGTTTTACCACCGGAAGAGGAATTCCCCTATACGATAAGAGTTGTTTCTGAAGTACTTGAATCAAATGGATCAACGTCAATGGCTTCAACGTGTGGCTCAACGCTTGCTCTTATGGATGCAGGTGTGCCCATTAAGAAGCCTGTTGCAGGCATTGCGATGGGATTAATAAAAGAAGGTGACCAGTATGTTGTATTAACTGACATTCAAGGTGCAGAAGACCACCTTGGCGATATGGATTTTAAAGTTGCAGGAACAGACGCAGGTATCACTGCACTTCAGATGGATATAAAGATTAAAGGTATAACAATTGATATTTTAAGGATTGCGCTTGAACAAGCACGTAAGGCTCGCCTTTATATACTTGAGAAAATGAAAGAAGTTATTCCTGCACCACGCCCAGAAATTTCTCCTTATGCACCAAGAGTTTACACGATGCAAATTAGATCCGATAAAATTGGTTTACTTATCGGTCCTGGTGGTAAAACAATAAGAAGCATCATCGGATCAACTGATTCAGAGATAAATATTGAACCTGACGGAAAAGTTTATATTACCGCACCAAATGAGAATATCCTTAATACAATTCTTGAACGAATAAATCAACTTCTTGCCGAGCCTGAAGAAGGTAAAATCTACGAAGGAGTTGTTGTTGAACTTAAAGATTTTGGTGCGCTTGTTCAGATACTTCCAAACTATGTGGGATTATTGCATATCTCACAAATTGCAGATAAATACATAAAGGATATTAGAAAAGAACTCCATATAGGCGATAAGGTAAAAGTAAAAGTTATAAAAATCGAAGAGGACGGTAAAATCCAACTCAGTAAAAAGGCAGTTGATGACGGAAGCAAAAGTTCGAAAAGTGAAAACAAATCCAAGGAGCAAAAAGAATGAGCGAAAACCTTGAAATCTCAATTTCAAAAAACGATATAAGGTATTTTGTCGAGGAGAACCACACATTTCCGTCAGTATCACTGGGCGTGTTTGTAAAGTCAGGCTCACGCTACGAAACCAATAAACTCGGTATTGCTCATTTCATTGAGCATATGGTTTTTAAAGAAACAAAAAATCGCTCTGCATTTGAGATTTCCAAGGCAATTGAGGGCCTTGGAGGAGAGATTAATGCCTATACCTCCTCTGAATATTCTCTTTTTTATGTAAAACTTCTTGGAAAGGACATTGAAGTAGGTTTTGATGTCTTATCCGATATATTAACTAATCCTACATTCAATAAAGACCTTTTGGAAAAAGAAAGAGAAGTAATTCTTGAAGAAATCTATGAGTTCTACGATGACCCGCAGGATATCTGTCAAACAGAAGCCTTAAGATCCCTTTGGGGAGATTCTCCTCTTTCAAGGAACCCTCTTGGGACAGAGGAAAGTGTGCGCTCAATAACTTACGAGGATATTGTCTCCTATTTTGAAGGTTTTTTTGTTAAAGGAAACATTTTTATTTCAGCAGTTGGGGACATTGACCAAGTAAAGGCAGAAAAACTTGTAGAAAAATACTTTAAGGATTTTCGAATTGGAGAAAACGGTGCAAGTACAGAAACTATTCCCTATAAATTCCTTGAGATAAATTACCCGAAAGAAACTGCGCAACTCCACCTTGCGATAACTCTAAAAGGCGAGAAGAGTTTTACTCACGAATCGTACCTACATTCAATCTTCACTGTTGCATTGGGTGGAAATATGTCTTCGAGGCTATTCCAGAAGTTGCGTGAAGAACACGGCCTTGTTTATACAGTCTATGCCTATCCTGTAAGACTTATTGATACTGGTGGCACAGTTATTTATGCTTCAACTCTTCCAAAATACGAGAATGTTGCAAGAGAAATAATCCTTGAAGAGTTAAGCAATATTAGAGAGAAGGGCCTCAAAGACGAAGAATTCGTAAATGCAAAAAATTATCTTTTGGGAAGTATGATTTTAGGTCTCGAAAGCACTTCTTCAAGAATGCAAAAAAATGGTGTTTCAGGACTCATGCAGGGATACATTAGAACGATTGACTCTATCATTAAAGAGATAGAAAGTATTCAAAAGGACGAATTTGATTCGTATCTTAAGGGACTTCTTGATGATACCTATGGGGTTGTAAGAGTGGGAAAGATCGATGGATAAAGAAGCAATGCTCAAAGAAATAGAAGACGACATCAGGCACTGCATGAAATGTGACTTACACAAAACAAAAACACATTACGTCCCAGGTGTTGGTCCCGCAAATGCAAAAATTATGTTTGTTGGAGAAGGCCCTGGGCGAGATGAAGATATCCAAGGTCTTCCCTTTGTTGGTGCTGCTGGAA